>USCL01000186.1 GCA_900553145.1 uncultured Desulfovibrio sp.
TGACGCCGGCTCAGTTGAAGACGCCCTGCTCGATGATGCCCTTTTCGGCGAGCGTGCTCGCGCTCGTTTCTTCCTTGAAGCTTTCGTTGGCGTCCCATGCGAGGCGGGTGGGGTCATACTTGCCGTTGCTGAACGGCGTGGCGGCGACCGTGAAGCCGAGGCGGACGGAGCGGGGGGACTGGTCGGCGGAGCCCACCAGGACGTTTTCGCTCAGCAGGTAGTTGTCGGCGTTGAAGCTGATGACGCGGGTAACGCGCACGCCGTCGACGATGCCGGTGAAGGTCAGGCTGCCCTGTTCCCCGGCCTTGAGGTTCAGGTCGGAGCCCTGGAAGGACCACTGGCCGGTGCTCCAAGAGGGCTGGCCGTTGACGGTCAGGCCGAGGGGAGCGGTCTGGGCCGCTTCAGGCGAGATAAGGTTGACCTTGGGAGAGTCGGCCTTGATGGTTTCGTCGTAATGCTTCAGCGTAAAGGAGCGGAGGATGCCGCCGCCGGTATAGATGACGGCGGAATAGAGCGGGGTTTCCACCTTGACTTCGGTACCGGCCGAAGGCGTGAACACGGGCAGGGAGGAAGCGGGCGCGATCGCATTCTGCGCCGCCGGGGCGGGCGCGGGGGCTGCTTCCTGAGTGGCTGCGGGGCGCTGCTGGGGCTGGACCCAGCCCATGTGCTCGGCCAGCGGTGTCCACGCCAAAAGAACGGCGATTGCCAGGGCGATGGCCAGAAAAGTACGTTTATCGTCCATGATGATCCAGTTGCTCCTGATGGCTGAAAGAGGAAGAATGTGGGGGAGGTACGGGATCATAGCCTCCCGAAGACCAGGGGTGACAACGAAGGATGCGCCGCAAGGCGAGCCAACTGCCCTTGAAAATGCCGTGGGTCAGCACAGCCTCTATGGCATAGGCTGAACAAGTGGGATGGTAACGGCAGGAAGGTGGAAGCACGGGAGACAGCGTCCACTGATAGAGACGGATAGGCAGGACCGCCAGACGACGCAGCGAGAGGCGTTTCACGCCTTGACTCCGGAAGCCGTTTCGGGTTCGAGCCCGCCGGGTGCGGCGATTCCGTCGCGGGAGGTATCGGGGCAGGCGTTTTGTTCGCGGCGCAACACAACATACCCGCCGATTTCCTTCATCAAGGGAAGGAATTCGCGGGTTGCGGCAGCGAGATCGAGCTGTTCAGGTTTGAGGTGGCGCTTTGGCACGATCACAAGATCCACAGCCGGAGGCAGTAGGGCCTGATGCAGCCGGAAGCATTCCCGGAGCACCCGTTTGACACGATTCCGCATGACTGCCGTTCCGATTTTCTTGGTGACGGCCATACCGACGCGCCACGGATCACCGGATGCACGAAAACGAACAAACACGACGAAGTGTTTGGAAAAGAAACGGCGGCCCTCATCATAACAGAGTGTGAAGTCGGGCCGCCGGAGCAGTCGATGCCGACGAGGCCGGGTTAAACAGCTAATTGTTTACGCCCCTTGGCGCGGCGGCGGCGGATGATGGCGCGGCCGCTGGCGGTGCTCATGCGTTCACGGAAACCGTGAGTCCGCGCTCTCTTGATCTTGCTGGGCTGATAAGTTCTTTTCATGGAAACTCTCCTTGGGAACGTAGATCAGTGGGGTATACCTTCTCAGCTTCGGAGAGTCAAGCTCAGACAGAACACGACACCGAAACCTGTGAGGATCTTGCCGAACGGCTTGAACGATTTATTCCTTCAAGAGAAGAATTGCAACTGCGGGATGAAAAAAACGCGACGGGATGCGGGGCCCGCCCGCGTTGCCGCACCCGTTTTTTGGGTGCATACTCCGCAAAAACGATGAGGTATTTTTCATGCAGCCACGTTTCCGAACTTTGAAGACAACGATCCGCACCCGGCTGCAAGAGCCGGGCTGGGCTGATTTTGCCAAGGAACTGGACGAAGTCCCCGCCCGCGAGCTGGTGGGCCCCTTGTTTTCCTGCCTGCCTCTTGGCGGCGAGGCGACCGATCGCGCGGCTTCGGTTCTCGGGAAGGCCGTGTCCCGCATGGCCGATGAACATATTGAAGAGGCCCGCAACGTCATCCGGCGTCTGATGTGGCATATGAATGAAGAGTCCGGCAACATCGGCTGGGGGATTCCCGAAGCCTTTGCCGAGATCCTCGCCCAGAACCGCCGTCTCGGGGACGAGTTTCATCCCATCCTCAATTCCTACATCACCAACACGGGCAAGGAGGACAACTTTTGTGACAACGACGTGTTGCGGCGTTCCTGCTTCCGGGCTGTGGAGCGTTTCGCCTTGGCCCGGCCCGATCTTGCGCCCAAGGCCCGGGGCCCGCTTCAGGCCGGTCTGCGCGACGAAGATCCCGTCTGCCGCGAAATCGCCCGGGAGGCGTTGGGCAAGATTGGCATGTTTTAGGGGGGAGCGGGATTGAATGGAATTGGAGGGAGGAGGGAAACCTTTCTGGAGAATCCCCATGAAGGGGACAAACGGTTCCCCTTCCCCCTCCAATATATTTTTACAGGATCTGCTTGAGGAACTGCTGCAGGCGGGGATGTTCGGGATTGGAGAAGAACTTCGCCGGAGGCGCCATTTCGAGGATTTGGCCCTGATCCATGAACACGATGCGGTCGGCCACTTCGCGGGCAAAGCCCATTTCGTGAGTGACGCATACCATCGTCATGCCTTCCTGCGCCAGCTTGACCATGACGTCGAGCACTTCGCCGATCATTTCAGGGTCAAGCGCCGACGTGGGTTCGTCGAACAGCATGATGTTGGGCTGCATGGCAAGCGCGCGGGCAATGGCGACGCGCTGCTGCTGGCCGCCGGAAAGCATGCTCGGGTAGACGTTGACCTTCTCGGACAGGCCCACCTTCTTGAGCAGCTGGAGCGCACGCTCCTCGGCTTCGTGCTTGGAAATGTGGCGGAGCTTCATGGGCGCCATGGTCAGGTTCTGGAGCACCGTCTTGTGCGGGAACAGGTTGAAGCTTTGGAACACCATGCCCAGATCCTGACGGATCTTGTTGATATCGTTCTCAGGGGCGTTGATGTCGTTCCCTTCGACAAGGATAGTGCCCTTGTCGACGACTTCCAGACGGTTGATGGAGCGCAGCAGCGTCGATTTGCCGGACCCGGAGGGCCCGATGATGACGACGCGTTCGCCGGGCTGCACGTCGAAGCTGACATCGTGCAGCGCGGTGAGCTGCCCGAAGAACTTCCACACGTTCTGGATGCTGATGATGGGGGCTGCGTTACTTTCTGTCGCGGTCATAGTAGGTGAGTCTCCCTTCCATCATGCTCACGCCTTTGGAGAGCAGCAGGGTGATGATGAGGTATACGAGGGCGATGACCGTATAGGTCTCGAAATAGTCGAAGGTCTGCGAAGCGAATTCGCGTCCGCGGCGCAGCAGGTCGGCCACGGCGATGATGGAGACCAGCGAGGTGTCCTTGAGCATGGCGATGCATTCGTTGCCGATGGGCGGCAGGATGGTGCGCATGGCCTGCGGGAGGATGACGAGCGTCATGGTCTGGAAGCGGTTGAAGCCGAGCGAGCGGGCGGCTTCGGTCTGCCCTTTGGGGACGGAGAGGATGCCCGCGCGGAACACTTCGCCCATGTATGCGCCATAGCAGAAGCTGATGGCGATGACCGCCGACACCATGGGCGGAACCTGAATGATGCGGCCGAGGGCATAGTAGATATAAAAAAGCTGAACGAGCAGCGGCACGCCGCGGATGATTTCCACGTAGGTCGATGCGATCAGATTGATGACGGGATTGCGCGACAGACGCCCGAGGCCCGTGAGCAGCCCGATGGGCAGCGTGCAGAGCAGGGAGAGGATGGTCACCTCAAACGTGATGAGCAGGCCGTCGGGAAGGAATTTGACGATTTCCAGATAGGGTTCCGGCTGCGTGGCGCAGAGGGTGATGAGCGCCACCACGGCAACGCAGAACGCTAATGTCCAAGCATTGAGGAGACGGCGATCCCTCGGATCAGGGATTTGCGCACCCTCCGTAACCTCAATGCGAATGTTGGGAGCGTTGTTCATATGTATTCCTAAATGTGTCAGGCTCCGGCAAACGACGCATCAGATGCGCACGCCGCGATCGTGGGCCTTGCAAGTTGCGGCGCGCCCCATGCGGCGCGCGAAAACAGGGGCCTTACCAAACGGGCGGCAGGGGAGAGGGCTCCCCTGCCGACATAAAATCGCAACAGGACGATTAAGGGTGAAGGTTCCGGCTGGTTATTTGCCGATCCACTTCTCGACGACCTGCTTGTCGATACCCTTTTCCTTCACGGCCTTGATGCCTTCATTGAGCTTCTTCACAAGCTCGGTATCCGACTTGCGGACGGCGAAGCCATAGTATTCCACATCGTCGGTGATGAAGGCAACCTTGAGCTTGCCCGCGTATTCCTGCTTCTTGTTGGCGTAGAACTTCGCGACCGGATCGTCGCAGATCACGGCGTCGATGGTGCCCTTGGCGAGGTCTTCGAGGGCGAGGCCCACTTCGTCGTACGTCTTGACGACAGCCTTGGACTTGACCTTGGGCAGGGTTTCCACGAGGCCGGTGGTGCCGATCTGGCCGCCGACCTTCTTGCCGTCCAGTTCCTTCAGGCTCTTGAGGGTCGAAGCGGCGGGAACCACGACTGCCTGGCGGATTTCGCAGTACGGATCAGAGAAGCCCATGGCCTTCTTGCGCTTGTCGGTGATGGTCACGGAAGAGGCGATGATGTCGGCCTGACGGGATTCCAGCGCGGCGAAAATGCCGTCCCACGCGGTGTTGCGGAATTCGACGTCCAGACCGGCTTCTTTGGCGACGGCTTTCAGATAGTCAATGGAATACCCGACGACGTTCTTGTTTTCGTCAAGCATTTCAATGGGGGGCCACGTCGCGTCGGAAGCCACGATGAGGGGTTTTTCGGCGGCATAGGCCAGAGAAGCACACAAGAGCAGGGACAACAGGGTCGCACTGAAAAGACGGATCATACCGACAGCTCCTCCAGATGTTGCAAATGTTCCGCGGCGGCAAACCGCATAAGGAAAAACACGCTATCTTTCCCTTGCGCGCCGTTCCTCTCCTCCATATTCTAAGCGTCCTCTTTTGCAGGAAGATGTACAGCGTGTCAAGGAGGAATCGCGGTTTTATGGGTTCCGAAGGCTTGATTTTCGTAACGTTTCCGTGTTCTTTTGGGTTATTGCCCCGTCATTTTTTTCGGAGGTTTTTTATGTCGGTTTCCTGCGCGGTGCTTCTCGACCGGGACGGCACGCTCATTGAGGACAGGCATTATTTATCTGATCCGTCCGGCGTTGCCCTTCTGCCCGGCGTCGGCACGGCATTGTCCCGCCTTGTTCAGGCCGGGCACCCGCTTTTTATGGTGTCCAACCAATCCGGCGTGGGCCGGGGATATTTTACCGAAGAGGCTGTCATAGCGTGCCAGAAGCGGCTTGAAGAACTCTTGGAACCGTACGGCGTGCGCTTTACGGATGCGGTCTGGTGCCCGCATGCACCGGAGGAGGCCTGCTTTTGCCGCAAGCCTCTTCCGGGCATGTTTGACGTGCTTCGCGCCCGGCACGGGCTTGTGCCCGAGACGACGTTCATGATCGGGGACAAGCTGGACGATCTGGGGTTCGCCGCCCATGCGGGGGTGTCCGCCGGGCTGCTCGTCTTGAGCGGAAAAGGCGCGGATCACGCCCGGAAGGCCGGGTATCCCGTGCCCGGTTCCGGTGCCGTCGAGGTTCCGGGGACGCCCCGGCGCGTCGTTGCCGCGGATTTCGGGGCCGCTGTGGAATGGATATTGGAAGAGATTGAGAAGCGGTGAGGGGAAGGGGGGCCTTTCTGAAGCCCCTTCCCCGAACCCCTCACCATCTTCCCCAAAGACTTTCGGCTGGCGGGGAGGCCGCGCGGCAGGAGAGCCTGCCGGAGGGATGCGGAGGGCCGAAGGGTATTGGGGCGTTTTGCTTGGGGATTATCCGATGGGAACATAAAACGGGAGCCTTGCGGTGGTGCTGCAAGGCTCTTTTTTATGGTATGCGCTTTTTCAGGTTTTTTTCTTAATCAGGCGCAGGCGGATCATCATTTCCCGGAAATCCTGCCATGAGCAGCCGAACAGCCACGGGAAGGTGACGACGAGCCCGAGGGACATGAAGGAGTAGAGGATGCCTGAGAGGAAGAAGCGGATGACCTGATGGGAATCATCCGTGAAATAGATCCCGGTCGCCTGCTTGCAGACCCATGCGATCCCGAGGAGCGAGCCGAGGATGAGCCCTTGCAACATCAGGTTCCGGAAGAAGTTCAGAGGGATGAGGCGTGAAGCCATCCAGAACAGCAGGTTGACCATGATGAACTGGGTGGTCACGGTCTTGAGGGCAAGCCCCGTCGCCCCGAGCCCCATGCCGAGCATGTCCTGCGGCGCGACCAGCAGCCATACGAGGAGGAAGCCTCCGAAGTGCTCGATAAAGGCGAGGTTCCGCAGCACTTTGGTTTTCCCGGTGGCGTGGAAGACGGAGCTTGCCAGCTGCCCGTAAGCCTGATGGGCGGGGTACAATGCCATAATCTGTACGGGGACGAGTGCCGCGGCGAACTCTGCGCCGCCGAAGATATGCACGAGCACGGAAGCTTCCACGGCGGTGAAGCAGGAGAACCATGCCGCAATGCCGAACAGGAGCGGCGCGAACCGCGTCAGCAGGTGCCCCATGTGCTCGCGGTCGTCCTTGCCCCATGCGATGGCGAGTTCGCGCATGATCAGCGGGGTCATGGCCGATACGAAGAGGAAGCAGGCGGCGCTGACACGCTGCGAAAGCGCGAAATAGCCCTGCTGCGTGCTGCCGTCGAACCATTGGAGCACCCAGCGTTCGGCGGAAAGGGCCAGCGCCGAGAGCAGCGCCTGCACGAACAGCGGCATGCTGTAGTCGGAAAATTCGCGCGTATAGGAGAGGCGCTGGTCACGGGTGAGGCTCAGGTCAATATGCGCCCATGAGCGCCGCATGATGACGAGGCACCCGATCACGATGCTGCCCATCATGAGGTATTGCAGCCCGAACAGGCTACCCGCGTTGAGGATGCCGAGCCAGAACAGCGCCAGAATGATGATGGCCCCGAGCAGGTTGACCCCGCTCCGCAGGAGTTCGCCGGGCACGGTCAGGCCGAGGGCGTCGTTCATGGAGCGCACGACGCGCGTCCCCCACAGCAGGAAGCCATAGAAAGCCGCCAGCGGCGCGTACCAGAGCGGCACATCGGGCAAGAGCATGTTCCCGAGTTCCGGTATGAGCAGGAACGCGCCCGCAAGCATGGTGACGAGGAACACCAGCGCCGAAACCCGACCGTAAAAGGCGACGAGCGGCATTTCGTACTGCCGCCGGGACAGGGCGTTGTAAAAGCAGGTGGACGTGCCCATGTCCAGAAAGCCGGTGAGCTGCGTAAAGACGCTGATGGAGAAGTTGAAATTCCCATAGACCTGCGGCCCGAGCGCGCGCGGGAGCACGGCTTCCATGATCAGATAGACGGGCACTGTGGCGATGTTCGCCAGCAGTTTGCCCATATAACGGCGTGCCAGCGAAGCCTGCGGGGGCCGCTGGTGCGCCGCCTGATCCGTGTCGGGCGTCTGAGGGGAGGCTGGTTCGCGTTCTTCGGTCATGGGGCGGTTCTGGGGCAAAAGGATTTCGCGTCTCCGTACGCTGTCTTCGTCCGCAGCGCAATGCCTCATCTCGGGGATCTGCCGCACGGCATCAGCTATCATAGCGTTTTTACGCGTGATTGCAAAAGGTTCCCCTTGAGTGTCGGGCGCGTTATTTTTTGAGGAGGAAAACCGGGGAAGGGAGGGAGAACCTTTCTGGAAAAAAGGTTCTCCCTCCCTTCCCCG
>USCL01000187.1 GCA_900553145.1 uncultured Desulfovibrio sp.
CACTGCCTATGCAGCTTCCTCACGACGGCAAAGCGGAACCGCCCTGCTCTCCCATGCTCCACCGTAATATGGCCTTCAACTCCCGAAGATGTTTCCAATCGGAAACATCACCTGATCGGGGGGCCTCCACACGGTGGGTTGCCACGATGCCGCGCCCCGGAGCCATGACGCACACCTCATCCGCAAGCAGCAGCGCCTCCTCCACATCGTGCGTCACAAGGATAATCCCCATCCCGATACGTTTATGCAGAGACATCAACAACGACTGCATCTGGCCCCGCGTGATGGAATCCAGCGCAGCGAACGGTTCGTCCATAAGCAGAACGGGCGGCGACAAGGCCAGCACCCGGGCCAGCGATACCCGCTGTTTCTGTCCGCCGGAAAGCTCGGCGGGGATCTGGTTCTCCCGGCCCGAAAGCCCGGTCAGCGCCAGCATGTCGAGGGCCCGCGCACGCCGGGCGGCGGACGGAACCCCGGCGGCCTCAAGCCCGATCTCCACATTTTCCAACGCCGTCAGCCACGGGAACAGTGCGGGTTCCTGAAACACCACCGCCCGATCCGGGCCGGGGCCGCCGCAGGGCCTTCCCTCCAGCGTCACCGTGCCCGCGTCGGGCGCATCGAACCCAGCGAGAATATTCAGCAGCGTCGTCTTGCCGCATCCCGACGCCCCGATCAGCGCCAGCACGCCGCCGCGAGGGATGGCAACTGACACGTCCGGCAGCACGAGCCGGGGTTCGCCATCCCTGCGGAAGGATTTCCATATCCCCGAACAGGCGAAAAAAGGCGTCATTGCCGCCTCAGGCTCACGGAGGCAGCCGAAAGCACCTTCATCAGCAGCACGTCGCATAACCACCCCACCAGCGCAATCAGGATGATGCCCGAAACCAGCAGATCCACACGCCCGGCCAGCCGCGCGTCCATGATCATCGCGCCGAGGCCGTCCGGGACGCCCGTCAGTTCGCCGAGCACCAGATACGAAAAACTCATGCCGAGCGCCACCCGCAGCCCCGTCCGTATCTGCGGCATGGCGGAGGGGATCACCACCCGGAAGAAAACCGCCCGCCGCCCGAAACCGAGCATCCGCCCCGCCCGGATGAGCACCGGAGGGACGGAGGCCGCCCCGGCCGCCGCGTTGAGGTAGGCCGGAAAGAACCCCGCCAAAGCGATCAGGAATACCGTGGCCCGGAATCCGATACCGAGCCACAGCAGCGCCAGCGGCAGCCAGCTTATGCCCGGCACGGCGCGTACCCCGTTGATGACCGGGGAAAGCAAACCCGCCAGCGCGGGGCTCCTCCCCGAGGCCAGCCCAAGCGCCACGCCGGGGATCACCGCCAACAGGTAGCCGCTGCCCACGCGTCCAAGACTCTCGGACAGATCACCCCAGAACCGTCCGGCATAGGCGTCCGCATAGCCTTCCGACGGCGCGCCCATATATGCGCACACCGTTTCCCAGACCGTCCTTGGCGACGGCAGCAGGTATTCCGGGGCAAAACCGCTTGATGTTGCCGTTTGCCAACAAGCAAACAAAATCAACGGAAGGACACAAGGGATAATACGCTTTTTCGGAAGCCATGCCCCCACACCCGGAGCCGACGGGCTTCCGCCCGGAGGCCCCGCTTGGATCGTATCCGCAGCCCTTCGGCAAGGTGAAACCATTGAAGAGCCGCCTTCACCGGCACTTTTCAACGGGACAAAGGAATCCTCACGGAACAACCCTCCGCAACATCCTTTTTTCCGTCCTTCGTCCGCTGAGCCCGTCTTCATGGCACAGCTACTTGCCCGCGCGCAGGGCGTCCACGAAACGGCGATCCACCAGCGCGTCGTAATCAGGCTCTTTCTTAATGATCCCCAGCTCCAGCATGCGTTTGCCAAGAGCGGCGAGCTGCTTCATGAACGTATCGTCCATGTCCCACACAAGTTCCATGTTGTCGGCGGCGTCGCGCAGCACGTCAAGCTCCACGCCGAACATCTTCGATGAGGTTTCGAGCCAGAACGCCTTGTCGGACATGCATTGTTCGGTAGCCTTCCGGTGGGCGCGGACCATTTCCATCACGCGCTCCGGGTTTTTCTCCACGAAGTCGCGCCGTACGATCATGCCGCTGTTGATTGCCCCGATGCCCTCCCCGTAGTAGGGGTAAGCCAATATTTCACCGTAGCCCTGCCGCTTCGCCAGCGTGGGCAGGGGTTCGCCGGACAGGTATGCGTCGATGTCGCCCCGGCTGAGGGCGGTTCCCATATCGAAAAAGTCGATGCGGACAAGCTTGGCGTCCTTATCCGGGCTGAGCCCGGCGCGGGTCAGCGTCTCTCTGAGCAATATTTCATGCATCGTACCGGGGACATAGCCGATCTTCTTGCCTTTCAGATCCGAAACGTTCCCAACGCCGCCGCCCTTCTTCACCACAAGGGCGGAACACTTGTTGCCGAGCGAGGCGACGAGCACAACGGGTTCCCCGCGTGAGGCGGCTTGGATCGCCAACGCCAGCGTGGTTCCGGTCATGTCGAGGCTGCCAGCCAGCAACGCGGCTTTCTGGTCGCCCGGATTCGTAAACGGATGCACGTTCACCTTCGCACCGCCCGCGAATGGCCCATACAGGAACGGCTGGATGGTTTGGGCCGTTTTCCATGTGCCCACGTTCCACGTTTCCGCCGCCAAGGACGACGCACACAGGGCCAAGGCCAATACAACGGTCAGGAACAGTCTTCTTATCATGATGTGCTCCTCCAGAGGCAAAGAGAAGCCCCCTTGCCTCCTGTTTTCGAGCCGCGTTGCTTTTCAATACCTGTGCCCGCAGGCTCGTCTAACGGTCATGGCCTCTCCAAGGCCGCCCCTTTGGGCCGATCCCCCAATCTCCTATACATGCGCGATCCCATTTTTCTCTCAACGCTGGCCAAGGAAAAAAGAGACGCCTCTGCCGCGTCAGGCAGTTCCCCCTGCCCACAACCGCCTCTCATTCCTCTTTGCCGCTGCTACGTAGGAAAACACCGTATCCATTTAGAATATTATTATCCTCCTCACACACAACTCCATACGTACCGATCCGGCCATCCCTCGCCCGGCCCATCCCCCTGTCTGAGATGAGGGATTCGATAAGGCCGAAAGCCTTGGGAGGGGAAAGGGGGAGGTTTGGAGGGGGGAAGGGTTCCCCTTCCCCCTCCAATCTTTTCAATCCTACCGCCATTCCTTCACAAAATACCCGGCATCCCTGAAAAGCCGCTTGGCGTCGGCGACGGTGAAATCCTGCCATTCAGCGGAACACTCGGCATCATTGCGGGGCACAGCGCCGGTTTCGACGACCACAACGTTGGCGCCCCACTCCAGCGCCTCCTTGCGGGGAGGATGGACACAAATATCCGGCGCATTGACGCCGCCGCAGATACGGGTGATCGCCACGATCTGAGCCAGACGGCGATCCGGGAGAGGCTCGTGCGATTCAAAGGGTGTCCCCTTGACGTTGATGCGGGCCATCGCACCGCTCAGGGCCGCTCCGTTGGAAAACGCCGTCATGAGCACGTCCGCGAGTTCCTCGTCCGTATGCTCGGGCCCTACGGGCTCCACCAGATGCGCCAACTTGAGATCCGAATCCCGTACCGCCGCCAACGTGGATTTGCGATCCTCAGGCCGGAAACAGGTCGTCTGCCCTTCCCCGAGCCGCAGGGAGTGGTACACGACATCAATCCCCGACGCGATCATCGCCCGCGCCTCAAGCGGCCCGAATTCGCCGGTATTCACCACCAGACCGTATTCGCCGGGAACGGCCTCGCGCACCTTTTTCGCCAGCGTGCAGAGACGGTTGAGGCCATAAAATTCCGTCGTCCGCAGCGTTACCCACGATGCGCCCTCATCCACGAAAGCCCGCGCCGCCTTGATGATCGCTTCATCACTCCACTCATGGGGCTCCGTAATCAGGCCCCATTTCTCCCCGAACGCGCAAAAGCCGCAGTTCATCGAGCAAGGGCGGCAATCAATGCCGATGGCGCTCCAGACGCGGCCCTCGTTGCCGACCACGATCCGCGCGATATCCCGCGCCGTCCGCCCGAGGTAGGCCGCCTCCTCCGAATCCGGCGGAAGGGCCAGCAAACGCAGCACCTCGTCCCGGGAAACAGGCATGCCGCGCAAGGCCCGGTTTTTGAGCTCATCAATCAAGGAATACGTGTCCATGGGTACGGCTCCGGCAAAAGGTTGAGGCTTCCCGCAGCCGCAGGAAGCGGGCGGGAAAGGCGATCCGGCGGACAGGAACACACCGTGCGGGGACGGGGAAACGGAATGATCCGGCATAGGGCATGGCTCCGAATCCATGCCGGAGCGCGCATCCTGCAAAAACAGCAATAAATTGGCGATGAATGCCTGATGCGAGGTCAGCGTGCGCATCCATTGGTTGAGGCAGTGTTCGCCCTTTTCCGTCAACGTATACCGCTTACGGGCCGGGCCGCTGTTCTCCAGTTCCCAGTCCGACTGCAACACGCCTTCTTGCTCCATGCTCCTCAGCATCCGATAGACGCCGGTAGCGTCCGGGGGCTGCTTACGGAAAAGGCTCGTTTCCGCAAGGCGCTGGACCACAAGGTAGCCGTGGAGCGGCCCTGTGGACAGCACCGCTAAAATCACCGGCTGCACGAACCGGGGGAGGTTCGCTCCCGAGCAGGGACAGTTGTCTAGATCCATCATCAGACTAGCTCCATTAGTTGATATAACAATTTTCCAAATGCAATCACCTGTCAAGGCTTTTTTTATTGTCCATGCAGAGAAAAGCTTGAAATATTCATCATAATATACTGTATTTTAACAATATAAAAATTCAGGACATCATTAAGCCTTCTATGCGGCTATCTGTTGGCAACAGTATAGATATATCTAAAGCGGGAGTCCCACCATGCCTGCCGCACAAAAAATAGCCAAGGGAGTACGGCGCGGGAAAGCGTGCCGCCAGAGGTTACGGGGCTGGAAGGCTGATGCGGCAAGCCCTGAACGCGCAAGGGCCCCGAATCGGCCTAAGCCGCCTCGGGACCCTTGCGCAAAAACAGGAGGAAAAGACCCGACCGTATCGGTTCATTTCCGCCTTAACGCGTCATTTGGATATGAATCCCCATGAAGTGACCAGATAAGTGAGCTGATTCGCGGACATGTCGATATTCACGGCATACACGGGATCAGCCGCGTGCCCCGTAAGGATGGCCTCTTCTTTGGAAGGCTCCTTGACGGTGGAGGCAAGGGCCTTGAAAAAGCCCTGCGTCGTGAAAAGGACGGAACAGGCCCCCTCGGTGGCGGTTGAGAACACATTGAGGCGCTTGCGCATGGCCGTCCAGCATTCATCGTCGCTCTTTCCCTGTGCCGCAAGCTGATAGAGATCCACATGGCCCATCGCGGGCTGCACCGTGATCGGCATGCAATCCCGGGCGCGCAGGTCGTCGAACACCCGGGCAAGGAGCGGATCGCTCATATCCGCGTAAAGAATCACCGCGACCGCCTTGCCCTGTTCGAACTGGACCACACAGGTCCAATCGGCCTCCGCCCATGTAATCGGAAGCTGGAGCATACCGGCGTTGTCGGTAGGCTTCGCGCCGAGCGTTTTCGCCTCGTCCTCGGACATGCCGAGCGAGAAGGGGCCAATGCCGCGATCCCCGGCGGGATCAGCCTTTTCGGCGGAAGCGGCTGATGTCTGTCCGGCAGTACCGGCATCAGCTCTCCCGTCAGACGAAGCACCGGCCGGAGCCGAAACAGCGAGTTGGGCCGCCTCGGAGGAGGCGGGCTTTTCTTGAGCCGTGGCCGGAGCCGCCAGCGCGACGGAAGAAGCGAACAGCACGGCGGCAAGGCCAAAAAGAATATGTTTCATTATGAAGAGCCCTCTTATATTGTCGTGTGCGCACGGAACACTGTGCATGCCAGTGGCAGACAGGAAATCGCCCCTTTTGTCAAGGCCGTATGGAAGACGGCTGCGGCACGCCGCAAAAAGGGGAAGAGTAAAGCTGCGATAAAGAACGTATTGATTTCAGTTGTAGACAAAGTTATATTCCATAAACCCTTTTTCCTTATTATCACGAGGTAACCGTGGAAGACCGTCTTTACGCCTTTGACTGGAAGTATATCGGCGATATAGAGCTTGGCCGCCCCAATCTTGGCAAAATGGCCCGCCTTGAAATATACAGACTCTTTCAATATACTTTACGGGATGTACTTGAGGCCGAATACGGCACGGAGCAGGCCGACAGATTGCTCTATAAAGCGGGTTTCCTCGCCGGAACCGAGTTCTGCAGGCAGTATGTGGGCGAATGCGCATCGTTCAGCGATTTCGTGGCCAAGGTCCAAGCCACTCTTGAAGAAATGAATGTCGGCATTCTTCATGTCGAACAGGCCGATATGGACAAGCTTGAATTCACGCTCACCGTAGCGGAGGATCTGGACTGTTCCGGGCTCCCGGATTTGGGGCATGTCGTCTGCACCTATGACGAAGGGTTTATTTCAGGCCTCTTCAAGAGCTTCACAGGCAAATCTTTTGAAGCCAAAGAAGTTGACTGCTGGTGCACGGGCGACAGGACATGCCGTTTTGAAGTAAAGCCAGCCGCCGAGTGATACATGACCGCTCCCCTTTCGACGGATGAGGCGACTGCGCTTCTTTCGTCCATCCTCATGGATCCCCAGTGGTCCGTGGATTCCATCGCCAGCCTGCCCAAAGACGAACCTTTCGGCAAGCTCTGCCATGATTTGGCCGAAATCCGCGCGCACGTGCAAGCCTTGTCCAAGGGCGACCTTGGCAGGGGGAGCAAGGCGCGCGGGTTTGTAGCCGGTTCGCTCAAGGCGACCGAGGCCAACCTGCGCCATCTTACATGGCAGATGGAACGCGTCGCGCAAGGGGATTATTCGCAATCCGTATCGTTCATGGGAGACTTCTCCAAGGCATTCAACAAGATGAGCCGGGAGATGCACAGCAGGACCGAGGAGCTTTCCCGGCTGCTCGAACGGTACCGGCTGTCCACCGATGAAGATATCCTGACCGGGCTCTTCAGCCGGCGCACATTCTTCGACTTGGCCATGAGCGAACTCCGCCGGGCCAAGGAATCCCACTCGGCTCTCTGCCTCGCCCTCGCCGACCTCGACAATTTCAAAAGCGTGAACGACCACTTTGGGCACGCCAACGGCGACAGGGTGCTCCAACTCTTCGCCTGCAGCTTGAGGGAGGCCTCCCGGGCCGAAGATCTGTGCTGCCGTTTCGGGGGCGACGAATTCGCCATCCTGATGCCCCGGATGGCCAAGGACGAAAGCTTCGCACACGTCAACCGTATACGCGAAGCCTGCTCGCTGACCCCTATTTCCGGCCCGGACACCGAACTGAAGGTCACCGCCAGTTTCGGCCTGTCCTGCATCAGCGAGTCCGAACTGCTCAACACGTTTAATTCCGTCGAAATCCTCGAACATGCCATCCAGATCGCCGATCACCGCCTCACCCGCGCCAAACATGAAGGCCGGAACCGCGTTTGCGCCGGGGGATGATACGGAGATGAGGCGGTAAGGCGGCCTCGCCCGCCCTCTCTCCCATATTTTGGCACCTTCCCCTTGCTTCCTGCCCCCTCTCCCCGAGCTGCCACAAAAAAACGATCCGTGCGGAAGCCATTTTCCACCCTGCACCGGCTTTTTCTCCAGCGCAAAACATCCGGCACGCTCTTCCCCGCCAGCCAATAACAAGGCTGTATCCAAGATTACGGCCGAGCCAATCCCGTATGGCCTCCAAAAACTCTTTGCACAGTTGAAGTGCGCCCGCCTTTACGGCAACGGCAGGGCCGATACGCCCGCAGCAACAGGGTTCCAGCCTCCGC
>USCL01000188.1 GCA_900553145.1 uncultured Desulfovibrio sp.
AACCCTCCATTGTCCGCTGGAACGAACTCCCGCCGCGCAGCCTCCCCACCAGCCGGAATTGTTGCGGGCGGGGGGAGGGCGCTTTTTATAAAAAGCGCCCTCCCCCGGTTTTCCCCCTATTCAATCCAGTTCGCGGCGCGGCCGACGGCGCGATGCCAGTTGTGGAGCAGCTCGGCCCGGCGATCCTCGCTCATGTCCGGCTCGAAGCGGCGATCCAGCTTCCACAGGGCCGAGACCTCTTCCTCGCCGTCCCAGAAACCGACGGCGAGCCCGGCGAGATAGGCCGCGCCGAGGGCCGTCGTCTCGGTGATCACGGGACGCTCGACGGGCACGCCAAGCACGTTGGCCTGACACTGCATGAGCATGTTGTTGCGGCTGGCCCGCCGTCCACCCTGAGCGTGGAAAGCGGCAGGCCGGAATCCTTCTTCATGCAGTCCACGATGTCCAGCGTCTGGAGCGCAATGGCCTCAATGGCGGCACGGGCGAGATGCCCGCGGTTCACGCCGCGCGTCAGGCCCACAATGGCCCCGCGGGCATACTGATCCCAGTAAGGCGCGCCGAGCCCGGCGAAAGCGGGCACGAAAAACACGCCGCCGTTGTCCTGCACCGTGGAGGCAAGCGGCTCGATCTCAGCGGCATCGCTGATGATCTGGAGCCCGTCGCGCAGCCACTGCACCACCGCTCCGGCAATGAACACGCTGCCTTCAAGGGCGTAGCGTAGGCCGGAACCGCAATCCCAGCCGACGGTGGTCAGCAGGTTGTTCTCGCTGCGCCGCACTTCGGCCCCCGTATTCATGAGGAGGAAGCACCCGGTGCCGTAGGTGTTCTTCGCCATGCCCGGAAGCATGCAGGCGTTGCCGTAGGTCGCGGCCTGCTGATCCCCGGCGTCGCCCGCCAGCGGGAGGCTGTGCCCGAGGAATTCGGGGTGCATGTGCCCCATGATGCCGGAGGAAGGCACCACTTCCGGCAGCATGGAACGCGGCACGGAAAGCAGCCCGAGCAATTCGTCGTCCCAATCCCCGGTGTGGATGTTGAACATCAGGGTGCGGCTGGCGTTGGAGGGATCGGTGGCGTGGACCGCGCCTTTAGTGAAATTCCAGATGAGCCATGAATCCACGGTCCCGAACAGCAGATCCCCCGCCTCGGCCTGTTCGCGCGCGCCGGGCACGTTCTCAAGAATCCAGCGGACTTTCGTGCCGGAAAAATAGGCGTCGAGCACAAGCCCGGTCTTTTCCGCAAACAGGCCCGCCTTGCCCTGCCCGCGCAGGCTGTCGCAGAAGCCGGCGGTGCGCCGGTCCTGCCACACGATGGCGTTATACACGGGCGCGCCGGTCTTGCGGTTCCAGACGACGGTGGTTTCGCGCTGGTTGGCGATCCCCACCGCCGCGACGTCCGAGCCCGGGATGCCCGCCTGACGCAGACATTTGGCAGCAACGACCGACTGGCTGTCAAAGAGCTCGTTGGGATTGTGCTCTACCCAGCCGGGCTGGGGATAGTGCTGCGTGAATTCCTGCTGGGCCATCTGAATGATGTTGCTGGAGCGGTCGAACAGAATTGCGCGTGAACTGGTCGTACCCTGATCGAGGGCAAGAATATAACGGCTCATGGGGACTCCTTACACGTTCGATTTCGAAAGCTGCTCTGTGAAGATACAATCTTCCGGCGTCATGATAAAGAAGTTTTCCAAGGGCCGGCGCGTTCCCGAAGTGGAAAATGCCCGGAAACACCCCATTGCAACAGAGCCCTTTCTCTTACGAAACGGCGGCAGGACGCCGAAAATCTCGACAACTTTCTGTTTTCAGGCTATTTTGCCTTCAGATTCCTTAATATGGCAGAAGCCCTTTCCGTTTTCACTTTCGAACTTCGTGATTACTGAACCTTTTCAGGTCGTTTTTCATGCAGAAATACATCGATTTCCATACCTGCCCCTCTGCCCCCCTCGTCGTCGCCCATCGCGGCGCACGTGGGCATGCCCCGGAAAACACCCTCGCGGCGGCCGCCCTCGGCTATGCCGCCGGGGCCGACCTCTGGGAACTCGACGCCAACTACACCAAGGACGGCAAGCTCGTGGTGATGCACGACGACACCCTCGTCCGCACCACCGACGTGCAGGCCGCCTTCCCCGGCCGCCCCTCGTACCGCGTGTGCGATTTCACGCTGGACGAGATCAAGGGCCTCGACGCGGGATCGTGGTACGCCGGGCGCGATCAGTTCGGCCGCGTCGCCGCCGGGGAACTCGACGCCGACACGCTGAAAAGCTTCGACGGCCTGACCGTCCCCACCCTTGAGGAAGCCCTCGCCTTCACCAAGGACAATGGCTGGTACGTCAATGTCGAGATCAAGAACCACGCGCACCTCATCGGTCACGAAACCGTAACAAAAGACGTGTTAGACCTCATCCGCCGCCTGAACATGGTGGAGCAAGTCATCATTTCCTCGTTCCAGCACCGTTATCTGGAAGAATGCCGCGTCCTGTGCCCCGAAATGGCCACCGGCGCGCTGGTCGAGCATGTGCGCCCCAGAAACCCGGCAGACCTGTGCCGCCGGCTTCAGGTCAATGCCTACCACCCGGATCAGCGTATCCTCGCGCCGGGCGATCTTGCCGACCTGCGCGACGCCGGATTCGCCGTCAACGTTTGGACCGTCAACGACATGGGCGAAGCCAAGCGTCTCGTCGCCGAAGGCGCGACCGGCATCATCACCGATTTCCCCGCAGCCTGCCGCAAGGCGCTCGGAGAATGACGCACTGAAAGGAGGGAGGAAGGACTTTCTGGAGAAGGTTTTTCCTCCCTTTTCAGGCTCCCCCCACCGGGGGGCGATACACATCTTGCCGGGCCCGCCCCGGCGGGCGTTCCGGGGACTGGCCCCGGAGAGGATACAACCGGACGGCTTCCGTCCGCCAATGCAGGAGAGCACATGCGTTCCTTCCGTCTGATGGCCCTGCTGGCCATGTGTCTGATGCTGCTGGCCGCACCTGTCCAGGCCAAAACCACCATTACCTTCTGGCACGGCATGGGTGGCGAACTCGGTGAAATCACCGACGAGATGATCAAGGAATTCAACGCGTCTCAGGACAAGTACGAAGTCAAGGGTGTCTACAAGGGCAACTATGACGAGGCCATGACCGCCGCCATCGCCGCCTTCCGGGCCAAACAGCACCCCAACCTGATCCAGATTTTCGAAGTGGGCACCGCCAGCATGATGGCCGCCAAGGGCGCCGTCCGCCCCGTGTATGAAATCATGGAAGCCGCCGGCACCCCGGTGGACACCTCCAAGCTCCTCGGCTCCGTGGCGAGCTACTATTCCTCCACGGACGGCAAGCTCATCGCCATGCCCTTCAACGCCTCCACCACGGTCCTCTACTACAACAAGGACGCCGTGAAGAAGGCCGGCGGCGATCCGGACAATTTCCCCACGACGTGGCCCGAAGTCGCCGAACTCGCCAAGAAGATCAAGGAATCCGGCGCGTGCAAGTACGGCCTCACCTCCGGCTGGCAGTCGTGGGTGCAGCTTGAAAGCTTCTCCGCGTGGCACAACGTCCCCTTCGCCACCAACAACAACGGCTATGACGGCCTCGACACGAAGCTCCTGTTCAACAGCCCCCTGCACGTCAAGCACATCGACTTCCTGTCCAAGCTCCAGAAGGAAGGCGTGATGGTCTACGTGGGCCGCAAGTCCGAAGCCATCAACGCGTTCACCTCCGGCGAAGCGGGCATCCTGATGAACTCCTCCGGCTCCTACGCCGCCGTGAAGGCCGGCGCCAAGTTCCAGTGGGGCGTGGCGCTGCTCCCCTACTGGCCCGACGTGAAGGGCGCCCCCCAGAACACCGTGATCGGCGGCGCCGCCATCTGGGCCATGGCCGGCCACTCCAAGGACGCCGAAAAGGGCGCGGCCGCGTTCCTGAACTACCTCCTGAAGCCTGAAGTGCAGGCCCGCTTCCATCAGCTCACCGGCTACGTGCCCGTCACCCTCGAAGGCTACGAGCTGACCAAGCAGCAGGGCTTCTACGACAAGAACCCCGGCACCGACATCGCCGTGAAGGCCCTGTCCGACAAGAAGCCCACCATCAACTCGCTGGGCCTGCGCCTCGGCAACTTCGTCCAGATCCGCAACATCATCGACGAAGAGCTCGAAGCCGTCTGGGCCGGCAAGAAGACCGCCAAGCAGGCGCTTGACGCCGCCGTTGAACGCGGCAACGCCGAACTGGCGCGTTTCGCCAAGGCCAACAAGAAGTAAACGCTGATCCGCAGCACAAAGGGAGGGATGCCCGCACGGGCGTCTCCCCCTCGTTTCTCCGGGGCGTCCCCCGCGGCCCTTCCGCCGCGAAGGACGCCCCCAACCCGCACAAGGAGCCGCTATGCAGGATGGACGTTACGCGTTCAGGGGCAAGAAACACCTGCTTCTTCCCCTCCTCTTCCTGCTGCCCCAGCTCGTCATCACGGTGGTGTTTTTCTTCTACCCCGCCGGTGAAGCGCTCATGGGGTCGTTCTACATGGAAGACTCTTTCGGTCTTTCCAAAGAATTTGTGGGATTGGACAACTTCATCACGCTGTTTTCCGATCCGAGCTATATGGAGACGCTGCGTTTGACGCTCGTGTTCAGCCTCGCCACCATCGTCCTCACGATGGGGACCGCCCTGTTGTTCGCGGTCCTAGCCGATCAGGTGACATGGGGCGGCACGCTGTACAAATCCATGCTCATCATCCCCTACGCCGTCGCGCCGCCGCTGGCGGGCGTACTCTGGCTGTTCCTGTTCAACCCTTCCGGCGGCGTGCTCACCGAGATGCTCCACCACTTTGGGTACACGTGGAACCACAAGATCAACGGCAATCAAGCCCTCTTCCTGCTGATCGTTTCGGCCTCATGGAAACAGATTTCGTATAACTTCCTGTTCTTCCTCGCCGGGCTGCACGCCATCCCCCGTTCGCTCATCGAGGCCGCGGCCATCGACGGCGCGTCCCCGTGGCGGCGGTTCCGCACGATCATCTTCCCGCTCCTATCGCCCACAAGCTTCTTCCTGCTCGTGGTGAACACCATCTACACGCTCTTTGAAACCTTCGGCATCGTCCACGCCGTAACGCAGGGCGGCCCCTCGAAGGCCACGGAAACCCTCATCTACAAGGTCTTCAACGACGGTTTCATCGGGCTCGACTTCGGCGGCTCCTCGGCCCAGTCCGTGGTGCTGATGCTCATCGTCATGGTCCTGACCTTCCTCCAGTTCCGCTACGTGGAACGCAAGGTGACCTACTAGGTCAAGGAACGCAGTATGGTAGAAAAGAAAGGATTGGGAAAAGCCATCGGCCACGCCGTGATCTGGTTCGGCATCGCCGTCGTGCTCTTTCCCCTTTACATAGCGCTGGTCGCCACGACCCACACGTTCGACGTGCTCATCGGCTCCACGCCCCTCTGGTTCGGCGGCGAATTCATCAAAAACTTCACCACGGTGCTCACGCAGGGCCTCAAGGCCGCGGGCGGCATCCCCGTGTGGGTCATGATGGCGAACAGCCTCGTCATGGCCCTCGGCATCGCCCTCGGGAAAATCGCCATTTCCATCACGGCGGCCTACGCCATCGTCTACTTCCGTTTCCCGGGCCGCGAGCTGTGTTTCGTGCTCATCTTCATCACGCTGATGATGCCGGTCGAAGTCCGCATCGTGCCTACCTTCCAGGTGGCGGCGAACCTCAACTTCATCGACAGCTACCTCGGCCTTGTCCTGCCGCTCATCGCCTCGGCGACGGCGACGTTCCTGTACCGCCAGATGTTCATGACCATCCCGGCGGAACTGCTCGAGGCCGCGCGCATCGACGGGGCCGGGCCGTGGCGTTTCTTCGTGGACGTGGTGCTGCCCCTCTCGCGCACGAACACCGCCGCGCTGTTCGTGGTGCTGTTCATCTACGGCTGGAACCAGTACCTCTGGCCCCTGCTCGTCACCAATCAGGAAGGCATGTACACCATCGTCATGGGCATCCAGCGCATGGTGAACATCCCCGACGCCGTGCCGGAGTGGAACCTGATCATGGCCGTCGCGCTTCTGGGCATGCTGCCCCCTCTGCTGGTGGTGCTGGGCATGCAGAAGCTTTTCGTCCGTGGCCTTGTGGAAACCGAAAAATAAGCCCGCCAAAAGGATACCAGCATGGCACGCGTCCAGCTCAAGAACGTAGAAAAGACATTCAATAAGAATAAGGTATTGAAGGGCCTCAACGTCGAAGTACCGGACGGCTCCTTCATGGTCATGGTCGGGCCTTCCGGCTGCGGCAAGTCCACGGCCCTGCGCTGCATCGCCGGGCTTGAGGAAGTCACCGGCGGCAGCATCTTCATCGGCGACGAGGACGTCACCCACAAGGAACCCAAGGATCGCAACATTGCGATGGTGTTCCAGAACTACGCCCTCTACCCGCACATGAACGTATTCGACAACATCACCTACGGCCTCAAGGTGCGCGGCATCCCGGTGGACGAGCGCAAGCGCCGCGCCGAGGACGCCGCCAAGCTCCTCGGCCTCGACGGCCTGCTCGACCGCATGCCCAAGCAGCTCTCCGGCGGCCAGCGCCAGCGCGTGGCCATGGGCCGGGCCATCGTGCGCGAGCCGAGCGTGTTCCTCTTCGACGAGCCGCTTTCCAACCTCGACGCCAACCTCCGCAACCAGATGCGCATCGAGCTGCGCCGCCTGCACCAGCGTCTGGCGACCACCAGCATCTACGTGACGCACGATCAGGTGGAGGCCATGACCCTCGCGGAAAAGATCCTCGTGCTCCGCGCCGGGAACATCGAGCAGTACGGCACCCCGGACGACATCTATCTGCATCCGGCCTCCGTATTCGTGGCGCAGTTCATGGGCTCCCCGTCCATGAACATGATCCCCGCGACCACGGACGGCGAAAAGCTGATCCTGCCCGACGGCACCCCGCTTTCCGGCGTCGCCGCCTCCGACATCCGGCTCGCCGCCGCGCCCTCCAAGGACGTGCTCGTCGGCCTGCGCTGCGAAGACCTGCTGCTCGATCCCGAAGGCCCCGTGCAGGTCACGGTGGACATCATTGAAGCGCTCGGGCCGGACACGCTGGCCTACTGCCATCCCATCACCGGGAAGGCTGCCGGCGGCGTTGCCGATCAGGGCGCCATCATCGTGCGCCTTCCCGGCACGCGCCGCCCCGCGCCCGGCGACGCCATCCGCCTCTCCGTCCGCCCCGGCCACGGCCACGTCTTCGATCCCGCCAGCGGTTTGCGCTGTTTGTAAGGAAAAACGAAAAGATTAGGGAAGGGAGGGGCGACCTTTCAGAAGAAAGGTCGCCCCTCCCTTCCCCAAACCTGCCGGCGCGGAGCCCATCCCTCCTCCCAAGGCTTTCGCCCTTATCGAATCCCTCATGCGTGTTTTCCCTCTCTATGGGAAAATATTTCGCTTTCATGGACATTTTTCGGCGGCGTCGCATCGCCCCTTGTACAACAGGGAAAAGGAGCGATCCGATCGTCCTCGTACCTGCAACTGTGGCGTCGCTCCTTGCCTGTAGGGAAAGGAAGCGGAACGCTCTGCCATAGCCTTTGATTGATACGCATCCATAATTATGTGAAATTTATACTATTTTCTACTTACAAGCTTCACAGCAAAGGAAGTTCCTTTTCGGATCTAAAACATTATGGAATAAAGTATCAATCGTTTACTGTGGCAGAGCCAAGCGAAAAAAGGCTTTGGCCTCTCCGCGTTTCCCCTATAAGGCGACGGCGCATCTCCCTGCTCCCTTTGAACTCCCGCCGCACCGCCTCCCCACCAGTCCAAATTTTTGCGGGTGGGGG
>USCL01000189.1 GCA_900553145.1 uncultured Desulfovibrio sp.
TGCGGGTGCCGCCCGCCGTGCCTACGGACGAAGAAATACACGGCATCGACGTGCTCGATCTGGAGCAGGCCGTGCGTTGCCTGTGGAAGGAAAACATCTACGCGGAAGCCGCGATGGGCTGCACAGGCCCGGTCGTCAAGCTCGCTGGCGCAAGCCTCGGCAAGGCCCGCGACGTGCTGGCGGCGTCCGGCTATCTCTAAATCCGTAATCCTCCCGGTGGACGTAACGCACCGGAGGATCGCTCCTTTCAATCTCAATCAAAGCGAGGTACGCGATGATCATTGTCGACAAGGAAACGTTCGAGGCTGAAGTGCAGCAGAGTTCCATGCCCTGCGTGGTGGATCTCTGGGGCCCGCAGTGCGGCCCCTGCCTCGCCCTCATGCCCGAAGTCGAAAAGCTTGCCGAAGCGTATGAAGGCAAGCTCAAATTCTGCAAGCTCAATGTGGCCGAGAACCGCAGGCTCGTCATCAGCCTGCGCGTCATGGCCGTACCGACCATCCTTTTCTATAAGGGCGGGGAATGCGTGGCGCGGATTTCCGGCGACGCCGTGTCCATCGAAGCCATCAAGGCCGAAGCGGACAAACTCGTCTAACCTATGCGGACAACGGGCCGTCATGGCCCGTGTTATACCCACCCAACCAGAACTCAAGGAGTGATGTTATGGGCAAGCTTTCAGGCAAGAAGCTTCTGCTGCTTGGCGAACGGGACGGCGTTCCCGGCCCCGCCATGGCGGATGTCTTCGCCAACTCCGGGGCGGAGGTCCTGTTCTCCGCCACCGAATGCTTCGTCTGAACGGCCGCAGGCGCCATGGATCTGGAAAATCAGCAGCGCGTCAAGGACGCCGCTGAGAAGTATGGTGCGGAAAACGTCGTGGTGATCCTCGGTTCTTCCGACCCCGAAGGGGCGGAAATCTATGCCGAAACGGTCACCTTGGGCGATCCCACCTTCGCCGGACCCTTGGCTGGAGTCCCGTTGGGGCTCTGCGTGTGTCATGTGCTTGAACCCGAAATCAAGGCCGAAGCCGATCCCGCCAAGTGGGACGAGCAGATCGGCATGATGGAAATGGTCCTCAATGTGGACGCCCTTGCGGCCGCCGTGCGGAAGATGCGCGAGGCCAACAGCAAGTATCCCCTGTAAAAAAGAACTTACGCCCCTAACAGTGCGCCCCGCAAAGAATTTCTTTCCCTGCGGGGCGCACTTGGGGCTCAAGGAACGATGGGGCCTACCGCCCCGTTATCCTTTTTCCCTCCATCAAAAACGTATTCCCAAGACGCCGGGCCCGTGCCGCATTCCCGCCTTTACGCCCCTGTTTGCCGGGATGGGCTCTCCATCCGAATATTGCCTCATCCGGAGAAAACGTCCCTGACGCGGGCATCCCCCTAATGGCGTTAAAGATCGTTGCGCCAGCGTTTGCAGAGGCCATGCCGTATGCGAAGCTGATCCAGCAATCTGCCGGTGAAATGCTTCATCATGGCCTCAAGGGAAGTATCCCTTGTATAAAAGGCCGGGGTAAACGGCATGACGGTGGCACCGGCTTCCGTAACCGCCTGCATATTCTTCAGGTGGATGAGGTTGAATGGGGTTTCCCGCGCCACAATGACCAAGGGGCGGCGTTCCTTGAGCGTTACGTCCGCCGCGCGGTGCAGCAAGTTGATGCCTGCCCCGCTGGCTATGGATGCCAATGAGCTCATGGAGCACGGGCAGATGATCATCCCGTCATGATGCCATGAACCGCTGGAGGGCCCCGCCGTCATGTCGGCAATCCCGTGCACCACATGGGCATGCCGCGCCAGATCAGCGGATGTGAGCCCACATTCCGCCTGAAGGACTTGTTCCGAACCGGCGGAAATGATCAGGTGCACTTCCAACCCCGGCACCGAGGCCAGATTTTCCAGAACGGCCTGTGCCAGCGGCATCCCGCTTGCGCCGCTGATCCCAAGAACAAGACGATGCATAGGCTCTTTTCTCCGTGACACTATCCGCGTGCGGGACAATGGAGCATGGTACGCGCTGTCGGCATAAAATCACGCCGGGGTGCGCCTATAGACAGAGATGTGGCGGCCGCCGTCTGAGTGACTTCACGGATCAGCAGCGCTGACGATTCCTCCGTGATGCGTACCGTAGGCACTGAGCAGCCTAACGTAGCCACAAGGTTTCCGGTATAATCAAAGATGGGAGCGGCCACACAGCGGACACCCGGAAAGATTTCCTCGCAGTCAAACCCCACCCCTTCCCGGCGTATGGCCGCCAGCTCCGCGCAAAAACGGTTGATGTCTTCCGTGGTCAGCTCCGGTTTTGCCGCGCGCAATTCGTTAAGGAACTTCAGCAGTTCGCTCTCTTCCAGAAAAGCGCAGTAGACCTTGCCCGACGCCGAGGGGTAAATGGGGAATGAAGACCCGATGATGGAGTCCAGCCGCAGGATCTGCCACGAGACCTGCTGCGCCACGACCACCATGTCAAAGTTCTGGGCAACGCAGAGGTTCACCGTTTCGTTGACTTTTTCCATAAGCTGACGGCACGCGGGGCGGGCCCTTTCCACGAGGCTGTTGTTGGAGGCTATCCGCTGCCCCAGCTTAAAGAACTTCAATGTCAGGCTGTAAGCGCCGCCCTTGCCGTCCTGAGTGACGAAGCCCAGTTCACAAAGGGTCAGCAAAATACGTTGCAGCGTCCCTTTAGGGAGGCCGGAGGCTTTGGCAAGATCACGAAGTTCCCATTTCGCCTGATGAGCCATGAGCTCAATCACGCCGAATGATTTACCGAGAACACCAATGGTGTAATATTTATCCGCCAAAGCCATATTGTCTCCTTGCTATGAAAGTTCAGGGTGCGAAACGGTTCGCAGGGTGGTTTCTCACTCTTTTCTGGCCAGAATATTTTGACCTTCTTTTACGATGCACCAGCAGAGCATTATTGTCAAAAGCATCATCAGCACCCCGCCAAACACAAACATGCCCCTGAGCGCTGAAATACCACACAATGTAATAACCGCCAGCGCAACGCCCCCCATATTCGCGCCCCAAAGGACCTTAAGGAATTTAGGCGCCTCTTCTTCCGCGGAAATCCCTTTGGTGGAAATGGTCGCCAACACGGAAGTCATGGGATCAACCAGCGTGACAAAAGAAATCATCGTCACCACGACAAAAAAGACTATGAGCACCATGCTGAACGGGAAACGCTGGAGTATACCAATGACGGTGGATTCCAAACCTTGCGTTTGAACAAAAGTCCACACGTCCACAAGGTTCTTCCATTGATAATAGATGGCGAGGCTGCCAAACGTATTTATCCAAAGATAGACGAACATGGATGGGGCAAGCACGTTCATGAGAAGGAACTGCCGCACGGTGCGCCCTTTCCCCAGCCGGGCAAGGTAGAGGCCTATCGGCGGGCCGTAGGCAAAAAAAGCCCCCATATACACGATGATCCATGAATCCGCCCAGCGATCGGACATGAATTCCGTGCTGACCAGCGTGCTGTTGCGGATAAAATTGGTCAGCATATACCCAAAGGCCTCCGTCCCCATATTCAGAATGAACAGCGTAGGCCCGAAAAGGAAAATATAGAACATGAGGATAAAAAACATGCGGGTATTCTGCGCGGCCAGAAAGTTCATGCCCCGCTTCAGCCCGGTAGTGGAGGAACCCACAAAAAACACCGTCGCCATCAGGGCTACGGCGGCATTCATGGCAAAACCGCGCTCAAACCCGGTAAGGTAGGACAGGCAGCTTGATACCATCATGATCAGCGCACCGATGCTGCTGATGACCGTACAGCAGATGGAAAACAGGCACGCGGCGTGAACGACGTTCTTAGCCAGGGAATAGTGTTTCCGCGGCATGACGATCTCAAGGCCGCTGATGATGGACAAAGGGAGGTTTTCATTGAAAGCCATCAGGGCAAAGGCAACGCCGCAGATGGCATAAATACAGTATTGGGCAATGCTCCAGTGCATGGCGGACTGGGAAATGGCAAACAAGGCGGCTTCGTGGGACTTCGGCGCGATGCCGAGATTCTGCGGCGGCTGCATGAGATGGTAAATGGGTTCCCCTATGCCCCAGAACAGGATGCCGATGCCGATGCCGGAACACAGCGAGATGGCAAACCAGCGGAAAAAACTGAAGTCGGGTTTCGCATCCTTTCCCCCTATGCGTATGCTGCCTATGGGGGAACAAACGATGCCGAAGGTAAACAGCATGATAAGGAAACTGAAAAAGACCGAAGCCCACCCAAGATCCTTCACAATCTTGTCCTGCAACAAATCCATGAAGCTGATGAAGGACTCGGGAAACGCGATGGCACTCACGATAAACGCAAAAACGGACAAAAAGCCAATGGCAAAGGGGATGGTATCGAGACGCTTTCCCTCTGCGCGCGCGTTTAACTCGTCTTGCATAGAAGTTACCTCACTGAACGGTAACGCGTTCTGTTTGGGGGAGGAGGCAGGCGTGAGGCCATGATGCGACGTAACGAAAACCGGGCCGCTCCTCTTGGTCACAGATGGGCGGAGCCGCCTGTGCGGAAACCCCTCCTGCCCTTTTTCTCCAAAATCCCATGTACAGTATGGAACAGCATCGTGCCGCTGAGCATGCTAAGAATATCTTTTGAGTCCGAAAAGGGGGCCAATGCCCCCTTTCCTTTATTCTTTAAAGCAAATGGCATCCATTTCCAGCAGGCAGCCGTGGGCAATGTTGCTGACTTCCACACAAACGCGGGCCGGCCTGTGTTCACCCATGAACGCCTTATAGACCTCGTTGAACGCGTCGAAGTCTTCCATATTGGTGACAAACACCGTGGTCTTGGCGATATCGGCAATGGCAAGGCCGGCGGCTTCGAGTACGGCCTTCATATTCGCCAAGGTCTGAGCGGCCTGCTCCTTCATGTCCTTGCCGACGACCTCCCCGGTAACGGGATGAAAGGGCACCTGACCGCACAGGTAGTAGGTGGAACCGGCCTTGACGCAATGGGAATAAGGGCCGACGGACGCGCAGGCCTTGGGGGCATGAATGAATTCCATAACAAATTCCTCCGGACTGGCCGCTGTTTCGCGGCCGCACCGTGCCTCACCGCGTTCCAACCCGGCATGCGGATCAAAAAACGGCGCCACTCGGGAAAGGCTCCCGAACGGGGGGTGGATTCCGAGACACAGCCTATGCCCGCAAGCTCGGACGGGAGCGTGCCCGCCCTGCTTCCGGGCGCGGGCGGCTGCGTGTACAGCCGCCCGGCCATGCTTCGTTTTTCTAGATTTCCGACTTGGCGTTGAATTCTTCCCACATCAGGCGTGCGGTGGCGCCGACGGTGGTGAGGGGTTCCGGCGGGATATGGGACGGGGTGGCGATGCGGCGCAGGAAGCGCAGTTCTTCGCTGTCCATGCCGTTGATCCATTCGGCGATGTAGTGGCCCATCAGGCAGGTCTTGGCGACGCCCGCGCCTTCGCCGCTGGCGGAAGCGTACACGCTGGGATGCTTTTGGGTCATAAGCGGGCGGAAGTTCATCGTCATGTTGATCATCCCGCCGTAAATGAACTCAAAATTGACGTGCTTGACTTCCGGGAAGCGGTTTTCAAAGGCGCGGCGCAGCTTGGGAATGGCCCTGCGGATACGCTGATGCGACGTGGTAAGATGCGTGGCATAACTGAAGCCGTTGCGCACATACAGGCGGTTGTCGGTGGTGAAGCGCACCGTGGTCCCGGCGGGATGCCCGGCCGTACAGCCCCAAGGCTTCACGCCTTCAAAATACTTCATTTCCTTGTCGTTGAGCTGGCGGGTAAACGCTCCGTACGAAAGCACGGGGCAGAACACGCGCTTGACGATGCCGAACTCCTCGATGAAAGGCCCGCCGGTCACGATGGCGGCCTTCGCGGTGATTTCCTTGCCGTTCAGCAGGGTCACGCGGGCGCGGGCGCCCTCCTCTATGCGCATGACGGGGCACTCCTCAAACACGTCCACGTTTTCCGGCAACGTGGTGTACAGCCCCCGCAGCACGTCCGCCGGGTTCACCAGCAGCGTGCCGGGGGTGTACAGAGCCTTTTTGTAGTACCGGGTGCCTATGCGCTTGGCGAGCTCTTCGCCCTCATAAATCTCATAGTGCACCTTCATCTGATCAAGTTCTTCGGATTCCGTCTCGATAAGCTTGAAGCTCTTGGTTTCGGAGCAGCACAGATACTTGCCGCAGGGATCCCAGTCCACCTTGATGCCCGAATCCTCGATGGTCTTGCGCATGCGGGCGATGATGAAGGTGTTGAGCTTGTAGTACATCTCGTTATCTTCAAAAGTGGAGTTGCCCTGATCGCCAAAGTTATGCGGAACGTCGATGATGAAGCCGGCGTTCTTGCCGCTGTCGCCGTTGCCGATCTTGATGGCTTCAAAAACCGCGATCTTGGCTTCGGGCTGGAGTTCGGCCAGCCTGCTGGCGCAGCCGTAGCCGCCGTAGCCGCCGCCGATGATCACGTAGTCGTATTCCTTGCCGATCTTGTCATGGCTTTTGAAAAAATGATCCTTGAAGGACGACATCTCAAGCCAGCTCTGCCCTGTCGTTGTGGGGAAACGCTTCACGTCACGCATATTCTTACCCTCTCTAAAAGTTGCCTTTTCTGAGCAGGGCCGGGATTCCGGCCCACCCTTGGAAACGCCCTTCCGTCAGCGCGGCCGCAGCACGATGCGGGCATCCGCCACGGCCAGCCCCTTCTCCCAAGCAAATACGGGATTCAAATCGACTTCCGCGACGTCGCGAAGCTCGTCCACCATGTGCGAAACAAGGCAGGCGGTTTCCGCCAGCGCCTCAAGATCGCAGGGTTTGCCGCCGCGCGCGCCCTGAAGCATGGCAAGGCCATTGATCTCGCGCACCATGCGGCGGCAGGAAGGCATGTTCACCGGAGCCACGCGGAACGATACGTCCTTGAGGATTTCCACGAAGATGCCGCCAAGGCCGAACATGACCGTAGGCCCGAAGGTGCTGTCCCAGCTTGAACCGATGATGCATTCCACGCCGCCCTTCAACATGGGCGTCAGCATCACGCCGAAGATATGGGCGTCGGCCTTGTATTTGCGGCCGTTGGCCACCAGACGCTCAAACGCCTCGCGGGCCGCTCCGGCGGATTCGATATTGAGGGCCACGCCTCCGGCATCCGTTTTGTGCAGGATGTCGGGGGAAACGATTTTCATAACGGCCCTGCCGCCGATCTTTTCCCACAGGGCCGCGGCTTCATCAGCCGTAGCGGCCAGATAATGCGGGGCGAGATCCACGCCGTAAGCGCGCAGCACTTCACGCGCTTCGGTTTCGACCAGATTGACGCGGCCTTCCGAACGCACGCGGGCGAATACCGCCTCGGCCTTTTCCCGGCGATCAGCGGGCAATTCGGGCGGCACGGAACCGGCCTCTTCCAGAAGGGCGGCGCGGCGTTCGCTGTATTCCACAAGCACGCCCATGGTGCGGACGGCCTCATCCACGGCCCCGAACACGGGGATGCCCTGTTCACAAAGCTCCTTCGCCGCCTCAAGCTCCTCAGGGTTGAGCATGATGGTCGAGTTCAGGCTCACCTTCGTGGCTGGATCACTCTTATCGAAACGCCCGACGTTCGCCACGTTCACCCCCTCAATCTTGCCCGGGCAGCCCTTCACGAACTCGAGCACATCCTTCACGCAGTTCGTGAGCGCAAAGATGCGCATAGAATCGGCGCGGGGATCGTTCACGATGCGACAAGCATCGGGAACATCTTTCACCAAGAGCTTCTGGCCTGCCGGAGTAC
>USCL01000190.1 GCA_900553145.1 uncultured Desulfovibrio sp.
AAGGGAGGGGAAAGCTTTTCTTCAGAAAAGTTTCCCCTCCCTTCCCCCGCTTCTCACCCCGCCAGCAATCCCTTCAACGCCGCGCCGGGTGCGCCGCCGCCCATGAGGCTGGTGCCGACGAGCGCGGCCTGATAGCCGGCCCCGGCGGCCTGCCGGAGATGATCCGGCGCGGACATGCCGCTCGCCGCAATCCATATCTCGTTGTCCCCGGCCTTGTGATGCCGCTCCGCGATGCGGAGGCAGGCCGCGCGATCCACATTCAGCGTATCCAGATCCCGGGCGTTCACCTGAATGATCCGCGCCCCGGATTCGCGGGCAAGGGCAAGATCGGCCTCGTCGAAAACCTCGACCACGGCGTCGATGCCGTGGGTTTCCGCCTGTTCGCGCAGGGAACGGAGCAGGGCCGCGTCGGGCGTCAGGCGGACGATGAGCAGCAGCGCCGAGGCCGGGGTCGCCGCCGTGGCCGTCACCTGCAGCGGGTCGAAGATGAAATCTTTCCGCAGCAGGGGCAGGCCGGGGGCCGACATGCGCTTGAGATACCCAAGCGTGCCTTTGAAATAGGTTTCCTCGGTCAGCACGGAGAGGCAGGCCGCACCGGCTTCGGCGTACTGCTTCGCCGCCTCTTCCGGCGGGAAATCCAGCAGGATGTCCCCTTGCGAAGGGGAAGCCCGCTTGAATTCCGCGATGACGTGGGGCAGGGCCCCGCCCGGGGCGCGCAAGGCGTCCGGAAAGGACGGGCGTTCAAGCCTGAGCGGGTGCGGCAGCATATTGATGTATTCAAGCTGGCGGAGCGCCTGTATTTCCGCCTGTTTCGCCTTTTTGAATTTCTCAAGCAGCATGGAGCACCTTCCCGCCTACGCCGGAAGCGAGGGCTTCGCGGGCTTTCGCCATGCAGGCCGCCAACGGCAGTTTCCCTTCCAACAGATAGATGCTCATGCCGACGTTGAGGGCGAGCATGTTGCGCATGGCCTCGGGGCCGCGCCCGGCAAGCAGTTCCTTGAGGACGGCGACGGCTTCGTCGCGGCTGGATACGGCAAGGTCTTCGGGCGCGCACGCGGGGATGCCGTAGTCCGCCGGGTCGAGGGTGAGCGGCTCAAGTTTGCCGTCGTTGAGGATGATCATTTCGTTCCGGCCGATAGGGGTTATTTCGTCGTAGCCGCCCGCCCCGCAGACCACGGCGGCCCGGTGGACGGAGGATTGGGCCAGCGTTTCGGCCATGAGCTTCACGAGGTTGGGCCGGGCCACGCCGAGCAGGATGTGCGTGGGCCGGGACGGGTTGATCAGGGGGCCGAGCAGATTGAACAGCGTGCGGATGCCGAGCTCGTGCCGGATGGGCGCGATGTTGCGGAAGCAGGGGTGGAACCGCTGCGCGAACAGGAACACGAAGTTCCGGTCATGCAGGATCTTGCCCACTTCGGCGGGGTTGACGTCCAGATCGACGCCGAGCCCTTCCAGCGCGTCGGCGCTGCCGCATTTGGAGGACACGGCGCGGTTGCCGTGCTTGACCACCTGATAGCCCATGCCCGCCAGCGTGAGCGCCGTGCCGGTGGAGCAGTTGAAGGACGAGCGCCCGTCGCCGCCGGTGCCCACGACTTCGATATAGGAGCCTTCGATGCCGTCCACGCGCACGGCCCGGGCCAGCGCGGCGCGGGTGGCGTGGGCCATTTCGAGGGGGCTCTCGCCCTTCATGCGCAGGCCCATGAGGAAGCTGCCCGCCTGCGAAGGCGTCATGGTGCCGTCCATAAGCGCGGAGAACCCGGCCGAGGCCATGTCCGCCGTCAGATCCTGCCCGCTGGCGAGCGTGTCCAGAATGGCGTTGATGGAGTTGGCGCCGTTGCCCGCGGGCAGGATCGCCTTGGGGAAATTGCCGAGCAGGCGCAGGCCGTCCGGGGTCAGGATGGATTCCGGGTGGAACTGGACGCCGACCCATGGGCGATCCTTGTAGCGCATGGCCATGATTTCGCCTTCGGGGCCGTGCGCCGTGACCGTGAATTTGGCGTGCGCCTCGTCCACGTCGGAGCGGACGACGAGCGAATGGTAGCGTCCCACGCGCATGGGGTTCGGGATGCCGGAGAAGAGCCCCGAGCCGTCGTGCACGATCTCGGAAACCTTGCCGTGCATGATGCAGGGCCCGACCGCCACTTCGGCCCCGGCGGCGAGCCCGAGGGCCTGATGGCCGAGGCAGACGCCGAGCACCGGGATTTTGGGATCGAGGATGCGGAGGACCTCCATGCAGTACCCGGCGTCCTTGGGATGGCCGGGGCCGGGGGAAAGGCACACCATGTTCAGGGACGGGTCCTGCGCGAGCTCCAGCAGCCGGGGATCGTCGTTCTTGACGACCACGGGGTCTTGGCCAAGCGCGTAGAAAGCCTGCACGAGGTTGTAGGTGAACGAGTCGTAGTTATCGATGAGCAGGAACATGGTTTTCTCCGGTGGTGTTGAGCACGGTGCGCATGATGGCGGACTTGTTGTACACTTCGTTCCATTCGGCGACGGGGTCGGAGTCGAAGACGATGCCGCCGCCCGCCTGCCAATGGAGCTTGCCGTCCTTCACCCACATGCTGCGGATGGTGATGCCGGTATCGAGGCTGACGCTGCCGTCATCAAGGCCGAGCCACCCGATGCAGCCCGCATAGGGGCCGCGCGGGAGCTGTTCCGTTTCCGCGATGATTTCCATGGCCCGGACCTTGGGCGCGCCGCTGACCGTGCCCGCCGGGAAGGTCGCCGCCAGCACGTCCAGCGCGTCGAGATCCGGCTGGAGCCGGGCCGTGATCCGCGAGGTCAGGTGCATGACGTGGGAGAAGCGTTCCACTTCCATGAGCCGTTCCACGCTGACCGTGCCGGGGCGGGCGATGCGGCCGAGGTCGTTGCGGCCCAGATCCACCAGCATGACGTGCTCGGCGCGTTCCTTGGGGTCTTCCTGCAATTCGGCGGCGAGGCGGGCGTCTTCCAGATCGTCGGCCCCGCGCTTGCGGGTTCCGGCGATGGGGGAAAGCTGGAGCTTGCCTTCGTCGCACCGGATCATGACCTCGGGCGAGGAGCCGAACAGCGTGATGCCCGGCAGATCCATGTAGAACATATAGGGCGAGGCGTTGCAGCGGCGCATCCGGCGGTACAGGGTGAAGGCGTCGCCTTCGAACGGCGTGCTGAACCGGCAGGAGGGCACCACCTGAATGGCTTCGCCCTGACGGAGCATCTGTTTGATTTTATTCACGGCAGCCATATAGCCTTCCCGGCCCGGCGTGGCGGTCACGGCTTCTTCGCTGATGGCGGGCAGAGCCGCGCCGCATTCCCGCGTCCGCGCGCCGCCCACTTCCCGGTGCTCGCCGAGGCTGATCTGGCACAGCCGGTTGTACAGGTGGTCGAACACCAGCACGGTCCCCGGCAGCACGAGGCTGGCGTCGGCGTCCTTCCGGGGCAGGCAGGCTTCCAGCTTTTTATTGAAGAAACTGGCCATGCCGTAGCCGAAATAGCCGTACAGGGCGCGGGTGATGGGCGGCAGCTCGATACCCTCGGGTTTTTCGAGGTGCAGGCCGCGCATGAGCGCACGCAGGCCGTCCGTAAAGGGCATCCCGTTGAGGGCCGCGAAGGGCCGCAGGCGCTCGTCGTCCGTATCAAGCGCCAGCAGGCCGTCCCGGCAGGAGGCCTGAAGCAGGAAGTCGCAGGCGAGAATGCTGTAGCGCCCCCACCGCCCGTCGACCTCCGCGCTTTCCAGCAGAATGCCGTGGTGGTCGTGGCACATGCCAAGGAACAGGCTGATGGGAGTGTCCATATCCGCCGGGAGCCACCGCGCGCTTTGGCGCAGGGTGACGTCGGGGGCGGCGGGCGTTCTGGAAGCTGTCATGTCGATGATCCTTCTGGGGTTGAGGTACAAAAAAAGGCGCCATCCTTGGGAGGATGGCGCCTGCATAAACAAAATACAGCCAGTGCCGGACCGGGCCTTACATAGGCCGCACTCCCCCCCTCACGTCGACGACGTGCCACCACCAGCGATAAGCGGTAAAGGAAAGGGAAGAAGCGTTGAACATGATCGGTCCTTAACGGAATGGTATAATGTGAAAAAGAATACGTGGACAAAAGCTACTGCGAACCCGGCACGCTGTCAATACGTCATGGGCCTACTTTCTTCTTTTACTGGCATTTCCTTTTTCATCCGTAAGATACGCCGCCGGGCCATGCGGCTCGAGGTTCCTTGCCTTTCTCACTGGCGTGCGGAACGCGCTGTTCCGGTTCTTATTCGCGTTGCTCAAACAGGCCTTTCTGCGGATGCACGGGACACGCAGGAACGCCGAGCCCTCAATCCCATGAAGGCTGCTCCGGTTTTGTGACGGTTCCGTGTCCAAAAAAGAAAAAGCGATGCCATGCCCCGTCCGGCGGAATGTTTGACATGCCGTAGCCTTGACGCCGATCCTTCCTGCGGCTAGGCTTTCCCCTTTCGTATGTTGCAAGAGATTGTCTATCCGAGGGACACCGTGAAACTGAAAACGACTCTTTTCGGCGAAACCTACCGCTTCGATTCGGTGCGGGATGTGCTGAACAAGGCGCGGGAACTGCGTTCCGGCGACGTGCTGGCGGGCGTTGCCGCCTCGTCCATGCAGGAACGCGTCGCCGCCAAGCAGGTGCTCAGCGAGCTGACGCTCGGGGATCTGCGCGAACATCCCGTGGTCCCTTATGAAGACGACGCCGTGACGCGGATCATTCAGGATGCCGTGCACACTCCGGTCTATGAGAGCATCAAAAACTGGTCGGTCGGGGAATTCCGGGAATTTTTGCTGGACGGGCGCACCACTTCCGCCGCCATCGAGCGCGTCCGCAAGGGCCTCACCTCCGAAATGGCCGCCGCCGTGTCCAAGATCATGTCCAACGCCGACCTCATCTTCGCGGCGAAGAAAATGCCTGTGGTCGTGCGCTCCAACGGCACGCTCGGCCTGCCGGGGCATTTCTCCTCGCGCCTCCAGCCCAACGATACGCGGGATGAAATCCCGTCCATCGTGGCGCAGGTCTATGAGGGGCTGTCCTACGGGGCGGGGGATGCGGTCATCGGCATCAACCCGGTGACGGATACGGTGGAAAACACCAAGGCCATGCTCAACGCCCTGTGGGAGATCATCGAGCGCCACCAGATCCCTACGCAGAACTGCGTGCTGGCCCACGTGACCACCCAGATGGAAGCCATCCGGCAGGGTGCCAACGCGGGCATGATTTTCCAGAGCATCGCCGGCAGCGAAAAGGGGTTGCGCGAATTCGGCGTGACGGCCGGGCTGCTCGACGAGGCGTATGATCTCGCGCAGCACTACTGTCAGGCCACCGGCCCCAACGTCATGTATTTCGAGACGGGGCAGGGCTCGGCGCTGTCGGCGGACGCGCATTACGGCTGCGATCAGGTGACGATGGAGGCCCGTTGCTACGGGCTGGCCCGCCGCTACCGGCCCTTCATGGTCAATACCGTGGTCGGGTTCATCGGGCCGGAATATCTGTACAACCATCAGCAGATCATCCGCGCCGGGCTTGAGGATCATTTCATGGGCAAGCTGCACGGGCTGCCGATGGGCTGCGACTGCTGCTATACAAACCATGCCGACACCGACCAGAACGCCAACGAAAACCTCATGATCCTGCTGGCGACCGCGGGCGTGAACTTCATCATCTCCCTGCCGATGGGCGACGACATCATGTTGAATTACCAGACCAACTCTTTCCACGACATCGCCACCGTGCGCCAGCTGCTCAACCTGCGGCCCGCGCCGGAGTTCGAGCAGTGGCTGGAGCGGCACGGGATCATGGAAAACGGCTGTCTGACCCCCCGCGCCGGGGATGCGTCCATTTTCTTTTAGGGGAACGACATGCAGGAACAAGAAATCCGCACGCTGGTGGCGTCCGTGCTGGACGCCCTGAAAACGAAGCAGGCGTCTCCCGCGCCTTCCGCTGCCGACAGCGAAACGCCTGTTGCAGGCCCGGCGGTTCAAAGCCCCGCGAGCGGTGCGGCGGCGGGGCCGGAACCCTTCGCAACGCCCGCTGACGCCGACCCGGAAGCGTCGCTTGAGGATCTGGGCGGCCCCGCCTTCCGCAAGCCCTGCGGGGTGAAAGAGCCGCACAATGTAGAAGTGCTGCGGGATTTCATGCAAAGCACCGGGGCCCGCATCGGGGGCGGCGCGTGCGGGCCGCGTCCCTCGACCACGGCCTATCTGCGCTTCCTTGCGGATCATGCCCGATCCAAGGGAACGGTTTTCCGCGAAGTGCCCGAGGAGTGGCTGCGCCAGCGCGGCATGCTGGCGGTACAAACGCTGGCGGAAGACAAGGATATCTATCTGACGCGCCCGGATTTGGGGCGGATGCTGCCGGAGGCGTCTCTGCAAGCGGTACGGGAGCACTACCGTCCCGCCCCGCAGGTGCTGATCGTCTTGTCCGACGGCCTGAGCACGGACGCCGTGCTCGCCAATGCGGACGAAATCCTGCCTCCCCTCGCCAACGGCCTCAGACAGGCCGGGTTTACCGTGGGCGATCCGCTGTTCCTGCGCTATGGCCGGGTCAAGGCCGAAGACCGCCTCGGCGAGGCTGTGGGCTGCGACGTGGTGCTGATGCTCGTGGGCGAGCGGCCCGGCCTGGGGCAGTCGGAAAGCATGAGCTGCTATGCGGTGTACCGCCCCACGGCGGCGACGCTGGAGTCGGATCGCTCGGTCATTTCCAATATCCACCGCGAGGGCACGCCGCCTGTGGAGGCCGCCGCGGTTATCGTTGACCTTGTGCGCCAGATGATGCAGCACAAGGCTAGCGGCATTGCCCTGAACAGGGCGCTCAATCCCGGTTTTTCCGGTTGAGCGCCGTACCGGAAGCCTGTACAGAGGACGTATCGACGAAAGCATCCGTCGCATCCCGCCCGGTTCCGCCCTTTCCGGCGGTTGGCCGGTAACCGCTTGTTTTCGCCAAGCAAGACGCAACAAGAGAACACCGATGAAGATTTTGCAACCCATCCCGGTCCGCGTGCTCGCCAGCCGGATCATCCCTTCGGTCGATCCGGGGCTGGCCGCGGCCTTCAACCTTGAGCCGCGCCACCGCGCCCTTGCCCTGTTCACCGCCGACAGCGATGACGTAAGCTACATAGCCATCGACGAGGCGACCAAAAAGGCCGCTGTGGACGTCGTATACGCCAGCTCCTTCTATGCCGGGGCGGCGCATGCCTCCGGGCCGTATTCCGGGGAATTCATAGGGATCCTCGCGGCGGAAACCCCCGGGGATGCGGAGGAAGGGCTCCGTATCGCGGTGGAGCATGCCCAGAACCGCGTCTCGTTCCTGACGGCGGATCCCGAGGGGAAGCTGATCTTTTTGTCGCATCTGGTTTCCTCTTGCGGCACATACATTGCGGAACAGGCCGGGATTCCGGTGGGCACGGCGTTGGCATGGCTCATTGCGCCGCCCCTTGAGGCGACCTTCGGTCTGGACGCGGCCCTGAAAGCCGCGGACGTCCGGCTGGTCAAGCATTTTCCGCCGCCGTCCGAAACCAACTTTTCCGGCGGCTGGCTTGCCGGGGATCAGGCGGCGTGTCAGGCGGCGTGTCAGGCGGCGTGTCAGGCGTTCACCGAGGCCGTGCTCGGCGTTGCCGCCAATCCTCTGGAACGGATTTGATTTTTGAAATTGGGGAGGGGAAGGGAACCCTTTTCCAAAAGGGTTCCCTTCCCCTCCCCAAATCCCACCT
>USCL01000191.1 GCA_900553145.1 uncultured Desulfovibrio sp.
CCGAGGGGGCCGGGGGGGGGGGAATGCTCCCCCCGGCAGGTCCGGGCGGCAGCCCGGCGGGTGCAGGGCGGAGCCCCGTAAATCTACCAAGCGAACAGCGGGAACTGACGCGCGAATGCGGCCACTTCCTTGCTGATTTCGGCGAGACGGGTTTCGTTGCCGGCATTGGCGATGGCGGCGTCGATCCAGCCCGCCACCTTGGCCATGTCCTGTTCGCGGAAACCACGGGTCGTGAGCGCGGGCGTGCCGATACGGATGCCGGAGGTCACGAACGGGGAACGGGTCTCGAAAGGCACGGTGTTCTTGTTCACGGTGATGCCGGCGGCGTCAAGGGCATGCTCGGCGTCCTTGCCGGTGATGTCCTTGTTGGTCAGATCGACGAGCAGCAAATGGTTGTCCGTGCCGTTGGAGACGAGATTGAACTTGGCGTTCTTGAGCTCTTCGCCCAGCGTCACGGCATTCTTGAGCACCTGCGCCTGATAGTCCTTGAAGCGGGGGCGCAGGGCTTCGCCGAAGGCCACGGCCTTGGCGGCGACGATGTGCATGAGCGGCCCGCCCTGAATGCCGGGGAAGATCTGGCTGTTGAGCGTCTTGCCGAAGGTTTCGTCGGACAGGATCATGCCGCCGCGAGGCCCGCGCAGGGTCTTGTGGGTCGTGGTCGTGGTGACGTGGGCGTGCCCGATGGGCGTGGGATGCAGCCCGGCGGCCACGAGGCCGGCGATGTGGGCCATGTCCACGAACAGCTTGGCGTCCACTTCGTCGGCGATGGCGCGGAACTTGGCGAAGTCGATGGTACGGGGATAGGCGCTGGCGCCCGCCACGATGACCGTGGGACGGTGCTCATGGGCGAGACGGCGCACTTCTTCATAGTCGATGAGGCAGGTGTCCTTGTCCACGCCGTAGGAAACCACGTTGAACAGACGTCCGGAGAAGTTCACCGGGCTGCCGTGGGTCAGGTGGCCGCCGTGGGACAGGTTCATGCCGAGGATGGTGTCGCCGGGCTTGGCCAGCGCGAAATAGGAGGCCATGTTCGCCTGGCTGCCGGAGTGGGGCTGCACGTTGACATAGCCGCAGCCGAACAGCTGCTTGGCGCGCTCGATGGCGAGGTTTTCGGCGATGTCGACGAATTCGCAGCCGCCGTAGTACCGCTTGCCCGGGTACCCCTCGGCATACTTATGCGTGAATACGCTGCCCTGCGCTTCCCGAACGGCGGAAGAAACGAAGTTCTCGGAAGCGATGAGCTCCAGCTTGCTCATCTGCCGGTCGCTTTCCAGCAGGAAAGCGCGTGCCAGTTCGGGATCTTCAAGAAGAATGTGGTCCATTGGACGCTCCGATGAAAGTTTAGAGATGCAACCGCGTAGCTTGCCTGAAGAGGGACTTACGCCGTGAATTTCTTGAACAGGACGCTGCCGTTCGTGCCGCCGAAACCGAAGGAGTTCGAGAGCGCGTACTGGGGATCAAGCTTCTTGGTGCCGTCGGCCATGCAGTTGAGGTCGCATTCCGGATCAGGCGTCGTGTAGTTGATCGTACCGGGAACGTAGCCGGTGTGCAGGGCAAGCACGGAGAACAGGGCTTCCACGCCGCCGGCGGCGCCGAGCAGATGGCCGATCTGGGACTTCGTCGCGGAGATGGGGATCTGGTAGGCGCGTTCGCCGAAGACCTGCTTGATGGCGTTGGTTTCGCAGATGTCGCCGAGATGGGTGGACGTGGCGTGCGGGTTGATGTGGTCCACCACGTCGGGGGTGACGCCCGCGTCGGCGATGGCGCGCTGCATGGCGGCGACCATGCCTTCGGCGTCGTCGCGGGGAGCGGTCATGTGGAAGGCGTCGTCGGACGAGCCCACGCCCACGATTTCGGCGTAGATGGTCGCGCCGCGCGCCTGCGCGTGCTCAAGGCTTTCCAGCATGAGGAGGCCGGCGCCTTCGCCCATGACGAAGCCGTCGCGATCCTTGTCGAAGGGGCGTGAAGCCTTTTCGGGATCGTCGTTGTGGGCGGTGGAAAGCGCCTTCAGCGCGGTGAAGCCGGAAATGCCCATCGGCGTGACGGTCGCTTCCACACCGCCGGAGATGCACGCGTCGCAGCGACCCATGACGATTTCGGTATAGGCCGCGCCGATGGCGTGCGTGCCCGAGGCGCAGGCGCTGGTGAGCACCATGTTCGCGCCCTTGGCACCCGTGGCGATGGCCACCTGGCCCGGAGCCATGTTGGAGATCAGCATGGGGATCATGAAGGGGGAAACCTTGCCCGGCCCGGCATCGACGAGGCGGGAATGGAACACTTCGATGGTGTGCAGGCCGCCGAGGCCCACGCCGAGGATGACGCTGACCCGTCCGGCGTTGTCGTCGTTGATGACGAGGCCGGAATGTTCGACCAGCATGTTGCCCGCAGCGACGGCGAACTGGACGAAGCGGTCCATGCGGCGGGCCTGTTTGGCGGGAACGCCGTAGGCTTCAGGATCGAACCCCTTGACCTCGCCGGCAATGCGGGAATCAAAGCCGGAGGCGTCAAAGAGGGTGATGGGCCCGATGCCCGACTTCCCCGCAAGAAGATTATCCCAGCTTTCAGTGACGTTGCCGCCGAGCGGCGTCAGCGCAGAGAGACCGGTTACAACAACGCGTTTGCGGCTCATAATTCCCTCATGGAGCAAAAAGTGGTCGAGCGCCTTATGATCTGATCACAAGACGCCCGCTAGAATACTCTGGGCAACAGGAACGGAAGAAACAAAACCCGCGCGGGGCTGCCGCCTCCTCTCCCGTTTTCCGTGCTTCGAACAAAACGAGGCTTAGTTCGTGTGGTTCTGCACGTAGGAGATGGCGTCCTTGACCTTCAGGATTTTCTGGGCGTCGTCGTCGGCGATTTCCACGTCAAAGGCTTCTTCCATGGCCATGATGAGTTCGGTGAGGTCGAGGGAGTCGGCGCCGAGGTCTTCAACGAAAGAGGCTTCGGGCTTCACTTCTTCGGCGGTCACGCCAAGCTGTTCCATAATGATCTTTTTGACCTGTTCTTCAACGGACATGGGGGAATCCTCCCGGTTTTGTTCTTTTTGAGTTGCAGTGGGGCATGGCCCCGTTCCACGTGTCGACGCTTCCGCGGAGCGGAATCCGCCGGTTCGCGCCGCAAATGCGGCACGGCGACTAACAGTACATTCCGCCGTTGACGGCGATAACCTGTCCTGTAATGTATCCGGCTCCCGGCGAAGCCAGAAAAGCTACGGCATCAGCGATGTCCTGAGGCGTCCCCAGACGTTTCAGCGGGATGGCCTCGATGTAGGCGGCGCGGACGTCATCGGGCAGGCCTGCGGTCATGTCGGTTTCCACGAAACCGGGAGCGACCGCATTGACGGTGACGTTACGGCCGGCCAGCTCTTTGGCCGCGGACTTGGTCAGGCCGATGAGGCCCGCCTTGGCGGAAGCGTAGTTGATCTGCCCGGCATTGCCCATCTGTCCGACGACGGAGCTGATATTGACGATCCGCCCGTGACGCTGGCGGGTCATGATCTTGGCGGCCTCGCGGACGCAAACGAACGCGCCGCGCAGGTTGGTCTGGATGACGCGGTCAAAGTCTTCGTCTTTCATGCGCAGCATCAGGCCGTCTTTGGTGATGCCCGCGTTGTTGACCAGCACGCCCAGCTCGACCTGATCCTTGATGTGCTCTTTGAAGAACGCCGCGACCGCTTCGGCGTCGGCGACGTCAAGGCGAAAGGCACAGGCTTTCCCGCCCGCCGCCTCGATGCTCCGGGCAACAGCTTCGGCTTCGTCAGCCTTGCTCACATAGGTGAGGTACACCTGATATCCGGCCTTCGCCAGCGTCTCCGCAATGGCCTTGCCGATACCTCTGGAGCCACCGGTCACAAGGGCGGTGGAAAGTTGTTCGCTCATGTCTCTCACCTTGATCCTGTATTCAGCTGTTTGTAGCTCAAAAGAAATCAGAATTCAACACGGATACCGGCCGGAAACCCGGCTAGAATTCCAGTAATGCGGCTCCCCATGTGAAGCCTCCGCCAAAGGCGCTCAGCAGCACCCGGGACCCGGGACGGATACGGCCCTGCGCGCAGGCATCGCCGATGCCCAGCGGTATGGAGGCCGCCGATGTGTTGCCGTATTCGTCAAGATTGACGAATACCTTATCCTTTCCGAGCTTGAGGCGGTCTCCCACGGCTTCGATGATGCGGAGGTTTGCCTGGTGCGGAATGAACAGGTCGACGTCTTCGAGCGCCAGCCCGTTGCCTTCCAGCAGTTCGGAGCAAACGGCGGAGAGGCTGCGGACCGCCTGCTTGAAGACTTCGCGCCCCTGCATCTGAAGGTAGAAATCATCCTGAATGGGATCGCCGATCTTGTAGTTGCGGTTCGTCCCGCCGCCGACGGTAAGCAGGGGATACTGCCTTCCGTCCGCGCCGCACCGCACATCCCGGAGGCGGGGGGCCGAAGGCAGGCAGCTGCGGGGCGTTCCGGCCTCACCGTTCGTCAGCACGGCGGCCGCGGCACCGTCGCCGAACAAGATGCAGGTCGTGCGATCTTCCCAGTTGAGGCGACGGGTGAAGGCTTCCGAGCCCACAAGCAGGACTTTGGCCTCGGGCTTTCCCGCAAGGATGCCTTTCGCCACGTCCAGCCCGTAGACGAAGCCGGTGCAGGCCGCGTTGAGGTCGAACGCCATCGCGCCGTGCGAGCCGATTTTGCCGCTGATGATGCAGGCCGTGCTCGGGCACAGGTAATCGGGCGTACACGTCGCCGTCAGAACATGCGTGATGTCTTGAGCCGCGATGCCAGCATCTTCAAGAGCTTTAAGCGCCGCTTCCGTGCCCGCGTCGGAGCCGTTTTCGTCGTCCGCCAGCATGTGCCGGGCCTTGATCCCGGTCCTGCTGACGATCCATTCGTCGTTGGTATCCACCAGCGACATCAAGTCGACGTTCGTGATCCGCTTGGTCGGAACATACGTCCCCAAGCCTTGAATATGGATTGCTGTCATGCTGTGTCCGTGCGTTTGTGAGGAGGGCTAACAGGAACGGCCGAAACGGGTCAGTTCCTCATTGGCGCAGATGGTTTCCATCAGGCGCTTGTTGGTCTCTTTCTCGACGAACAGGGTCGCCATGCGGGTCGCGTTGCAAATGGCCTTGGCATTGGAACGGCCGTGGCAGACGATGGAGATGTTCTGAAGGCCGAGCAACGGGGCTCCGCCGTATTCGGCGTAGTCCACCACTTTGGCGAAGCGTCTGAACGCGGACTTGGCCAGCAGGCTGCCCAGCTTGGGCAGAAAGCCGGAATTGAGCAGTTCGCGCTTAAGCACGCGGCTCAGGGACAAGCCCAACCCTTCGCTGAGCTTCAGGGCCACGTTGCCGACGAAACCGTCGCAGACGGCTACGTCCATTTCGCCGGTGAAGAGATCGCGCCCTTCGATATTGCCGCTGAAATTGAGGTTCTGAGCCATCTTGAACAGCTCGTACGCCTCCTTCACCTGGCTGTTGCCCTTGCCTTCCTCTTCGCCGATGCTGAGAAGGCCCACGCGGGGGGATTCCTTGTTGAGGATGTCCCGGGCGAAGGCGTCGCCCATCAGGCCGAATTGAAAGATGTTGTAGGGCTTGCAATCGACGGTGGCGCCCACGTCCAGCAGGACGACGGGTTCCTTTTCCGTGGGGAGGAGCGACGCGAGGGCGGGGCGTTCCACGCCGGGGATGCGGCCCATGATGAACATGCCGCACGCGACGGAGGCCCCGGAGTGGCCGGCACTGACGACGCCCTGGGCCGCGCCGTCGCGCACAAGGCGGCAGGCGACCTGAATGGAGGCGTTCTTTTTCCGGCGCAGGATGTCCGAAGGCTTTTCGTCCATGCCCGCGACTTCCGGGGCATGGACGATTTCCAGATCCACCCCCGAGGGGGAGAGTCTGTTCAGTTCGCCGTCGAGGATAGCCTCGTTCCCGACAAGGAGAATCTTGGCCCCGGTTTGGCGGGCGGCCTCAATCGCTCCGGGGACGACCACGGAAGGACCGAGATCGCCTCCCATGGCGTCGACGGCGATAACGGTCTTATTGCTGCTCATCGGCGGTCTTCTGCTCGACGACCTGGCGACCGCGGTAGGTGCCGCAGCTGGGGCAGGCAGCGTGGGGAACCGTGGGGGCTCCGCAGGTGCAGTATACAACGGTGGGGGTGGCCACGCGATCGTGGGACCGGCGCATGCCCTTCTTGGAATGGGACTTCTTATTTTGCTGTACGGCCATGACGGCACTCCTTAGGATTCGGCATGGTGCCGAGGGTTTGGCTCTGTCGCCTGTTGATGCGGCTCCGGATGGCATAGCCCAATACGCCCGGAGACACAAGGTTCGGCGGCAAAATCTAGTTCTTTTTCACTTTCAGACCCCGGAGGGCCGCAAGACGGGGATCGCCTTCGTCCCGCACGCAGGAACAGGAACCTTCGTTCCGGTTTTTCCCGCAGTCGGGGCACAACCCCTTGCAATCAGGCTTGCACAGAGGACGTACCGGAAGGGCGAGCACAAACTCTTCCCAGAGCAGGCCGGCCAGATTGATCTCCGGCGCGCCGTCCACCAGCTTGACGATGAGCTCGTCGGCCTCGCTGTCGAACGGCTTTTCTTTGCCGTTGCGCGGTTCCGGCTCGTCATCCGCCTGTGGGAACGGCTCGAAGCTGTCGAAACTGCTGTCGATGATCAGATGGGCGTCTTCGGCGCAACGGTTACAGGGAACGACGACCTCTCCCTTCAGGTTCCCGCGCACAAGGCAGCCGTCTTCCTGAGGAAGGAGAGTAACCGTGCCCACAAGAGGCTGGACGACGCGGCAATCCATGCCGCATTCCTTCATGGGGATCGACCAAATGGCCGGATCGTCCACGACGACCGTCTTTCCTTCAGGGGCGATGTTGTTCAGTGCAATCCGTAGTTCAGCCATGATAACCTCGTGAACGGGACTCCTTACACGTTTGATCGGCTTGTGTCAAGACAGGGAGGGCGTTTGCGGAAAGGAAAGCGGAGGAGGGCACTCCACGGGGAAACGCGTTCCCGCCCTGACGCCCCGGGGAGGCATCGGCCTTTTCCGGTTTTCAGGGTACTGACGGCGACGTGAGGGATTCGAAGGTGATGGAAAACGGAAGAACCGCGCGCGGCCAGCCATAATCCAAGGAAACGGGGGCTCAAACCCTACGCCGATTGCCTTGCCGGGGGAATGATTCCTCCGCAGGCTGCGATATGCCCAACGGGCGGCCTCGGCCATGCCCGTTGGGCGGATTTTCCGCACAGCCCCCGGGAGGCATGGAGCCCCCGCCGCCAAAGGCGTACTCCCTATCCGCGGGCCCGCTTGAAGCCCTCGGCGGAGCGGGCGATGACTTCATCTTCGACGCAGAACGCCAGGCGGAAGTGGCCGGGGCCGCCGAATCCGGAACCGGGCACGGCGAGGATGCGTTCTTCGAGAAGCTTATTGACGAAAGCCACGTCGTCGCCGCCGGGAGCCTTCGGGAAGAAATAGAACGCGCCCTTGGGCATCTGGAACTCATAGCCGGCGTCGGAGAGGACGTTGCCCATCATTTCGCGGCGGCGGGCATAAATGTTCACGTCGACCTGCGAGCCGAGCGCGC
>USCL01000192.1 GCA_900553145.1 uncultured Desulfovibrio sp.
CACCCCCTTCCCCCTAAAACTTTCGTAATGGGGACGAGGGTAAAACAACAAATACGGCATCGCTCCCGACCGGGAATGATGCCGTGTTTGTCGTTATGAGAGCATATGTAGAAAAAAATACACCCTTTCTTTCAACCACCCTTCCCCTTCATTCCAAAAGCTCTTCTCCTCTCTTAAAAAACATGAGATTTCATCTTATTACGCAGAGAAAGCCAACATCTTTCAATCTTCATGCGAAGGAGAAACGGCAGGGGCTTTGCGCTGCGCGGAGGGAGATCCACCCGGTCGCAGACCGGGTTAGCTCCCGGAGCATCAGCAGCGCACCGGCGACGGATTGCAGACGAAGAAAAGCCCAAAAGGAAGAGGGCCGTTGTGCGGCAGGCCAGCAACCCACTTGAGGCAGCGGAGAAACGGGGTGTTCCGGGGGGATTGCAAAGGGGGCCTCGGAGGGGCGGAGCCCCTAACAGGCCCCCTTTGCCCCCGCGGGAGGCGGCCACCCTGCGCGGCAGGGAAAACGCCCGCCGGCGCAGCCGGGAACCATGCCCCTACGCATTACATAATAATCTTAAACCATTGATAAACACTCTGCTTCCAATCCAATCCCCTCCACCGTCAACACGGCAAGGTGCGGATACACCTCCACGCCGTGCGCCACGGCATCCCGCAGCCCTTCGGCATACGCCGGATCGATCATGTCCGCCGGGCCGAAACAACAGGCATCGGGCCGCTGTATGCAATAAAACATGGCGGCCCGTTCCCCGGAGGCGGCTATGGACTTCAACGTCCCCAAATGCTTGAGCCCCCGCCCGGAAACGGCGTCAGGGAACAGCGCCACCTCATCCTCCGACATGGTGACGTTCTTGCACTCGACCCAAAGCCGGGGCAGCCCCGGCCCTTCAAGCAGCCCGTCCAGACGGCTCTCGCCCCGCACCTTCTCGCGCGTAAACGCCGTATAGCCTTCCGCCCACGGCAGCTTGCCCGCCTTGAAGGCAGCCTCAAGCATCCGGTTGGGGGTGCTCGTGTTGACCCCGGCCCAAAAGCCGCCGTGCGGATACGCCGCCGGATCGCCGCACCAAACCAGTTCCAGCGTCCATTTCAGCTTCCGTTCGGGGTTTTGCGCGGGGGACAGCAGCACGGGCGCGCCGGGGCGCAACAATCCGAGCATGGACCCCGTGTTGTTGGTGTGCGCCACATCCGGCTTGCCGTCGATCAACACATGCACAAAAAAACGCTTCTCGCGGCGTACCAGACGCCCGACGACGCAACCGGAAGGAAATGGCAACAATACGGACATACAACCGCCCTCTTCACCCCGAAGGGAAGATTTCAAAAAAAGCAAATGCCGGTACGGGGCTAGGGAAAGCCTTTCCGCGGGCAACCCGCTTTTCCACCAATTTACAGATAGGGCCTAACCTGCTACTGCATGGGGACAACGTCATGTAGCCACCGAGGTATAGCCCCATGCAATTCTCCGAAAGAATGGCCCACATAAAGCCTTCCGCCACGCTGACCATCAACGCCAAGGCCCTTGAACTCAAATCGCAGGGCGTCAACGTAACCAGCCTGGCAATCGGCGAACCGAATTTTCCCACCCCCGCCCATGTTTGCGACGCCGCCAAGCAGGCCATCGACGAGGGGTTCACCCGCTACACCGCCGTGCCCGGCATCCCGCCCCTGCGGGAGGCCATCGCCGGATACTTCAAGCGCGCGTACGGCGTTGAAATCGCGCCGGACTGCACCATCGCCAGCAACGGCGGCAAGCAGTCGCTGTACAACCTGTTCGCCGCCCTGCTCAATAACGGCGACGAAGTGCTCGTCCCCTCGCCGTTCTGGGTGAGCTACCCCGACATGGTCTACCTGAACGGCGGCGTGCCGGTCGCGGTGAAGGCCCCGGCCTCGCAGGGCTTCAAAGTGACGGTGGAACAGCTCGAAGCCGCACTGACCCCGAAGACCAGGATACTCGTGTTCAACTCGCCTTCCAACCCCACGGGCGCCTGCTATTCCGTAGCCGAACGCGACGCCATCGTGAAATGGGCGCTTGGGCGCGGCCTGTTCATCATCGCCGACGAAATCTATGACCAGCTCGTCTACGAACCCAACAAGCCGTCGAGCATCATCGGCTGGTGGAAGCAGTACCCGGACCGCATCGCCGTCGTCAACGGCCTCGCCAAGAGTTTCGCCATGACCGGCTGGCGTGTGGGCTATACCGTGACCCACCCCGATCTCGTCAAAAAACTGAGCCAGATCACCGGACAGGCCACCGGCAACATCTGCTCCGTGTCCCAAAAGGCCGCCGTAGCCGCCCTCACCGGCCCCTACGACTGCGTGGAATCCATGCGTCAGGCCTTCCAGAAGCGCCGCGACATGGCGTGGCGGGAAATCGCCTCGTGGCCCAATGTGGTCTGCCCGAAACCCGAGGGCGCGTTCTACCTGTTCGCGGACATTTCCGCTTTGTATGACGAAAAAATGCCCGACGCCACCGCGGCCTGTACCCGCCTGCTCAGCGAAGCCGGCGTCGCGCTGGTCCCCGGCGATGCCTTCGGGGCGCCGGACTGCATCCGGTTCTCCTACGCCGTGGCCGACGACGTGCTGATGGACGCCCTCGCCCGCGTCCGCAAGGTCCTCATCGGAAAATAATGCTGACTCCGGTTCCGGGAAACCCCGGAACCGGAAAAACCGCCGACAGGCGGCCCTTTTTCAGGAGACGGTATGCACACCTTGGACTGGAAGCACGCATGGACCGGACGGCTGTTGACGACGGCCCCGACGCGCCCGCAGGCGCTCAAGCTCCTTGAGCCGCAGCTTGACAGCTGCAATGCGCGCCTCATCGGCGAAGTGGCCTCAGGCAAACTTCCGTTCCTCAACCTGCCTTTCCGCAGCAGCCTGACGGCCCGCCTGAAGGCGCTGACGCCGCAGCTCCAGCGCTTCAAGCACATGGTCGTCCTCGGCATCGGCGGCTCCGCCCTCGGCACCCGGGCGCTCCAGAAAGCCTTCTTCCCGCAGCAGGATCTCCCGAACCACCAAGGGCCGTGGCTGTGGATTCTGGACAACGTGGACGCCGACGTCCTCGAAGCGCAGATGGCCTCCCTCAACCCCGAGGAAACCATCGTCGTCCCCGTCAGCAAATCCGGCGGGACCATCGAGACGCTGGCCCAGTACTTCTTCATGAAGGCATGGCTGCAAAAGGTGCTCCCCGACACGTGGCACGAGCACATGCTGCTCGTTACCGACGAAAAGAAGGGTTACCTGCGCGAAGAGGCCGACCGCCACAACATCGTCTCCCTGCCCGTGCCGGACCATCTGGGCGGGCGCTATTCCGTCATCTCCGCCGTTGGGCTCGTCCCCGCTGCCTTCATGGGGCTGCCGTGGGAAGAGTTTCTCGAAGGCGCGGCCAGCGTGAACGCGTCGCTCGTCAACGATGAGCTCGGCAAACCGGAAAACCTCCGCGACCATCCCGCGTGGGCGCTTGCGAACTGGTGCTTCGAGCTGTCCCGGCACGACTACAATCAGTTGATTTTTTTCACCTACATTCCCTCATGGGCGTATTTCGGCCAGTGGTTCGGCCAGCTCTGGGCGGAAAGCCTCGGCAAGAACGGCAAGGGGACCATGCCCCTGCCCGCCGTGGGCGTTACCGATCAGCATTCCCTCCAGCAGATGTTCCTCGACGGCCCGGCGGACAAGGGCTGCATCCAGCTGCACTGCCCGAACCTCACCCGGGGCCCGCAGTTCCCGGATGATGTGCCGGACAGCTGGGAATGGCTGCGCGGCAAGGCTTTCGGGGATCTGCTCAACGCCGAAACCCTTGGCTCGGCGGCTGCCCTCGTGCACAACGGCGTGCCCCTCAGCCGTCTGGAAGTGTCTGAATCCTCCATGCGCGCCGCCGGTGAAGTCATGGGGCTGCTTATGGCCACGACCGTGCTCACCGGCTGGCTTATGAACATCAACCCCCTCGATCAGCCCGCCGTGGAGCTCGGCAAGCGCCTTGCCTACTCCCGCCTCGGCTCCGCCAGCTATCCGGAAGAAGCCGCCATTCTGAAAACGTTTTTGGGGTAAGACAGGGTATCGAAGGAGGAAAGGGGAAGCGCTCCTGAGAAGGGGGAGCCCCTCCACGTTTTCCCCTTTCCTCCTTTCCCCGTTAAAAACTTCCGGCGGGCGGCAGGGCGCGGCGGTGCCCGGCCCGGCGAAGGCGCATGGAGAGGCGGAAAACCGCCCGTAGCGCCTGCGGCGATCAGGGCTTTTTTCTTTGAACAAGGCCGGCGGCTCTGTTCAAACAAAAAAGTCGTGACTATTTCTCAAAAGCATTCCTTTTGCGTAACCCCTCCGCCAGCCGACATTTTCGCGGGCTGGGCCCCGGGGGCAGGCGCGGCGGGCGTCCCCCGTTTTTTATGAAGCGCTCCCCCTCGACATATACCACTCAGAGGCTCGTTTTGTTCGGCAAAAAAGACTCCGCGGACAAGGGGCTCCCGTTCGGGCTGACCCGGTTCCTTTCATGGGTATCCCTCATCCTGATCCTTGCCTCCAGCGTAATGCTGGCCTTTTTCATCGGCAACTCCGCGCGCAACACCTTGCTGCTCCGCCAGCAGCAGTACGCCATGCTCATGGCCAGCAACCTGAACCAGCAGATCTACCGCCGGTTCACGCTGCCGACCTTCCTTGCGTTCGGGCGCATCGCCCTGCGCCAGAGCCTGCAGTACCAGCAGCTCGACGATGTGGTGCAGTCCACCATCCTCGGCCTGCACTTGGAATCCCTGCGCATTTACGGCGCCGACCGGGTCGTCAACTACTCCATCGATCAGACGGAACTGGGCCGGACGGACATCACGCCCCCGTCGATGGAGCGCGTCATGAGTTCGGGCATCCCCTTCTTTGAGACGCTTTCCAGCGTCAACATGCTTTCCGCCATGTTCATGCTCAAGATCCCGGACGGCAGCTATTCGCTGCGGACCATGTTCCCCCTGACCGTGGATCTCGGCATCAGCGAAAGCACCGGCAAACCGGAATCGCTCGTGACCGGCGTCTTGGAAATCACGCAGGACATCACCGACGACTATGACAGCGTCGTGCGTTTCCAGTGGCTTATCCTCGCCACTTGCCTCGGCTCTTCCACCATCCTGTTCGCCATCCTCCAGTTCTTCATCATCAAGGCGGAACGCACCCTCGCCGAACGCATGAGCCGCAACCGCAAGCTTGAGGCCGAGCTCCACCAGAACGAAAAGCTCGCCAGCATGGGCCGCGTCATCGCCAGCATAGCCCACGAGATCCGCAACCCGCTGGGCATTATCCGGTCAAGCTCCGAATTTCTTATCCGGCGCACGCCGGAACCGGAAAAGAGCAGCCCCGCGCAGCGCATCCTCACGGCCATTTATGACGAATCCTGCCGCTTGAGCCAGATCGTCAACGATTTCCTTGACTACGCCCGCCCCCGTGTGCCCCGTCAGGACCGCGTGGACCTGAACGCCCTGCTGAATCAGGCCACGGGCTTCCTCGAAGGCGAAATGAGACGCCTCGGCGTGGAATGCGTCCGCGACACGGAAGAGCCCCTGTTTGTCCTCGGGGACAAGGATCTGCTCTACCGGGCCATCTACAACATTTTGGTAAACGCCTATCAGGCCATCGAAAAGGACGGGGCCATCCGCATCCGCGGCGAACGCCGGGAAGACGGCATGATCGCGCTCTCGTTCCACGACAGCGGCCCCGGCTTCCCGCCGGAACTCCTGCCCAAGCTCCTTGATCCCTTCTTTACCACCAAGGATCACGGCACGGGGCTTGGCCTGCCCATCGTGAACACCATCATCACGGCCCACGGCGGGAAGCTGCTCCTGACCAACCCCGAAGGGGGCGGAGCCATGATCACCATCCTGCTCCCGGTTGCCAGCGGGCCGGATATAGGCGACACTCCCGAAAAAGGCGAACGGCCGGCCGGTTGCGGGGACGACGAGCCCGTGACGCTGACCGATCCGCTTCCCCAGGAACAAACCGGCTCGCGGAAAGACGACGCCTCTCCGCTGATACGCTAGACAGACAAGGATGTTCTCATGAACGACAAGGTACATCTGCTGCTGATTGACGACGAGAAAAACTACCTGCTCGTTCTGGAAACGCTGCTGACCGAGGCGGGGTACAACGTGACCGCGCTCAACGATCCGGAAACCGCGCTGGCGTTTCTCGAAGAGTCCGAAGTCGACATCGTCATCACCGACATGAAGATGCCCCGCATTTCCGGGCGCGAGGTGCTGGAACGGGTCAAAAAGAACTGGCCCCACATCCCGGTGCTCATCATGACGGCCTTCGGGTCCATCGAAAGCGCCGTGGAGGCCATGCGCTACGGCGCGTTCAACTACATCACCAAGCCGTTCTCCAACGACGAGCTGCTGCTCTCCATCCAGAACGCCGCCGAGCTGGCCCGCGCGCACCGCCAGTATCAACTGCTGCGCGAGAGCCTTGAGGAACGCTACGGCAAGCACCAGATCATCGGGCGCAGCCGGGCCATCCGCGACATGCTCGCCCTTGTGGACCGGGCCGGGCCGAGCCGCGCCACCGTGCTCATCACAGGCGAATCCGGCACAGGCAAGGAGCTCGTCGCGCGCGCCATCCACTTCTCTTCGCCGCGCAGCCAAGAGCCCTTCGTTTCCGTAAACTGCATGGCCCTGAACCCCGGCGTGCTCGAAAGCGAACTTTTCGGCCACGAAAAGGGCTCCTTCACCGGCGCGGTCGCCATGCGCCGGGGCCGTTTCGAGCAAGCCAGCGGGGGCACGCTGTTCCTCGATGAAGTGGGCGAACTGACCCCCGAGCTGCAGGTCAAGCTGCTCCGCGTGCTTCAGGAGCGCCGCTTCGAGCGCGTGGGCGGCAGTGAGGAAATCGAAGTCGATATCCGCATCGTCGCGGCGACGAACAAGGATCTCATGCCGCTGGTGCAGGCGGGGACGTTCCGCGAGGATCTCTATTACCGCCTGAATGTGGTGCACATCCCGATCCCGCCCCTGCGCGAGCGCCGCGAGGACATCCCGCTGCTGGTGGCGCACTTCGCGGAAAAGGCCGCCAAGGAGAACGGCATCCCCCCGAAGACCTTCTCCACCGAAGCCCTGAACCATCTTTCCGGCTACGAGTGGCCCGGCAACATCCGGCAGCTGCAGAACGTGGTCGAGCGCTGCCTCGTGCTCGTGCCCGGGGACGTGATCACGCTTGAAGATCTCCCCGCCGAGATCCGCGACGAGGAAGCGCAGTTCAAGAGCGCCGTGGATCTCCTCCCGGTGCAGCTTGACCTTGCCGACACCCTCGAACGCATCGAGGCCGCGCTTATCCGCCGCGCGCTCGTCCGCGCCGACTTCGTGCAGGCCAAGGCAGCGGAATTGCTCGGCATCTCCAAGAGCCTCATGCAGTACAAGCTTAAGAAGTACAGTATTACCGGTCATTAAGGGAATTGGGGAAGGGAGGGAGAACTTTTCTGAAGAAAAGCTTCTCCCTCCCTTCCCCAAACCCCATCCCTC
>USCL01000193.1 GCA_900553145.1 uncultured Desulfovibrio sp.
GGAGGAAACCTTTCTCCAGAAAGGTTTCCTCCCCACTCCCCCGGTTCTCATTTCTTCCAATCCTGCGGCAGCGTCCTGCGGTGCTTGAGGCTGACGCCTTCAACCATGAAATAGGCGTGCTCGGCGATGTTCTCGGCGCGGCGGCAAACACGATCCAGAGCCCGGGTGATCAGCACGATGTGCATGGAGTCCCACGGCTCGAGCGTCCGGTCGCCGACGGCCTGCATGAGTTTTTGGAAAATATTCACCATCATTTGAGCTGTCTCGTCGTCGTAGCGGCTTACGGCAAGGGCACTGGGCGCGTCTCCGTTCTGGAAGGAGAGCAGGGAACTGCGGAGCATGGAGCTTGTGCGGGTGCACAGCGCCCGGAGATCCTTTTCGACGATGGAGGGGATCGGCTTGTCCGAGAGCGTGACCTGTTCGGCGACGATAACGGATTCATCGCCGATGCGCTCGAGATCCAGCACCATGCGCACGACGCTCATGAGAAAGCGGAGGTCGCGGGCAACGGGCTGCGTGCGGGCAAGGATGTTGAGCGTGGCTTCGTCGATCTGGTTCTCGAGGTCGTCGATGTCCGTGTCCCCGTCGAGCACGGCGGCGGCCCGGGGGAGATCGTGGTTCAGTACGGCGATGGCGGCATCGTCGAGGGCCTGCTGCGTCTTGCTCCCCATGATGAGGAGTTTGGCGCGCAGGTTGTCCAGAAGCTGCTGCGTGTAATGTTCTTGATAGGCCATGAGGCGTCTCCTTGGCGGAAGGCATTCCGCATATGCGTATTGGGGATGGACGGCTTACCCGAAGCGCCCGGTGATGTAGTCTTCGGTCTGCTTGAGGGAGGGATTGGTGAAAATCTTCTCCGTCAGATCGCATTCGATGAGCTTGCCCATGTAGAAGAAGGCGGTGCGGTCGGAGACGCGGGCGGCCTGCTGCATGCTGTGGGTCACGATGACGATGCTGAGCTGGCTCTTGAGTTCGTGGATGCCTTCTTCGATGCGCTGCGTGGCGATGGGGTCGAGGGCGCTGGCGGGTTCGTCCATGAGCAGGACTTCAGGCTCCACGGCGAGGGCGCGGGCGATGCACAGGCGTTGCTGCTGGCCGCCGGAGAGGCCGAGCGCCGACGTGTGCAGGCGGTCCTTCACTTCCTCGAAGATGGCGGCGCGGCGGAGGCTTTCCTCCACCTTGTCGGCGATGAGCGATTCGTCGCGCTCGCCGTTGACGCGCAGGCCGTAGGCCACATTCTCGAAAATGGTCTTGGGGAACGGCGTGGGCTTCTGGAAGACCATGCCCACGCGGCGGCGCAGGTTCACTACGTCGAAGCCGGGGGCGTTGATGTCTTCCTTGTCCAGCGTGAGCAGCCCTTCGGTGCGCGTGCCGGGGATAAGGTCGTTCATGCGGTTGAGGCAGCGGAGGAACGTGCTCTTGCCGCATCCCGACGGGCCGATGAGGGCCGTGACCTGTTTTTCGGGAAAGTCTAGGCTGACGTCGAAGAGCGCCTGCGAACTGCCGTAGAAAAAGTTGACGTTCCGGGCCGTCATTTTCGGGGTTCCGGAACGTTCCGGAGCCTGAGCGCTGTCGATGGTGACGGACGATTCTATGGATTGGGACATGGTTTTCTCCATGAGTACGTTCACAAAGGCATATATTGATCCCCGCCGGACTGCCGGACGGGTTTTTTTCAGTCAAGAAGGCAAACCCGCACCCTTCTTGCGGCCAAGGCCATTGAGGGGCGTTTTTCTTTGAGGCTTTCGGGAGCGGAGGCCGTCAGGGCAATCTCGCCTGCATCATTTGATGAGGCGGCCTCTTTTTGAAGACGGGGTCCTTCCTCACGTCCTTTTTTCCGTTTCCGCGGCAAGGGGGAGCGTGAATTGCAGGCAGCCGCCGGGGCCGGGCTCCGCCCAGATCCGCCCGCCGTGGCGTTCGACGATGTGCTTGCAGATGGCCAGCCCGAGCCCGGTGGAGGCGGGGCTGCTGCGGTGCTTTTCCACCCGGTAGAAGCGTTCGAATACGCGGGTGATATCCGCCTGCGGGATGCCGGGGCCTTCGTCGCGGATGGTGAAGAGTGCTTCCGGCAGCCCGTCGCGGTTAGGGCGGCTTTCTCCGGAAATCTTGATGGCTGAGCCTTCGGGGGCGTAGCGGCAGGCGTTCTCGATGAGGTTGCGGAAAACCTGCCCGATGAAATGGGGATCGGCCCGTACGGCAAGGGCCGGATCGATGTCCGTTTCCAGCGTCAGGCTGTGCGCGGCGGTCTGCGGCTGGCAGGCCGTGGTCACGTCGGAAAGGATGCTCGCGGCTTTCACAGTATCCATTTCCATAGGCACGGCGCCGCTCTCGATGCGCGAAAGCTTGAGCAGATCCTCCACCATCGTCCCCATGTGCTGGGCGTTGCGGAGGATGGTTTCCGCAAACTTGGCGCAGACGGCGGGATCTTCGGCTGCGGAATCCCGGAGGGTTTCGGCGTAGCCCGTGATGGCCGTCAAGGGCGTGCGCAACTCGTGGGAAACGTTGGCGACGAACTCCTTCCGCACCCGCATGAGCCGGGCCATTTCACTGATGTCATGGAAGACCGCCACGGCGAGCACGTCATGGATGGCCTCGCGGGGCCTGATGAACTGCACGCTCAGGATCATGTCCGGGCGGGGCTCCACTTCCAGCGTGATGAGCCGGGGCTTGTCCTGCGGAGCGGAGAGCAGCTCGTCGAGCGCCTGCTGGATCTCGGCCGCCGGGATGACTTCCACGGGGAGTTTGCCTTCCGCGTCCTTGGCCTGCGGGAACAGCCGCGCAAGGGCGGGGTTGACCAGCCGGATGCGCCCCTTTTCCCCGATGACGAGCACGCCCTCGTTCATCACGTCGAGGATGGTTTTGAGCTGGGCCTTGTTCTCGGCGATGGTGCGCAAGTGTTCCTCTGTGCGGTCGGCCATGTCGTTGACCGCATGGGCCAGCCGCCGGAATTCCCTGCCGGGCAGGATATGGAGACGGCGGCGGTTGCCTTGCCCGGCGGGGTCCGTGGCGATGCTTTCCACGACCCGGATCATTTCCTTGAGCGAACGTTCCAGATGCGTCGAGAGGGCGTAGGCGAGGAGCAGGGCGATCAGCGTCGCCAGCCCGACGATGGCGAGCCACTGCCGCTCGGATTGGGCGATGCGTTCTTCCACATGCTTGAGCGGCACGGCGACGCGGATGAACCCGTCCGGAAGCCCACCGGCGGCGGAGAAAGGCATGGCCGCATAAACCAGATCCGTGTTCAGCGTATTGCTGTGGCGGATACTGACCCCGAAACCTTCCCGGATGGCGGCTCCGATTTCCTGTCGATCCGAATGGTTGTCGAGCTCGCTCAGGTTGATCTGCTCGGAGTCGGATTCCGCGAGGACAATCCCGTCCGCGCCGATGAAGGTGATGCGGATGCCGAGCTCCTTGCCGATCCGGTCAAAGGCGGCGGAAAGCCCTTGCACGCCGTCCGGGGCCGTCTCCATCTGCATGCGGATAAGCATGGCTTCGCGGCGGGCGTTGCGGACGGTTTCGTCGATGCCGTCTTCCTTGATGCTTTGGCGGACGTACAGCCCCGGGAGCACCAGCGTCATGACGATGACGGCCAAGAAGCAGAGGAAGAGGCGTGTCCTGAACTTGGTGTCGCGCATGTTACTCCTTGCAGCGGTAGCCTACGCCGCGCACTGTTTCGATGATTTCGGCCGCGTCCCCGAGCTTGTTCCGCAGGCGGCGGATATGGGTATCCACCGTACGGGCGTAGCCTTCGAACTGATAGCCCCAAACCGCCGCGAGCAGTTCCTCGCGCGTGCGGACGCGCCCGGCGTTGCGCAGCAGATCCTCGATGAGGCGGAATTCCGTGGCCGTGAGCTCGACGTCCCGGCCGAGCACCGTGACCTTATGGGCGGCGGGATCGACGCTGACCCCATGGCGCGTGAGCACCGGGTTGCTTTCCACCATGACCTGACGCCGCAGGATGGCCCGGATGCGGAGCAGCAGTTCCCGGATGTTGAACGGCTTGACCACGTAGTCGTCCGCGCCGAGCTCGAAGCCGAGGATGCGGTCCACGTCTTCGCCCCGCGCCGTCAACATGATGATGGGGATGCGCACCGTGCCCGCGTCGCGTTCGAGTTCGCGGCAGACGGCGAGCCCGTCCATTTTCGGCAGCATGAGATCGAGCAGGATGAGGTCCGGCTTGCGGGAGCGGGCCAAGTCCAAGCCTTCCTTGCCGTCCGCTGCCTGAACGGTGGCGTAGCCTTCCTTTTCCAGATTGTAGGCGAGCAGTTCACGGATGTCCTGTTCGTCTTCGACAATGAGAATGGTGGCGGATTCGCTGATCATGGTTGATTCCTTGTTGCAGTCTCGCTGAATGGTTCTAGTTGCGGCGGGTGACGGGAACATGAAGCGATTGTGACAATTCCGTGGCGATAAATCTTTCTTCGTCACCTGTGTTTCTGCTTTCCGTCATCGTTTTGACACGAAGCCGCCCTATTTTCCAGTTTGTCCGGGCGGTCGTCCCGGCCGTTCGTCACAAACCGAAAAAACGGAGTTCACTCAGATGAAACGCATTGTCATGGCTTCCCTTCTGGCCCTGTCCTGCCTTCTGCCCGCTCAGGCGAAGGCCGCCGACGAAATCGTCGTCAACGGCTCCACCACCGTGTTGCCCATCATGCAGAAGGTGTCCGAAGCCTACATGGCCGCCAACCCCAACGTGCAGATCGCGCTTTCCGGCGGCGGTTCCGGCAACGGCATCAAGGCGCTGCTCGACGGTCTGGCCGACATCGCCATGTCTTCCCGTGACATCAAGGGCAGCGAAAAGGAACTGGCCGCCAAGAAGGGCATCAACCCCGTCCGCACCGCCGTCGCCGTCGACGCGCTCGTCCCTGTCGTGAACCCCAAGAACCCGATCAACGAACTCAGCCTTGAACAGCTCAAGGACATCTACACCGGCAAGATCACCAACAGGAAGGAACTGGGCGGCTCCGACGCCAACATCGTGGTCATTTCCCGCGACACCTCCTCCGGCACGTACGAAACGTGGGAAGAAATGGTCATGAAGAAGGCCAAGGTCATGCCCAAGGCCCTGCTTCAGGCTTCCAACGGCGCGGTGGAGCAGATTGTCGCCAAGAACCCCAACGCCATCGGCTACGTGGGCCTCGGTTACCTTGCCCCCAGCATCAAGGGCCTGCACATCGGCAAGGTTGCGGCTTCCGCCGAAACCGCGCTCTCCAAGCAGTGGCCCCTGAGCCGCGAGCTGTACGTGTTCACCAACGGCGAACCTTCCGGCGCCGCCGGTGCGCTCATCAAGTACATCCTTGACCCCGCCAAGGGCCAGAAGGCCGTCAAGGAAGTCGGCTTCGTGCCGCTGGCGAAGAAGTAAGGGCCTGTTTGGGGAGGGGCCTTCCGAGCGGGGCTCCTCCTTTTCCCCGTTCTCCCTCCTTATCCTCCGAAGTCTTTTGGCTGATGGGGAGGCGGGACAGGGGCGTGTTGCCAGACAAGAGAAGAGGGCGGCTCCTCGGATGAAGAGGGGATGCCCCCAAGCCGCAGGCATCTTGCGGCGGCAAGCGGCGCGGAAGAGATGTGAAGCGCCCCAGAAGAGAAACGGAGACTCCATGTCCAGAGAATTGAAGGAAAAAACGATCCGGTGGCTGCTGACGGGCGTGGCCTTTGTATCGCTTCTCTCCCTTGCCTGCATCATGCTCTTCCTGTTTATGGAAGGGCTGCCGTTGTTTGCGGATTATCCCCTGTGGGATTTCCTGACGGGGCATTTGTGGTATCCCACGTCCGAACCGCCCGAGTTCGGCATTTTCCCGCTGATCATGGGGTCGCTGGCCGTGACGGTCTTGGCGTCGTGCATCGCGGTGCCGCTCGGCATCATGACGGCGGCCTATCTCGCCGAAATAGCGGCCAGCCGGACGCGGCGCATCGTCAAGCCGTTCGTCGAGCTCTTGGCCGCGTTGCCTTCGGTCGTCATCGGCTTTTTCGGCATGGTCATCGTCGCGCCGTTCCTGCAGGACTGGTTCGGGGCGGATACCGGCCTCAATTTGCTGAACGCCGCGCTCATGCTGGCGTTCATGAGCGTGCCGACCATTTGTTCGGTGGCCGAGGACGCGCTGTTCGCGGTTCCCCGCACGCTGCGCGAGGCGTCGCTGGCCCTTGGCGCGACCCGCTGGGAGACGCTGATCCGCGTGGTCATCCCCTCCGCGCTGTCGGGCATCGGCACTGCCGTCATGCTCGGCATGTCGCGGGCCATCGGCGAAACCATGGTCGTGCTGATGGTCGCCGGGGGCGCGGCCATCGTGCCCCTCTCGATTTTCGATCCCGTGCGGCCCATGCCCGCCTCCATCGCCGCCGAAATGGCGGAGGCGCCTTTCCGCGGCGATCATTACTTCGCGTTGTTCGCCACGGGCATCGTGCTGTTCCTGTTCACGCTCCTGTTCAACATGCTGGCGTTCCGCATCGCGGAAAAGCACAAGCAAACCGGCTCCTCCGGCCTGTAGGGATATGCCATGACGACGATCACCTTTCACAGCGACAACACGTCGCGCCAGCGGCGGGAGGCGATGATGTTCGGCCTGCTGCGCGTGGCCGCGGGCATCAATATTTTGGCTCTGGTGGGCGTGTGCGTCTTTCTGCTCTGGAACGGGAGCCCGGCGATAAGCTGGGAATTTCTGACCGAGCCGCCGCGCCGCATGATGACCGCCGGGGGCGTCTGGCCCTGCATCGTGGGGACGTTCCTGCTGGCCGTCGGGGCCATGCTGATCGCCTTTCCGCTCGGTGTGGCTTCCGCCGTGTATCTGCACGAATACGGCGGGAAAGGGCGGTATACCCGTTACCTGCGGCTTGGGATCAGCAACCTCGCGGGCGTGCCTTCCGTCGTGTTCGGGCTGTTCGGGCTGGCGTTCTTCGTGACCTTCCTCGGCATGGGCGTGAGCCTGTTCGCGGGCGTCCTGACGCTGGCTGTGCTGACCCTGCCGGTCATCATCAATACGACGGAAGAGGCCTTGCGGCAGGTTCCGGACGCGTGGCGCGAAGCGTCCCTCGCCCTCGGCGCGACCCGCAGCCAGACCATCGCCCGCGTGGTTCTGCCCGCCGCCGTGCCCGGCATGTTGACCGGGGCTATCCTCGGGCTGGCCCGCGCGGCGGGGGAAACCGCCGCGATCATGTTCACCGCCGCCGTATTCTACACGCCGAAGATGCCCGACTCCATTTTCAGCGCGGTGATGTCCCTCCCGTACCATATGTACGTGCTCGCCACGGCCGGGACCGAGATCGAGAAGACCCGCCCCCTTCAGTACGGGACCGCGCTGATCCTGCTCGTCCTCGTCCTCGGCATGAACCTCGTCGCCATCATCATCCGCGATCGGATGCAGCGGAAGCGGTAGGGGAGAGGAAGATAGAGACATTGGGGAGGGGGAGGAGAAACTTTCTGAAGAAAGCTTCTCCTCCC
>USCL01000194.1 GCA_900553145.1 uncultured Desulfovibrio sp.
GGGGGAGGGGAACCCTTTCTCCAGAAAGGGTTCCCCTCCCCCCTTCAATCCCCTATCTCCCCTCTACACTTCATATAACTCTTCATACCGCCGCTTGTACCCGGCCCAGCGGCCTTCGCGGATGGCGGCGCGGGCTCCGCGGACGGTGTCGAGGAAGTAGGTGAGGTTGTGGATGGAGTTGAGCCGGAAGGAGAGCAGCTCCTGCGAAACGTAGAGATGCCGCAGATAGGCGCGGGAGAACGTGCGGCAGGTATAGCAGTTGCAGGCGGGATCGAGCGGGCCGTCATCCTCCGCGAACTCGCGGCGCTTGATGTTGAGCTTGCCGAGCGAGGTGTACAGCGTGCCGTTGCGGGCGTTGCGCGTGGGCAGGACGCAGTCGAACATGTCCACGCCCGCGTCGATGCCCTTGATGATGTCGAGCGGCGTGCCCACGCCCATGAGATAGCGCGGCTTTCCGGCGGGCAGGATGGGGGCCGTGTGGTACAGCATCTCCATCATGACGTCCTTGCTTTCACCCACGGAAAGACCGCCGATGGCGTACCCCTCGAAATCGAGATCGATGAGCTGGCGCGCGGACTCAGAGCGCAGATCCTTGAACATGCCGCCCTGCACGATGCCGAACAGCAGATTCCCCGCCGTCCCCTTGGGATAGGCGTCGCGGCAGCGTTTGGCCCAGCGTGTGGTCATGGTCAGCGAGCGGGCCGTGTAGGTGTGATCCGCCCCGGCTGGCACGCACTCGTCGAGGACCATCATGATGTCCGAATTCAGGTTGCGCTGGATGCTCACCACCTTTTCCGGCGTGAACAGATGCTTCGAGCCGTCGAGATGGGAACGGAAGGTGACGCCTTCCTCCTTGATGGTCCGCAAGGTGGAAAGGCTGAAAACCTGAAAGCCGCCGCTGTCCGTGAGGATGGGCTTGTCCCATGCGTTGAAGCCGTGCAGGCCGCCGCGCCGCGCCACCAGCTCGTCGCCGGGCCGCAGGTACAGGTGATAGGTGTTGCCGAGGATGATTTCCGCGCCTATGGCGTTGAGATCGTCGGGAGCGATGGCCTTCACGCTGCCAACCGTGCCGACGGGCATGAAGATGGGCGTGTTCACCGGGCCGTGGGCCGTCTGAAGGACGCCGGTACGGGCCGCGCCGTCCGTGGCGTGTATCTGAAAAGTTCCGGGTGTGTTCATTCCATCAGTTTACAGGCTATGGGGGCGGTTGGAAAGACCTACTTCCGGGATGCGGCCCGATTCTCCAGTTCGCGCAGCATGCGGCGGGTCATCCGTGACGTAGGATGAAAGAAAGCTTTGAGCTGGCGGCGAAGCGTATGGAAAGGAGAGCCCTTGTCCACATCCGGCACGGCGTTGCTGGCCAATCCGTCGATGATGTCGCGGACGGCGTCCGCATCTCCTAACCGGAAGGCCGAGGCGAGACTGGAAAGCTTTTCGTTCGCCTTGAGCTCGGGCGCGAGGAAGGAGGCTTCAAACCACGCGGGTTCGGTCCCTGCGAAGAGAGACGTGCCCAGCTCTACGACACGTTCCGCCCAGCGGGGTTCGTCCGTCAGCCGGGGGGCGATGGCCTTGATGTCCCGCCAATAGTTCTCGTTCAGGTATTTGACGAACGGCTTGATCTGCCCGGCGGGGACGAGGATGTCCTTTACCGCGAGGAAGTGGGCAAGCTGGTGATCGATCTCCGTTTCCAGCGAACTGTGCGATGTTTTGTGATCCTGCCGGAAAAAATAAAGATCGTCGGGGCACTGCGAAAAAGCCTTTACGCGTGGCAAGGCTTCGAACATGAGGCATACGTCCTGCCCGAGCTTATAACTTGGGTGCTTGAACGGGCTGCCGTCCTTTCCGGTACGCAAAAAGGGGAGGGAGAATATCCACCGCCAGAGGACTTTGCTTTTCCAGTAGTCGGGGGAGGAGGAAAAGGAGAGCCTTGACGCGGCGGGATGAGGGAAATAGCGGCGCGTGTTGAATGTTTTGTCAGAGAAGACGATCGCGTTGCCGCAGACCATATCCACGTGGTCCCTCTCCGCCGTTTCGAGCATCTTTTCCGCAAACATTGGGGCGAGGAAGTCGTCGGCATCAAGCCATGTGATAAAGTCGCCAGCGGCTTCGTCCTGCCCCCTCTGGCGCGCACTGCCGTGGCCGCCGTTGGGCTTATGGATATGGCGGACCCGGCTGTCGAGTTTGGCATAGCGGTCGGCGATCTCGCCGCTGGCATCTGTGGAGCCATCGTTGACGATGAGGATTTCTATAGACTTGTGCGATTGCCAAAGGCAGGATTCGATGGCCGCGGGAAGCCAGCGTTCCATATTGTATGTCGGAACGGCAATGGTCAGGGTTTTCATGCTGTCCGGATCCTTGTCGTGGTGTAGCGTTGATTTCAACCCATTATAACGCCGCGCCGGAAAAAACGCGAGGGCGTTTTCTCTGCTTTGCTTCTGCCGCGGAGGGACGTAAAGAGGGCGGTGAACCTGGGCGCAAAAAAGATTTCGGGCCATAAAAAAGATTCCGCAACCGGCGGACCGGCTGCGGAATCTTTTTTATGCCCGCCTCCGATGCGGAGGAGTTCTTCCTCTCCGCATCGGAGGCGTTGTCTTTTTTTAGTCCAGATCGGCGATGATCGGGTTGCCGCTGAGTTCGTCAAGGAAGCGGTCGGGGCGTTCCTTCTGATCGGGAACGGTGATGTCCTGATCCACGTATTCGCGGTAGCCAGTCCCGGCGGGGATGAGGCGGCCGACGATGACGTTTTCCTTGAGGCCGCGCAGGTAGTCCATCTTGCCTTTGAGGGCCGCCTCGGTGAGCACCTTGGTGGTTTCCTGGAAGGACGCCGCCGAGATGAAGGACGAGGTGGTCAGAGACGCCTGCGTGATGCCGAGAACCAGCGGTTCGGCGGTGGCGGGGGAGCGGCCCTCGGCCATGGCCTTCTGGTTTTCGGCCTTGAACTCGGCCTTGTCGACCTGTTCGCCCACGAGGAAGCTCGTTCCGCCCGGCTCGGTGACGGTGACCTTGCGGAGCATCTGGCGCACGATGACTTCGATGTGCTTGTCGTCGATGCCCACGCCCTGGAAGCGGTACACTTCCTGGATTTCGTCCACCAGATAGGCGGCGAGGAATTTCTCGCCCTTGGTGCGCAGGATGTCGTGCAGCTCGGGGTTGCCTTCGGTCAGCAGGTCGCCGCACTCGACGAAGTCGCCGTCGGACACGGTGATGTGCTTGCCCTTGGGCACCAGGTATTCCTTGGATTCGCCCACTTCCGGCGTGACGATGAGCTTGCGCTTGCCCTTGGCTTCGCCTGCGAAGGAAACGGTGCCCGCGATTTCGGAAACCACGGCCATATCCTTGGGCTTGCGGACTTCGAACAGCTCGGCGACTCGCGGAAGACCACCCACGATGTCGCGGGTCTTGGAGGTTTCACGGGGCTTACGGGCGATGATGTCGCCCGCCAGCACCTGTTCGCCGTCCTTGACCATGATGATCGCGCCGACGGGGAGGCTGTAGACCGCGGGGAGCTGGCCCGCGCCGCGCAGCATGGGCTCGCCGCTTTCATCGCAGACCGACACGGACGGGCGGAAGCTCGTCGTACGGTATTCGATGATGGTCATGGACGCCTGGTGCGTGGCTTCGTCCAGCTTTTCCTGATAGGTCTTGCCGTCCACGAGGTCCGTGAACTTGATGAAGCCGTCGACTTCCGAGACGAAGGGCTCGTTGAACGGGTCCCATTCGGCAAGGAGCTGGCCGTTGCTGACGGCCTGCCCGTCCGTGACGTGCAGGCGTGCGCCGTTGGGGAGCGTGTAGCGTTCCACTTCGCGGCCCTGTTCGTCGATGATGGCGATCTGCCCGCTCTTGCCGAGCACCTGGGCGACGCCTTCGCGGTTCTTGATTTCCTTCACGCGGGTGAGGACCACGCGGCCGTCATGCTGCGCCTCGAAGTTCGAACGTTCGATTTCCTTGGACGCCGTACCGCCGATGTGGAAGGTACGCATGGTGAGCTGCGTGCCGGGCTCGCCGATGGACTGCGCCGCGATGATGCCGACCGTTTCCCCGATGTTGACGAGGTGGCGGCGGGCAAGGTCGCGCCCGTAGCACAGCGAGCAGATGCCGCGTTCGGACTGGCAGGTCAGCGCGGAGCGGATCATCACGGAGTTGATGCCCTTCTGGTCCAGCGTCTTGGCGACAGCCTCATCGATCAGGGTGTTTTCGGGATAGAGGAGCTCGCTCGTGGCGGGGTCATACACCGGATAGAGCAGCACGCGGCCGAGCGCGCGCTCGGACAGCTTCTGCTTGACTTCGCCGCCGTCCTTGATGGCGCGGATTTCGATGCCGTCGACGGTGCCGCAGTCATTTTCGGAGACGATGACGTCCTGTACGACGTCCACGAGGCGGCGGGTCAGGTAACCGGAGTTCGCCGTCTTGAGGGCGGTGTCCGCGAGGCCCTTACGGGCGCCGTGCGTGGAGGTGAAGTACTGGAGCACCGTCAGGCCTTCACGGAAGCTCGCGGTGATCGGGGTTTCGATGATTTCGCCGGAGGGCTTGGCCATGAGGCCGCGCATGCCGGCGAGCTGACGCATCTGGTCGGCGTTGCCTCGGGCGCCCGAGTTGGACATCATGAAGATCGGGTTGAAGCTGAGGTTGGCCTCCTGCTTGCCGGTCTTCGGGTCGGTCAGGATATCCGTGGAGATTTCCTTGTTCATTTCCGCGGACACGTCCTGCGTGGCCTTGGTCCAAACGTCGACGACCTTGTTGTATTTTTCCGTGCGGGTGATGATACCGTCGCGGTACTGGCTTTCGATGTTGTCCACTTCGGCGGAGGCGGCATCGATGATCCGCTTCTTGGAGTCGGGGATCAGCATGTCCTTCACGCCGATACTGATGCCGGAACGGGTCGCGTATTCGTACCCGATGGCCTTGATGCGGTCGCAGAGGATGACGCACGCCTTGACCCCGGCGTCGCGGTAGGCGCTGTCCACGAGCTTCGCGATGTTCTTCTTCGTCAATTCCTTGTTGACGTTTTCGAACTTGATGCCGGAGGGCAGGCCGCGCCACACGAGGATGCGGCCGGGCGTGGTGCTGGCCATCTCGCCGTTTTCCATGCGCACCTTGATGCGGGCGTGCATGCTGACCTGATCGGCGTCAAGGGCGGCTTCCACTTCCCACGGGGCGCAGAAGACCATGCCCTCGCCCTTTTCGAAGGAACGTTCCACGGTCATGTAGTACAGGCCGAGGACCATGTCCTGGGAAGGCACGATGACGGGCGTTCCGTTGGCGGGCGACAGGATGTTGTTGGTGCTCATCATGAGCACGCGGCATTCGATCTGCGCTTCCACGGACAGCGGGATGTGCACGGCCATCTGGTCGCCGTCGAAGTCCGCGTTGTAGGCGGAGCAGACGAGCGGGTGCAGCTGGATGGCCTTGCCTTCGACGAGCAGCGGCTCGAAAGCCTGGATGCCGAGGCGGTGCAGCGTAGGGGCGCGGTTCAGCAGAACAGGGTATTCCTTGACCACGTCGGCGAGGATATCCCACACGACCAGCTCTTCGCGCTCCACCATCTTTTTCGCGCTCTTGATGGTGGAGGCATGGCCTCTTTTCTCAAGTTCGGAATAGATGAAGGGCTTGAAGAGCTCGAGGGCCATCTTCTTGGGCAGGCCGCACTGATGGAGTTTCAGGTACGGGCCCACGACGATGACGGAACGGCCGGAGTAGTCGACGCGCTTGCCGAGCAGGTTCTGACGGAAGCGGCCCTGCTTGCCCTTGATCATGTCGGACAAGGACTTCAGGGGGCGGCCGTTGGTGCCGGCGATGGCGCGGCCGCGGCGGCCGTTGTCGAACAGCGCGTCCACGGCTTCCTGCAACATGCGCTTTTCGTTACGGATGATGATGTCGGGGGCCCCGAGCTCCATCAGGCGTTTCAAGCGGTTGTTGCGGTTGATCACGCGGCGGTACAGGTCGTTCAGGTCGGAGGTGGCGAAACGGCCGCCGTCGAGCGGAACGAGGGGGCGCAGTTCCGGCGGAATGACCGGGATGACTTCGAGGATCATCCATTCGGGGCGGTTGCCGGATTCGAGGAACGCTTCCACGACCTTGAGGCGCTTGGTGAGCTTCTTTTTCTTGGTCTGGGACTTGGTGGTCTGCGACTCTTCGCGCAGGAGCACCTTGATTTCCTCGAGGTTCAGCTCTTCGAGCAGGCCGCGGATGGATTCCGCGCCCATGCCCACGGTGAGGGCGTCCTCGCCGAAATGGTCGATGATCTGGAGGTACTGGTCCTCGGAGATGACCTGCATCTTCTGGAGGTTGGTGCTGCCCGGATCGAGCACGATGTACGAGTCGAAATAGAGCACCTTTTCCAGATCGGCCATGGTCATGTCGAGCAGGGTGCCGATCTTGGAAGGCAGGGTTTTGAGGAACCAGATATGGGCGACGGGCGCGGCCAGTTCGATATGGCCCATGCGCTCGCGGCGCACCTTGGAGGCAATGACTTCAACGCCGCACTTTTCGCAGACGATGCCGCGGTGCTTCATGCGCTTGTACTTGCCGCAGTTGCACTCGTAGTCCTTCACGGGGCCGAAGATCTTCGCGCAGAACAGGCCGTCGCGTTCGGGCTTGAACGTACGGTAGTTGATGGTCTCGGGCTTCTTGACTTCGCCGTAGGACCATTCGCGGATATTCTCCGGCGAGGCGATGGAAATCTGAATGGCTTTCAGATTGCGGATTTGGCTCGCGTTGGCGGCAGCCGAGCTGCGAACCGAGAACAGATCGTCAAGACTCATATATATGTACTCCCTTTTGCGGGCGAGGCGCCGGAGAGGCAACGCATTCTCTGGAAAGGGCTTCCGTCTCCGAACCCTGCCCCCATCCCCGCAAGACCGTTGCCTTGAGGGTTGGACGTAATGAAGGGTCTCTTAACTGGGAGGGCCTCCTCTTTCGCTCCGCGCTTCGCTTCCGGGGTGTCCCTGTCACGAAGGCATGGGGAGAAAGGGGAAGGATGCGGGGAGGGGAAAGGCCTTCTTCCGAAGGGGACTTCCCTCCCCGCGATCATGTCTATTCGTCAGCCATGTCCTGCTGCTGCAGGTACTGCTGGTGTTCTTCTTCGGCAAAGCCGACGCGCTTGGGCCTCTTCTTGCCTTCCTCCTGATGGAGGGTGACGTTGAGGCCGAGGGACATGAGTTCCTTGACCAGAACGTTGAAGGATTCGGGGAGCCCCGCTTCGAGGAAGTTGTCGCCCTTGACGATCTTCTCGTACATCTTCACGCGCCCCGTCACGTCGTCCGACTTGACGGTGAGGAATTCCTGCAACAGGTAGGAAGCGCCGTAGGCTTCAAGGGCCCACACTTCCATTTCCCCGAGACGCTGGCCGCCGAACTGCGCCTTGCCGCCCAGAGGCTGCTGGGTGACCAGAGAGTAGGGGCCGGTGGAACGGG
>USCL01000195.1 GCA_900553145.1 uncultured Desulfovibrio sp.
GAAGAAGGATCTGGGCCGCATGGCTATGACCTACGGGTACGTGTATGTGGCTTCCGTCTCCATGGGCGCGAACAAGCAGCAGGTTCTCAAGGCGCTGAAGGAAGCCGAAGCCTACAAGGGCCCCTCCCTCATCATTGCGTACGCTCCCTGCATCAACCAGGGTATCCGCAAGGGTATGGGCAAGAGCATGGAAGAAGGCAAGCTTGCCGTCGACAGCGGTTACTGGCCGCTGTACCGCTTCAACCCCGAGCTGGCCGAGCAGGGCAAGTCGCCCTTGACCCTGGAATCCAAGGCTCCCGACGGGACGCTGCGTGACTTCCTGGCCGGCGAAAACCGGTATGCTCAGCTGAAGAGCATCGCTCCTCAAGACTCCGAACGCCTCCAGGGCGAACTGGAAAAGGCGTATAACGATCGCTACCAGCTGTTGAAGTACATGGCGGCATTTCCGGGATCGGCCGAACAGCCGAAGGCCGCTGAAGAACCCAAGGTAACGGAATAACGCTCTCTTCCGGGGACCGGCAAAACCGGTTCCCGGTTTTGATTCTGTCGGCGGGGTGCCTTTTGACAGAAAGGGGCACTCCGTCTATTATTATGTCGATCTTTACTGCTTGTGCGAAAGAAACGTGCACATTCTTACCTCCCGGAGTACCTCTTTATGGCCCATTCTCTTTATATCACCGGTACGGAAGGCTCGAGCGGGAAAACCGTAGTCACCCTGGGGTTGATGCATTTCTTGCAGTCTCAGGTGCGTAAGGTTGCCTTCTTTCGTCCTATCATCGACAGCGAGGACGAAGCGCGGCGCGATTCCAGCATCAATCTGATCCTCAAGCATTTTGAGCTGGATATGCTCTACAGGGACACCTATGCGTGCACCTACAAGGAAGCGCTCGAACTGGTGACTTCTGGGAACATGTCCCTGCTGATTGAAAAAATTTTCCAGAAATACAAGGCACTTGAAAACGAATATGATTTCGTTTTGTGCCAAGGCACGGATTTTCGGGATAAGGACACGGCCGTTCAGTTCGAGCTGAACTCCGAAATCGCCGCCAGCCTCAACATTCCGCTTGCGCTCGTCATCAACGGCAAGGACAAGTCCTTGGATGCCATACAGGCATCCGTCAAGACCAATCTGGAATTGTTGAAGGATAAGCGGCGCGAGGTAGGCTGCGTGTTCGTCAACCGCGTCTCGTTCAACAGCGAAGATTGCCCCTCCTGCGCGAGCTCGATCATTGAAGCCTCCGAAGAAGCCACGCCGTTGTTCTTCATCAGCGAAACCCCCGCTCTCTGCAACCCGAGCGTCGGCGAAGTCCAGAAGTGGATGAATGCCGAAGTGCTTTTCGGCAAGGAAGGCTTGAACAACCTTGTTCACGACTACCTTATCGCGGCTATGCAGGTCGGTAATTTCATGAATTACCTTGAGCAGGATCTGCTGATCGTCACTCCCGGCGATCGCTCAGACATCATCCTTGCAAGCCTGACCTCTCACCTCTCCTCGACCTACCCCAACATCGCGGGCATCCTCCTGACCGGCGGCATTGATCTGCCTGCAAGCATGCAGAAGCTCATGGAAGGCTGGACGGGTATTCCTGTCCCCATCCTTTCTGTGAAGGGTGCCACGTATGATACGTGTCAGGAGCTTCTGAAGCTTCATGGGAAGATTTCCCCCGAAGACTACCGGAAAATCAATGTCGCGCTTGGCGCTTTCTCCGAAGGCGTGGACAGGGAAACTCTGGTTAACCAGATCTTCAACTTCCGCTCCGATCGCGTCACCCCGATGATGTTTGAATTCAACCTTGCGGAACAGGCCCAGAAGCACCGCATGCGCATCGTCCTGCCCGAAGGTGAAGAGCTGCGCATTCTGCGTGCCGCCGAATCCCTGTGCGAACGTGGGATCGCGGAGATCATCCTGCTTGGCGATACGGATGCCATCCAGGAAAAGATCAATAAGTTTGGTCTGAAGTTGCATGACGCAACGATCATCCAGCCCACAGCTTCCCCGCGTTTCAGCGCCTATGCCCATCAGTATTACGAAATGCGCAAGAGCAAGGGCCTCACGCTGGAGCAGGCGCAGGAGCGCATGAAGGACTCGACCTACTTCGGCACGATGATGGTTCAGATCGGCGATGCCGACGGCATGGTTTCCGGCGCGGTGAACACCACGGCCCACACCATCCGCCCCGCCTTCGAAATCATCAAGACGAAGCCCGAAACGTCCATCGTTTCGAGCGTGTTCTTCATGTGCCTCAAGGATCGCATCCTTGTGTTCGGCGACTGCGCGGTCAATCCCAATCCCACCGCCAGCCAGCTTGCCGACATCGCCATCAGTTCCGCGCACACCGCCCGCGTCTTTGGCGTTGAGCCCCGTGTCGCTATGCTGTCGTACTCCACCGGCTCTTCCGGCAAGGGCGAAGCCGTGGATGAAGTCATCGAAGCGACCAAGCTCGCCCACGAACGGGCTCCCGAGCTTCTCCTCGACGGCCCCATCCAGTACGACGCCGCCATCGATCCCGAAGTGGCCCGTACGAAGGCCCCGGCCAGGCCTCAGTGTTCATCTTCCCGGATCTGAACACCGGGAACAATACCTATAAGGCCGTCCAGCGTGCCGCCAATGCGCTCGCCATCGGCCCCGTCCTGCAGGGCCTCAACAAGCCCGTGAATGACCTGTCCCGCGGTTGCACCGTGCCGGACATCATCAACACGGTCATGATTACGGCCATTCAGGCTCAGGCGGAAAAGGGTTTGATCACCCTCAAGTAAGGTACCCTTGAAGGACCCGGGTCCACCTCTTTTGCAGAGTCTTTTGCGGAAGATGCCGGGTCCTTCATATTTTTATTGGCACAACACTCTTTAACTTTTTTAATCAGCTGGTAGTACAATGAAAATTCTGGTCATCAACGCGGGTTCTTCTTCTTGTAAATACCAATTGTTCAATATGGACGACCAATCCGTTCTGTGTTCCGGTGTCGTCGAACGTATCGGGCAGCCTATGGGCAAACTGAGCCACAAGATTGCTCCCGGTAGCGACAAGGAAGAAAAAATCGTTGTCGAGCGCCCCTTCCCCACGCATGTTGAAGGGATGGAAGACGTCATTTCCTTGCTTCTGGACTCCGAAAAGGGCGTCATTCAGGACAAGTCGGAAATCTCGGCAATCGGCCACCGCGTGCTGCATGGCGGCGAAGCGATCACCGATCCCGTGCTTATCGACGAAAAGGTCAAAGAGATCATCCGCGACTGCTTCCTCCTTGGCCCGCTGCACAACCCGGCCAACCTGATGGGCATCGAAGTTGCGGAAAAACTTTTCCCTGGCGTTCCCAACGTGGGCGTTTTCGATACCGAATTCGGCATGACTCTGGATCCCGAAGCGTATCTGTACCCCCTGCCCTACTCGATGTATGAAGAGCTGCGCATCCGCCGTTACGGCTTCCACGGCACCTCCCATAAGTACATTGCGAAGGCGACGGCGGCCTTCCTTGGCAAACCGCTCTCGGAACTGAACTCCATCACGATGCACCTCGGAAACGGCTCTTCCATGAGTGCCGTCCAGAACGGCAAGTGCATCGACACCTCGATGGGCCTGACGCCTCTTGAAGGTCTGATGATGGGGACGCGCTGCGGCTCCATCGACCCTGCCATCGTGCCCTTCATGATGGAAAAGAAGGGGCTGACGCCTCAGGAAGCCGATACGATTCTGAACAAGCAGTCCGGCCTCCTTGGCATCTGCGGCACCAGCGACATGCGCGACGTGCACGCCAATATCGAAAAGGGCGACGAAAAGGCCGCTCTCGCTTTCAAGATGCTGACCCGCAGCATCAAGAAAGTACTTGGCTCCTACTTCTTCCTGCTCGGCAAGGTTGACTCCATCGTCTTCACCGCCGGTATCGGCGAAAACGACGAATTTGTCCGTGAAGCCGTCTGCGAAGGCCTCGAGCCCTTCGGCATCAAGGTGGACAAGAAGGAAAACCATACCCGCAAGCCCGGGGCCCGCGTCATCAGCACGCCCGACAGCCGTATCCCCGTTCTTATCATTCCCACCAATGAGGAACTGGAAATCGCTACGACCACGATGCGCATCGTGGAAGAAAGCCAGAAATAAGCTTCCGTCCTGATGAAGAAAGAGCCGCCCTCCTCAATATGAGAAAGGGCGGCTCTTTTTTATCAATTGAACCGAAGCAGCGGGACGGGAGGTTCAAAAGCGGCTGTCCCCACCGCTCGCACGCCCCTCATCCTTTTCCTGCTGATGCCATCCCTTGACGACGGCGAGGATCTCTTTGCCTTCATCCGGAGCGAACCACAGGATCCGGCTGTCCGCGTTGAACCATGTAAGCTGCCGCTTCGCATACGCCCGCGTATTCTTGATCCACAGTTCCCGCGCGGCATCCAACGGCAAGGCTCCCGAAAGATACGAATGAAGCTCCCGACATCCAATCCCGGACCAGCCGGGCAACGTCCCATCAGGAAACGAGGCGTATTCGGCACGGGCTTCATCAAGCGCGCCCGCCTCAAGCATCAAGTCGATACGGCGTGCCAGCAGCGGCGTTAGCGTATCAAGCGGAAGGCGCAAGCCGATACGGAGTACGTCCGCTTCACGCGGAGGCGGTGTTTGGCCGTGCCACCATGAAAAGGTCTTCCCTGTGGCTTCGTATACGCAAAGCGCGCGCACGATGCGCTGCCGATCGTTTTCATGGATACGAGCGGCATATGCCGGATCGATCTCCTGCAATTTCCGATGCAGCGCGGGCGAACCTTCAATGCGGCACGTTTCCGTAAGCCGCGCAAGGATGTCGTCCGGTACTGGCGGGATATCCACGATCCCATCAAAGAAAGCCCGGAGATACAGCCCCGTCCCTCCGACAAGCAACGGGAATGCCGTGCGCTCAATATGGGCCAGTGCCTTTTCCCCCCAAGCCCCGGCGGAAAAACGGACATCCGTTTTCAAAAAACCGTAGAGCCTATGAGGGCACGAGGCCTGTTCTTCCTGCGAAGGTTGAGCCGTAATGAGAGGAAAGGCTTCAAAAACCTGACGCGAATCCGCATTGATGATCTCGCCTTTAAAATGCTCGGCAAGGCGCAATGCGACCGCGGACTTTCCAATCCCCGTAGGGCCGACGAGACAGACGACGCGCGGCTTCGTCATTTATCGGCGTCCCCGTCAAGTGAAGCTTCCAACGCCTGTAACCGCGCGAGTTCGGAAAGTTCGGGCACGGGCGGCAAAGAAACGGGCTCGATCTCCCCGTGCGTGAACCCGAAGCGTTCCCGGAGGCAACCGAGCACATGATCGGGGACAAGCCCGCGCACGTCGCCGCCCAAACTTGCAACGGTCTTGACGATGGTTGAGCTGATATACAGCCAGCGGTAGTCGGAAATCAGGAACAGCGTCTCAATATCCGGGCGCAGCTTACGGTTCATGAGCGCAATCTGAAACTCGTATTCAAAGTCTGATACGGCTCGGAGCCCCCGGAGCACCGTGTGGACATTCCGGCGGGCGACATACTCCACAAGCAGGCCCTGAAACGGCTCGACGGAAATATTCGGTTCCTTGGCAAAAACCGTCTCCGCCATGGCTACCCGTTCTTCGAGGGAAAACAAAGGCGCCTTTCCCGTATCGGCGGCCACCGCGACGATGATGTTGTCGAACATGCGCAATCCTCGCCGGATGATGTTCGCATGCCCGTTCGTCAGCGGATCGAACGTCCCGGGATAAATCGCTACTCGTTTGTCTTGTGCCATAAGATGATCCGGGTTTGCCCGTAATGGCGGTCGATTTCCAATTCCAGTTCTTCATGGACCGCGGCGGCATCAAAACGCAACAAGCCTTCTATCTCGGCAAGCAGGTATCCGTCGGGTGCGAGCCAGCCGCCCTTCATGATGGCCTTCAGCGTCGGGGCCAACCGATTTTCGCCGTACGGAGGATCCGCAAAAATGACATCATAGGGCTGATAGGCCCGGCCCCGCAGAAAACGCAGCACATCGCTCTCCGCCACACGGCATCGGTCCACCACATCCAGTGTTTCCACATTCTGGTTCAAACACTGCACGACTTTCTGCTCGCGCTCGACAAGGCAGGCCTCTTGGGCTCCTCGGCTGAGGGCTTCAAAGCTCAGGCTTCCGCTTCCGGCAAACAAGTCCAGAACGCGCAAGCCGCTCCACACCACGCCCCGCGAGGAAAGCATGGAGAAAATGGCTTCGCGCACCTTAGCCGTAGCCGGACGATATCCCGGTCCTTCGACCGTCTTCAGATTCCGGCCCCCAAGGGCACCGGCAATGATTCGCATGAAAACTCCAATAGAAAGCAGTCGGTTCGTCACCAACGTTAAAGTGGACACTCCCTTAAAACAATGGAACAGAAGAGGCCCCTGCGGGCCCCTCCTTTCCATTTATAACTGAGTCAGGACGGACAGCAATTCCTTATTAAGCTCAAGGATGCGATCCCGGATATCAACCTGTTCATCCCAAGGCCGCTCTCCGGCCTTTTCAAGCCGCATACGGAGCTTGGCAAGCTTGCCTTCAGTTTCCTCAAGCAGCAAGTCCCAATCCACATGCGCATAGCTCTTCGGCTGAGCGGTGACGACCACTTCCGGCGTAGCCCCGCCAGCGAGGGCCATTTCTTCCAAGTAACCGGGTGTATACACTGAAAGATGGAACTGGTCTTTGATAAGGCCCGAGAGGATCTCCTGTGCCTTTTCTTCACCGTGCACCAGCACGACCTGCATGCCGGGATGCGTCATTTTCCGCATCCAGTCCAAAATCTGGCTCTGCCCGGCGTGCGCGGAAAATCCGCCGATCGTAAAGACTTTAGCCTTGATGGCGATGTCTTCATTGAAAAGGCGGATGGAACTTGCGCCGTCGACGATCTTACGGCCCGGGGTACCGACACCCTGATAGCCGACAAAGACGATGCTGGCGGTTGGGCGCCATGCATTGTGGCGGAGGTGGTGCTGGATACGCCCGGCATTGCACATCCCGCTCGCGGAGATGATGATCGCCGGCCCTTTCATGACGTTCAGCGCCTGTGATTCCACGGCGCTGAGGGTGAACTTCAGGTTGGGCAGCAGCGCGGACATGTTCTCCGTCAAAGTGACTTCGGGCGTATCCAAATAGTCCTTGAAGTCTTTAAAGACTTCCGTCGCACGGATCGCCAAGGGGCTGTCGACGAAGATGGGCATGTCATCCGGGAGCTTGCCCTTCTGCCGCAGCAGATACAGGCAGTACAAAATCTCCTGCGTGCGCCCTACGGCAAACGCGGGGATGATGACCTTGTCATGGTTATTGTAGCTGTAGGCGATGGCTTCCGCCAGTTCGTCAAACGTGGCTTCTTCGTTTTTATGATTCCGATCGCCGTAGGTACTCTCAATAAAGAGATAATCCGCCTGACT
>USCL01000196.1 GCA_900553145.1 uncultured Desulfovibrio sp.
TCCCCCAATCTTCTCCCCCATCCCCATCCCCTCCCTCCGCCTTCTCTCCACCCCGCGCACCCTCGCCGTAGTCTGCTGCCGTTTCGATCTTCGGACTGCCCCGCCTCCCCACGCGCCGCCTTGCCGGCCTCTTTTGGCAGGATCGCGATACTCTTTGGCAGAATGAGAGAAGACGGGGAAGGCGGAAGGCGCGTATAGGAGAGTCATGGCCCAAGATCTTTAAGCGGGCTCACACACCCACCCAGATACGTTTGGAGGCAAAACCATGATCCAGATCCGCAACTTCATCAATGGCCAGTGGCAGGAAGAAACGGGCGGCAAAACGGTTCCCCTGTACAACCCGTCCACCGGCGAAACCATCGGTTCCGTGCCCGTTTCCAACATGGAAACCTGCGAAGCCGCCATCGCCACCGCCGCCGAAGCCTACAAGGCGTGGCGCCTGACCCCCATCGCCAAGCGCATGACCTATATCCACAAGATCCGCGAATGCATGATCCGTGATCTGGAAAAGCTCGCGCAGGGCATCGCGCTCGATCAGGCCAAACATATTTCCGAAGCCCGCGGCGAAGTCCAGCGCGTCATCGAGATCGTCGAGATGGCCTGCTCCATCCCCGCGCTGATTCAGGGCGAAACCCTCGATCAGATCGCCGGGAGCATCACCGGCAAGGTCACGAAACAGTCCCTCGGCGTGTTCGGCGGCGTCGCGCCCTTCAACTTCCCCGCTCTGGTATTCGGCTGGTTCATCCCCTTCGCCATCGGCACGGGCAACACCTTCATCTACAAGCCGTCCACCCAGTCGCCCTACTTCATGCAGCTCATGTGCGAAATCTTCATGGAAATCGGCCTGCCCGGCGGCGTCGTCAACGTCATCCACGGCAGCCGCGACATCCCCGGCACATGGTATGAAGATCCCCGCATCTCGGGCGTGTGCCTCGTCGGCTCCACCCCGACCGCCAAAAAGATGGCCGAAGGCTGCGCCAGAGGCGCCAAGCGCTCCATGCTGCTCGGCGGCGCGAAAAACATGCTCGTGGTCATGGAAGACGCCGACATCGACGTGTTCATCGAAAACTACATCAATTCCTGCTACGGCTCCGCAGGCCAGCGCTGCCTCGCCGGGTCCATCGTGGCCATCGTGCCCGAACTGTACGATACCGTGCTTGAACGCATGATCGAAGCCGCCAAGAAGGTCAAAGTCGGCGACGCCCTCGATCCCGACGTGTACATGGGCCCCCTGATCTCCCGCGCCGCCGCCGACAAGGTCAAGGAATACGTGGATATCGCCCTGAACCACGGCCACGGCTGCGAACTCGTCCTCGACGGCCGCACCCCCGATCTGCCCGAAAAGAACAAGGACGGCTATTTCGTCGGCCCCACGATCATCAAGGACGTGACCCCCTGCAACCCGCTGTTCACCACTGAAGTCTTCGGGCCGCTGGTCGCCACGATCAAAATCGCGGACATCGACGACGCGCTCGAACTCATCCGGCAGTCCGAATTCGGCAACGGCGCGTGCATCTTCACGCAGAGCCAGTTCTACGCCGAAAAGTTCAGCCGCGACGCGGACGTGGGCATGGTCGGCGTCAACGTGGGCATCTGCGCCCCGCACCCGTACATCCCCTTCGGCGGCATCAAGGGCTCGCTCCTCGGGACCAACAAGGCGCAGGGCAAGGACGGCATCGACTTCTTCACCCAGAACAAGGTCACCACGATCCGCACCGTCGACCCCAACGCCAAGAAGGGCGGCGACGACGCGAAGCCCAAGTCCGTCCGTTCCTGCGTGGCGTCCTAAAGCGTAAACGTTCGGCTCCGGGGCGCGAGCCCCTTCCCCCCGCCGCTTTCCCCCGCCCGGAAACGTCCTCCTGCACCTCCGGGCGGGGGAAAGCGGAGCAGCGTCCGCCGGAAGGCGATCCCCGCGTCCGGCCGCCCGCGCCGCCAATGGTGCGCGGCCCCCGGCGGACGCCCCGGTTTCCCGAAAGTTTTTCGCGCGGCCCCTCGGCAGCGCCTGCCGTTTCCCGCTCAACCAACCAGGGCGCGACGCCGCACACGGCGCGCCCGCCTTACGGCTCCGGGTTCCTCGCCCCGGGGCCGTTTCGCGTTTTTCATCCCCACGCCTTTTTCCCCGAATGATTTCCTTGACCGGGCGGGAGGCCGTATCTACACTGTTGCTCTTTCCATGCATCTCATGGATGACCATCAAACCACCTTCGAGGAAAGCCATGGCTCTGTCCAAACTCCAAAAAGGCCTCGTTGGCCTCGGCATCGCCCTTGTCGCCGTCATCGCCGTAGGATACGGCGGGCTGCGCTATCTTGAAACCGCAGCCGTCGACGCCATCCGCACATGGGCGGCCCAAACCCCGCAGAATGCCCATGTGGAGCTTGGGGATATTTCCTATTCGCTGATGGAGAACCGTCTTGTCCTCAAAAACGTCCGCTTTACCTGCGTCGATCCGGATAAACAGACCGTAACCGCCTCAGCGGAAACGCTGGATATCCAGAAGCCGGGGACCACCCTGCTTTCGCTGATCCGCGATCCCAAAGGCGAGATCAAGGAAGCCACGCTCCCCGTAGCCGACGTAATCACCCTGCACAACCTGTCCTTCGGCCCTGAGCCGAACATCACCGTGCGGATCCGCACCTTCAAGGGCGTCGCCCTTGAAACCGCCGTCGCCCAAAACCTGCTGAGCGCCTCCAAAGACAACCCGACGAAAGCGGCGCTGATGCTCCTCTACGGGCTCTCGTACAAGGAAGACGCCGCCTCCGACGTCAAGGTGACGAGCAAGGTGTTCCCTTTCTCCATCTCCAGCGATACGGCCGTCCAGAAGTCCTATGTCAATGGACATTTGGATTCTTCCGTCACGAACGGGATCGCGTTCACCCTGAATGGGCAGAACCTCCTGACCCTCGGCGAAGTCCGGCTTGAGAACATGAACCTGCCGCCCCACGAGCTTATGGAAAAGCTCCTCATCACTCCCGCCGACATCAGCGACAAGGAAGCGTTTGAGGTCTTCAGAATGTTTTTCGCCGGGCCCAAGCCGCTTATCGGGGGCTTCTCCCTCCAGAACCTCAAGACCAGCAACGCCCTGCTCGACGTCTCGCTGGACAAGCTGAGCGTCACCAACCCGTCGACCTCCCCCTACACCCTCGACGTGTCGGTGGAGCACCTCAAGATGCCCGTGGCCCTTGTGCCGGAACTCCAGCTGCTCTCGGTCATGGGCGTGCCGGAACTGGACGCCAGCGCCTCCTATGCCATGTCCTTGCCCAACAAGGACAACCAGTTCAACGGCACCGCCTCCCTCAGCGTCGCCAAGCTCGGCACGGCCGACTTCGCCGTCAAGGGGGAATTCCCCTATGAAGGGTTCTTGAAGCTCGTCAATGACGTCAAGAGCGTCGATGATCCCGCCACCGAGGCCGCCATTGAGGGTTTTGTTGAAAAGAACATCAAGTTCAGCCATATCGAAGCGGGATACGCCGATGAAGGGCTCCTGCCCCGCCTCGGCATCCTCGGCCAGAAGTTCATGGGCTTGACCCCCGAGCAGTGCGTGGATATGGCCAAGAAGTACGTCAAGGAATCCCTCGGCGCCGCCGAAGGGACGGAAAACATGGCCAAGCTCATGGAGTATATCGACAAGCCCGGCGCCATCCGCCTTGTCTTCAACACGGAAAAGCCGCTTTCCGTTGAAGCCATCGACGCCTTGCCCGACACGGATCCGTCCATCAAGCTGGACGTGAGCGCCGGCCCCAAGACGGCTCTGGAACTGATGGCCGATATGGAAAAGAAGTAGCCCGCCCGATCCGGGACGAAACAAGAGGGGGGAGGATCGGAACGCCTCCCCCCTTTTTCTATCCTGCGGAATCCGTTGACATACGGAATCCCCCACCGGTAATCTGGTTGCCCGATCCGAGCGTTTTTGTTATGAAAGCCGATTCGGGAAGCCTATCCCGGCAAACCCCGTCTACCTTTATGGAGTCTCCCCATATGGCAAAAAAGCCAACCCTCACCCCTGAAGAAGCACGCCAGGAAGCGCTGAAGACCGCCCTCGAAACCATCGAGCGCAAATTCGGCCAAGGCGCCGTGATGAAGCTTTCCGACGACGTCCATGTCAAAGTCCCGGTGATCCCCACCGGGTCCATCGGCGTCGACCTCGCCCTCGGCATCGGCGGCATCCCCAAGGGGCGGGTCACCGAAATCTACGGCCCCGAATCCTCGGGCAAAACGACCCTCACCCTGCACGTCATCGCGGAATGCCAGAAGCTCGGCGGGACCGCCGCCTTCATCGACGCCGAACACGCCCTTGACGTGACCTACGCCAGACGCCTTGGCGTCAAGACCGACGAACTGCTCATCTCGCAGCCCGACCACGGCGAACAGGCCCTTGAAATCGCCGACATGCTGGTCCGCTCCGGCGCGGTGGACCTCGTGGTCATCGACTCCGTGGCCGCCCTCATCCCCCAGACCGAACTCGAAGGCGCGATGGGCGAAACGCAGGTCGGCGGGCACGCCCGCCTGATGTCCCACGCCCTCCGCAAGCTGACCGGCACGATCCATAAGTCCCGCACCGCCGTCATCTTCATCAACCAGATCCGCATGAAGATCGGCGTCACCGGCTACGGCAGCCCGGAAACCACCACCGGCGGCAACGCGCTCAAGTTCTACTCCTCCGTGCGCCTCGACATCCGCAAGATCCAGACCCTCAAGGACAAGGAGGAGGCCTACGGCTCCCTCACCCGCGTGAAAGTGGTCAAGAACAAGATGGCCCCGCCTTTCCGCGAAGCCAAGTTTGACATCATCTGGGGCACGGGCATTTCCCGCTCGGGGGAACTCATTGACCTCGGCGTCGACGCCGGCATCGTGGACAAGAGCGGCGCATGGTTCGCCTTCGGGGCCGAAAAGCTCGGCCAAGGCAAGGAAAAGGTCCGCGCCCTGCTCGACGAAACCCCCGAGCTGCGCAACGCCATCGAAACGCAGCTCATCGAACACCTGGGCATGAACCCCCGGCCCGCCTTGCAGCACCCCGTGGAAGAAGCCCCGGACCCCGAAAACGGCCCCGTGGTCGACGACATGGACGACGAAATCTGATCCGGCGCGGGGAGGGGCTCCCTCCCCGCTTCCCCTTCCGGGCGGCGATGCCGCCGGGCACGGCCTCATCCCCCGATCTCCCCATCTCCCGCAGGAGCCTGTATGCTGACAGCCAATGAAATCCGCCACCGTTTTCTGGAATACTTCAAAAAACACGGGCACACCGAAGTCGCCTCCTCTTCCCTGATCCCCCGCGACGATCCGTCCCTGCTGTTCACCAACGCGGGCATGGTGCAGTTCAAAAAAATCTTCTGCGGGCAGGAAAAGCGTGACTACGTGCGCGCCACCACGTCCCAGAAGTGCCTGCGCGTCGGCGGCAAGCACAACGACCTCGACAACGTGGGCCGTACCGCGCGCCACCACACCTTCTTTGAAATGCTCGGCAACTTTTCCTTCGGCGACTATTTCAAGGAAGACGCCATCCGTTTTGCATGGGCCTTCATCACCGAAGACCTGAAGCTGCCCAAAGACCGGCTCTACATCACCGTCTACAAGGACGACGACGAAGCCTTCGAGCTCTGGCAGAAGGTGGCGGGCGTCGCGCCCGAGCGTATTTTCCGCCTCGGCGAAAAGGACAACTTCTGGAGCATGGGCGATACCGGCCCCTGCGGCCCCTGCTCGGAAATCCATTTCGATCAGGGCGCGGACATGGCCTGCGGCCCGGACTGCGGCATCGGCAAGTGCGACTGCGACCGTTTCCTTGAGATCTGGAACCTCGTGTTCATGCAGTTCGAGCAGCTTGCCGACGGCAGCCGCGTACCCCTGCCCCGCCCGTCCATCGACACCGGCATGGGCCTTGAGCGCATCGCGGGCGTCTGTCAGGGCGTGCGCTCCAACTACGACACCGACCTGTTCCAGATCTTCATCAACTATATGGCCGAACTCGCCGGGGTCCGCTACCGCGACAACGCCGACAACGACACCGCCCTGCGCGTCATCGCCGACCACAGCCGCGCCATCGCCTTCATGATCGCGGACGGCATCCTGCCCTCCAACGAAGGCCGCGGCTACGTGCTGCGCCGCCTTATCCGCCGGGCCTTCCGCTTCGGCCGCCTCATGGGCATGCAGGAGCCCTTCCTGTACAAGACCGCGCTCAAGGTCGTGGAAACCATGGGCGTCGACTACCCCGAGCTGTGCGCCCGCGCCGACTTCATGGCCCGCGTGACCCGCGAGGAGGAGGAACGCTTCTCCTCCACCCTCGACAAGGGCCTCGCCATGCTTGAAGAGGAAATGAACGCCCTTGCCGAAAAGGGCGAAAAGATCATCCCCGGCGAAACCGCGTTCAAGCTGTACGACACCTACGGCTTCCCGCTGGACATCGTGAACGACGTGGCCGAAAAGCGCGGCTTCAAGGCCGACGAGGCCGGTTTCAACGAATACATGCACCAGCAGAAGCAGCGCGCCCGCGCCGCATGGAAGGGCTCCGGCGAAAAGGACATCGCCTCCCGCTTCCAGACCCTGCTCGAAGACGGCCTCAAATCCGAATTCTTCGGCTACGGCGCCCTGACCGGAGTGGGCCGCGTCGTGGCCCTGCTCGACGACGACGGCCTGCCCGTCGAGGCGCTGCCCAGCGGCGCCATGGGCTACGCCGTCACCGACCGCACGCCCTTCTACGGCGCTTCCGGCGGCCAGTGCGGCGACACGGGGCTGCTCACCGCCCCGGCGGGCGCGGCCAAGGTGCTCGACACCCTGAAGCCTTCCGCCGACCTCACGGTCCATCACATCGAGGTGGACGACGGCACCCTGCTTTCCGATCAGGAAGTGGTGCTGACCGTGACCGAATCCGTACGCCTCGACGCGGCCCGCAACCACACCTGCACGCACCTGCTCCATGCGGCCCTGCGCCGCGTGCTCGGCGACCACGTGCGTCAGGCCGGTTCCTTGGTCACGCCGGATCGCCTGCGCTTCGACTTCTCGCACATCGCCCCCATGACGCAGGAAGAGCTGGCCGCCGTGGAGCGCGACGTGAACGCCGCCATCATGGCCGACTATCCGCTGACCTCCAAGCTCATGGGCCAGCAGGCCGCCATCGACATGGGCGCAATGGCCCTCTTCGGCGAAAAGTACGGCGACACCGTACGCGTGGTGACCATCGGCAACCCCGATCACACCGAGTCCGTGGAGCTTTGCGGCGGCACGCACCTGCACAGCACCGGACAGGCGGGCAGCTTCGTCATCCTGTCCGAAAGCGGCATCGCCGCGGGCACGCGCCGCATCGAAGCCGCTACCGGCTGGAACGCCCTCAGGCACGCCCGCCTCATGAGCGAGGAACTGCATCAGCTCGCGGG
>USCL01000197.1 GCA_900553145.1 uncultured Desulfovibrio sp.
CGCGCGTCAGCAAAGGAGGGCATTCTTATACCCGTAAAGGAGGAGGGAAAAACATGCTGACAGGATGGTTGCATTCAGTATCCATAACGGTTGTCGGTTCCGTCGCAAGGTGTGCTTGTTCAAAAAAGAATATGCAAAGGCCATACCTGATAATTATCATGTTATATTTCTATGGATTGAAAAGCAAAGGCCTATAATGATGATGGAATAAAGGCTCTTTCAATGCATAAATGCATTAGATATTAACAGAATATAATATATTTAAGTATATTATAATATGATTCCTTTATGCATTGTAATTTAAAAATGCATCAATCGAGAGAGGCAGAGAATGTTTTCCTCGGAACAAAAGGGCAATATCCTTCTTATATGATAATGATAATCTCTTTTTTGACGGATACCCGTCAAAGCATTTACGCAATAGAGAGTGCATTTTTCAATTTATTGCAGCCTATTGTGTAAAGCATACGGCTTCATTTGAATAGAATAAGGGTTCTGATTAAATATCACAGAACGGAGTGTGCTTATCCGAAGTATTGCGGGGTGAAAAACATAATGCGGTTAATTTGTGATTTAAATAGCAATACGCCGCTGAGCAATGGCGCCTCTCAGCCTGATAATGGGCTTTTGAGTTGATATCGTATTGCGTGACGCCGGATTTGGCAGGGAATCTTCAAGAAAGGCAATATGCCGCCGATACATATAAAAAGCCTTCCCTGATTGGGAAGGCTCTTATGTCATCGCCAGCAGTGGCGGACGTCTTCTTTATAGGTAGCCAGAATATCGATCACGGGGTCAGGAGTCAGGTAGCGTATGCTTTCCCCAAGAAGCCATTTGGCCCTGATCAACGAGGCGCTGATATCCAGATGCGGCAACGGCAGGTAGAGGCAGGAGGTTTCATCCGTGATTGCCGCCGAAAGGAGATTGTTTTCGTCAGGCTCTGAGATGACGGCCTTGGGCCAGTAACGGGCTATTGTCGCCCGGAAGGTCTCCTCATCCGCCCGGCAGCGGGGCACCACGACAAAGTTGGTGATATTGGGAAGCTCCAGCCCCCTATGCCACGTGTCGAGATGCATGAAGTCCTCGCCCCCGAGGATGAACATGGGGTTTTCGGAGCTATGCCTCTTCCGCCATTCCGTGATCAGGTTCCATGTATAGGAAGGATGCGGAAGCTCACCTTCAAGCGTGCTGACTTGGAGCCGGGAGTCGGGAGAAGAGGCGTTGGGGGGCGTTTCCAGCGCGCCTTGCAGCAGCGAGACGCGCATTTCGAACGAAAGCAGGCCTGAGTCGGCCTTGTGCGGCGGGACGGCGCAAGGCATGAGATCCACGTGCTTGAGCCGCAGGGCCTCGGCCACGGCGGTCGCCAAGCGGAGATGCCCGATGTGCACGGGGTTGAATGTCCCGCCGAGGATGCCGATTGTCTGAGCCGGAGTCATGTTATTCCCTGATCTGGCCCGTCCCGAGGGCCACGAATTTGGTCGTCGTCAGTTCGCGTACGCCCATAGCGCCGTAGGAATGCAGTTTGGAGGTGCATATCCCGATTTCCGCTCCAAGCCCGAGCTGCCCGCCGTCGTTGAAGCGGGTAGATGCGTTTACGGCGGTGAGGGAGGCATCGGCCTCGCGCAGGAACCGCGTGGCGTTGGCGTGGTTGTTGGTGCAGATGACTTCGGTATGGTTGGAGCCGTAGGCGGCGATGTGATCAAGGGCTTCGTCCAGCGAATCCACAACGCGGACCGCAAGGATCAGGTCATGGAATTCCTGCCCGAAATCGCTGGGCTGGGCGGGCACGGCCTTCGCTCCGGAGAGCAGGGGCAGGGCGCGGGCGTCGGCCCGGAACTCCACGCCGTCGCCGCCGAGCTTTTGGGCGATCGTCGGCAAGAGCGCGGCGGCTTCCTTTTCGTGCACGAGCAGGCACTCCAGCGCGTTGCAGACGCCGGGGCGCTGGACCTTGCCGTTGTGGGCGAGCCGCAGGGCCATATCGAGATCCGCGCCTTCATCTATATAAAGGTGGCACACGCCCATGTAGTGCTTGAGCACGGGCATGGTGGCGGCTTCGCAGACGGCGCGTACGAGGGATTCCCCGCCGCGGGGGATCATGACGTCCACATATTTGTCAAGCTTGCAGAGCGCGGCGACGGCGGCGCGATCCGTGGTCTCCACGACCTGCGCCGCATCCACGGGCAGCCCGGCGCTGCTCAGCGCTTCGTGGAGGAGGCCGGCCAGCGCGAGGTTGGAATGGATGGCCTCCGATCCTCCGCGCAGGATCACGGCATCCCCGGCTTTCAGGCAAAGGATGGCGGCGTCGATGGTCACGTTGGGGCGCGATTCAAAAATCATGGCGATGACGCCGAGCGGGATGCGCATCTTGCCGATCATGAGCCCGTTGGGGCGCTGCCACTGCTGTTCGATGACGCCGACTTCATCAGCCATCTCAGCGACATGTAGGCAGGCGTCGGCCATGTCCGCCATGATGCGCGGCGTGAGGGTGAGCCGGTCGAGGCGCGGCGCGTCCATGTTGGCGGCTTTGGCGGCGTCCACGTCAAGGGCGTTGGCTTTGAGGATGTCGGGCTGGCGTTCCATGAGCAGCGCGGCGAGCGCGCGCAGGGCCTGCGTCTTGGCTGCGGGCGCGGCGGCCGCCAGCGCACGGGCGGCTTTCTTGGCGCGTTGTCCCATCTGTTCCATCTGAAGTTCGATCGAGGCTGTCATGGCGTATCCTTTTTCGTGGCGCGGGAGGTTGTGGCCGTTCCCTGTGACACGTATCTATAAGGTTCCACGCGGCTTCCCGCAACCCCGGGCCGGGACATTTCTTTTGACATTCCTGTTGATCCAACCTATGTTTTGCCGTCTATGGTCTTGCTCCGGCAAGCCCGTTTCTGCGTATATCGGACCCTGTCCGACTTAAAAAGAGTGTGGAAGAGTCAAGGAGTACAGACATCATGGCAGATCCTCTCCGTCCGTCCGGGCCTCAAATCCCCGGCAGCCTGATGGGCGAAATCCAGTCCGAAGTGGCCGTCGAAGCTACACCCCTGTTGAGCTTCGTGCTCCGGAACAGCCGCATCATCGTGGCCTGCGTCGTTCTACTGGTGCTCGTCATCGCCGGCGTCGGCGGCTGGCAGTGGCATCAGGCCCGTGTGGAGCGCGAAGCCCACCTCGAGCTTGGCCGCATCCTCGTCAGCACGCAGGGCCCTGATCGCATCGCCGCGCTGGAAAAATTCCTTCCGGATGCCCCCGGCGCCATGAAGTCCGGCGTCCAGCTTGAAATCGCCACCGCCGCCCTCGGCCTCGAACAGTATGGGAAGGCCGCCGCCGCGTATGCCGCCGTTGCCGCCGCCGATCCCAAAGGCCCCATCGGCATGATGGCCGCCATCAATCAGGCCGACCTCCTGCAGCGTGAGGGCAAATACGCCGAAGCGCTTGCCGTTTTTGATTCTCTGGAAAAAAGCGCTCCCGAAAGCCTGCGCCCCGCCATTCTGGAAGGGCAGGCCATGTCCGCCGAGCTCGCGGGCAAGCTTGACCGCGCGCTTGCCGCCTATGAGAGCATCGCCACTTCTTTGGGGGATGCCGCGAACAACGGCTACTTCCAGGCCAAGATCGCCGAGCTGAAGGCGCGCATGGCCTCCTAAAAGCCTATCAAAGGGAACGGCCTCCGTCGTAAACCCTGTCGGTTCCCGGTTTGCCCGGGAAGAGAACGGGCTGTTGCCGCAAGGCCTCAGCCCGTTTGCGCAGAGGCCGTTTCTTTCGGAAAACCGTGCGGTTCGGATCCGTTCCCGCCGCGCTTCAAACACGAGGGAAGGTTTTCATGAGTCATCCGTTACTGGCTGCTGAAGCGGGCGTGCGACACCTGCTTCTTGGCAACGAGGCCATCGTCCGGGGGGCGTTGGAAGCAGGGATCAATGTGGTAACCTGCTATCCCGGCACTCCTTCTTCCGAAATCCCGGACACGTTCCACTATCTCGCCTCGTGCGGCAGGTACCGCATGGAGTACTCCGTCAACGAGAAAGTTGCCGTGGAAGTGGGGGCGGGCGCGGCCCTTGCCGGGGCCATGAGCATGACCACGATGAAGCATGTGGGCGTCAACGTGGCCGCCGATCCATTGTTCACCGCGGCTTACGTGGGGCTTCCCGGCGGCTTCGTGCTGGTGAGCGCCGACGATCCGTTGTGCCATTCCAGCCAGGACGAACAGGACAACCGCACCTACGCCCGGTTCATGGGCATGCCCTGCTTTGAGCCCGCCACGGCGCAGGAAGCCAAGGACATGACCCGCGACGCCCTGCTGCTGGCCCGCGAACTCCAGCAGCCCGTCATGCTGCGCACGACCACCCGCGTCAACCACCTGCGCGGCCCGGTGACCTTCGGCGCGCTCGGTGAGCCTGCCCCCATCGTCCCCTTTGAGCGCAACCCCATGCGTTTCGTGCCCGTGCCCGCCGTGGCGCAGGCCCGCCATAAAGTCCTCGTCGAGCACCTTGAGAACGCCCGCGCCAAGGCCGAAGCCTCCCCGTGGAACAAAATCACGGGCGAAGGCCGCATCGGCGTCATAGCCAGCGGGATCAGCCGCGCCTACCTTGCCGACGCGCTCGCCGAAAACGGCTGGGAGAAGGACGTCAAGGTTCTTGAGCTCGGGTTCACGTGGCCCCTGCCGGAAAACCTGCTGGCCGACTTCATTTCCAGCTGTGATACGGTGCTGGTGCTCGAAGAGCTCCAGCCTCTGATCGAGCAGGATCTCCGTGCGCTGGCCCAAGAGCGCAAGATCGGCGTCTCCATCGTGGGCAAGGGCCCGGATCTGACGATTTTCGGCGAATATTCCACGGGGGCCGTGGCCCGCGCGCTGGCCGCCGTGCTCGGCAAGGAACTTCCGTCCGCCGGCGGTGCCGCCATCGACGTGTCCCGCCTGCCCGGACGTCCTCCGAACCTCTGCGCCGGCTGCTCGCACCGCGCCATGTACTACGCCGTCCGCAAGGTCTTCGGCGACGAGGCCGTCTATTCCAGCGACATCGGCTGCTATACGCTCGGCATGGTCCCGCCCCTGCGCGCCGCCGACTTCCTGTTCTGCATGGGATCTTCCGTGTCGGCGGGCAGCGGTTTCGCCATGGTTTCGGATCGTCCGGTGGTCGGCTTCATCGGCGATTCCACGTTTTTCCATTCCGGCATGACCGGCCTCGCCAACGCAGTGTTCAACAAGCATGACGTGCTGCTGGTGATCCTCGACAACGGCACGACCGCCATGACCGGCCATCAGCCCAACCCCGGCGTCTGTACCTCCGTTCTCGGCGAAGGCTGCAACCATCTGGATATCGAAAGCGTGGTCCGCGGCATCGGCGTCACGGACGTCGCCAAGGTCAAGCCCTTCAACATGCGCGGCACGCTGAAGACGCTTGAGGAAATGAAGGCCCGTTCCGGGGTCCGCGTCATCATCGCGGAAGAACCCTGCATGCTGTTCGCGCGACGCACGCTGAAGCAGAGCCGCCCGCAGGTGGCCGAAGTCGCCGCGCAGGGCGAAGAAGCGTTGAAGTGTCTGGCCGATCTGGCTTGCCCCGCGTTCCGTCGCGGCGGCACCGCCGAAGCTCCGGTCGTCAGCGTGGATGAATCGCAGTGTTCCGGCTGCATGGTGTGTCTCCAGGTAACGCCCGCTATCCGGGCCCGCAAGCGGAGCTGAAAATGAGCAAGCGTATTCGTATTTATATGACGGGTGTGGGCGGTCAGGGAACGCTTACCGCAACCACGCTGCTGGCGCGTGTGGCCGTGGCGCAGGGCGTCGATGTGGTCGCCGGGGAAATCCACGGCATGGCGCAGCGCGGCGGCGTGGTGGAATCCACCATCCTGCTCGGCGGCTGGAAAAGCCCCAAGCTCGGGTTCGGCGAGGCCGACATCGTGCTCGGGTTTGAACCGTTGGAAACGCTGCGCGGCCTGCGCTACCTGAAGCAGGGCGGCGTGGTGTTTTCCAGCACCGACGTCATCCCGCCGCTGTCCGTTTCCGCCGGGCGCGAAGTCGCCCCGGGGCTGGACGCCGTGGAACAGGCCGTGCGCGATCGCGCGTCCGCCGCTTGGTTCCTCCCTTGCCGCAGCATGGGCATCGAGCTCGGTTCCGCCCAGTGCGGCAACAATATCCTGCTCGGCGCGCTGTGCGCTTCCGGCCTCCTTCCCTTCGGGTTTGAAGCGCTGGAAGAAGGCATCCGTATGTTCATGCCCGCCAAGCTGGTTGACGTAAACCTCAAGGCCGCTGAGCGCGGGCGCGAAATCCTCGCCTCCACGCGGCTGTTCTAGCCGTTTACAAGGAAGGGGGCCGGGAGCTCTCCGGCGCCAAGGGGGCGTCCAGCCCCCTTGCCCCTTCCGGGATATGAGCGGCACTGGCGCGGACGATTCTCCCAGATTCCTTTTGCACGGAAAAGGGTCGGGCCGCCCCGTTTTTCCCCGCATTGATGCGCCCCCATACCGTAACAGGGACTTGAGAAACGTTTCTCGGCCGATCCCTTTTTGATTCGTATGTCTGAACAGCAGCTTGCCGATCTGATGAATCCCGTCCCGTACATGGAAACCCTGCAACGCATCGCCGCCGGAATGGGGCCGCAGCGGGGGTTCCAGTCTTCGCTCAAATCACTGCTCGCGCTCCTCACCGAGCGGCATGGTTTTCTGCGCCCTCACCTCGTCATCTTCGACCCGGAAACACGGACATTGCGTCTGTGCGTGGCCGACGGCGCGCCCCGGAACAGTGAAATCGTGTATGAGCCCGGCATGGGCGTTACCGGTCAGGTCTTCGTCACGGGCAAGCCCGTCATTGTCGAATGCCTCAAGGGGCATCCCGTTTTCCTGAGCAAATTTTTTGTGCGTACCGATGAGGAGCTTTCCTCTCTGGCCTTCCTCAGCGTGCCGGTGCTGGCCCCGCAGATGAGCTGGGAGCCGGGCCGCGAGCAGGCGCGCAAGGTCATCGGCGTGTTGAGCGTGGACACGCCGAAAGCGTCGCGCGAGGTGCTGGAACGGCATCGCTGTTTCCTTGAGGTCGTTGCTGGGATGATCGCGGCGCAGGCCACGTATTTGCAGGATGACATGGCCCGGCAGCAGCGGCTTGCCGAGCGGCGGGGCGACAGGCCGCATGTGGCCGGGGATTTGGACGGCGGCATCCTCGCCGTGTCCGAGGGCATGTGCGAGGCTTTGAAACAGGCCAGCTATGCCGGGCATGGGCGCGGCCCGGTCCTGCTCCGGGGTGAACAGGGTACGGGAAAAGCCAGGGTGGCGGCGTTCATCCATACGGCGAGCGTGCGCAACGAATTGCCGCTGGTGCGTTTCTACGCCTCGCGCCTCCGGGCGTCGGGGGCGGACGGGTTGACCGAGGAGC
>USCL01000198.1 GCA_900553145.1 uncultured Desulfovibrio sp.
TCCCCCGGTTTTCCGGCTCCCCCCTCCCCGCCAAAGCGCAACATCGTACAAGAGGCCCGCAAGAAAAGGGCGTAGACAAAAATCATGCTGAAAGAAACACGGACCATACACTACGACGCGGAACTCGCCGTTGAAGCCTACTGGCTCCAGAACGTGCTGGAACCCTTCCCCAGCCATTTCCACGACTACTACCTGATCGGGTTCATCGAGAAAGGGTCGCGGGAACTGGTCTGCGGCGGGCAACGATACGTCACCCTCGAAGGCGATCTCTTCACCCTCAACCCGCACGAGCCCCACGGATGCCGCTCCTATGACGGAAAGCCGTTCAGCTATCGCGGCATCGGCGTCCTGCCCGACGTCATGCGCGCGGCCATGCGGGAAATCACGGGGCAGGCCATGCTGCCGCAGTTCCGGGAACGCATCCTGAGCCAGAGCGAGCTGGCGTGCTCGCTGCGCGACCTGCACGCCATGATCGTGCAGGAGGACAAAGAGTTCCGGAAGGAAGAAATCTTTCTGATGCTTCTGGGCCAGCTGCTGCGCGACAACGCCGGGGAAACGCCCCTGCCAGACGCGTACAAGGACGAATCCGGCATTGGGGCCGTATGCGCCTACCTTGAAGAACACTCCGCCGAACCGGTTTCGCTGGAGCGGCTCGGCGAGATCGCGGGCCTGAGCAAGAATTACCTGCTGCGCTCGTTCACCAAGCAGAAGGGCATCTCGCCGTACCGGTATCTGGAAACGATCCGCATCGCCAAAGCGCGGAAGCTCCTTGAACGGAACGTGCCGCTGATCGAGGCGGCGCTCCAGACGGGCTTTGCGGATCAGAGCCATTTTTCCCGCTTCTTCAAGCGGCTCATCGGGGTGACGCCCCGGCAATACGCGGAAATCTTCGGCGGCAGGCAAGCATGAAAAACGAAACCGTACTCGGCCATGTCTTGACCCTTATGACCATCATCATCTGGGGCACGACCTTCGTCTCGACCAAGGTGCTCCTTGACGCCTTCACGCCCATCGAAATCCTGTTTTTCCGGTTTACGCTCGGCTATCTCTCGCTGTGGCTCATCTATCCGCGCAAGGGAACGCGCGGCACGCGACGGCAGGAGATGCTCTTCGCCGCCGCCGGGCTATGCGGGGTGACGCTCTATTTCCTGCTGGAAAACATCGCGCTGACCTACACCTTCGCCTCCAACGTAGGGGTCATCATTTCGATCGCGCCGTTCTTCACCGCTCTCTTGGCGAACTGGCTGCTGGACGGCGAACCGCTGCGGAAACGCTTTTTCGTGGGTTTTGCCGCCGCGCTGACGGGCATCATCCTCATCGGCCTCAACGGGAATTTCGTCCTCAAGCTGAACCCCGTCGGGGACATCCTCGCCACGCTGGCGGCGGGGGTCTGGGCCTGCTATTCGATCCTCATGAAAAAGATCGGCGCCTTCCGCATGAACATGGTGCTCTGCACGCGCAAGGTCTTCTTCTACGGCCTGCTGTTCATGCTTCCCGCGCTGTTCGTCTTCGACTGCCGCCTCGGGCTCGAACGCTTCGCGTCCCCGGTCAACACGCTCAACCTGCTCTATCTCGGGTTCGGCGCGTCCGCCCTCTGCTTCGTCACGTGGAACTGGGCGGTCAGGATCCTCGGCGCGGTCAAAACCACCGCCTACATTTATCTCGTCCCCGTGGTGACGGTCGTCTCTTCCGTCATCATCCTCCACGAAACGATCACCCCCCTCGCCATCGCCGGGACGGCCCTCACCCTCACAGGGCTTGTCGTTTCGCAAAGGTAAGCGAGTGGCTTGGGGGAAGGCTTTTTCTGGAGAAAGCTTCCCTCCCTTCACCCACCCCCCTTCTTTTCAAAGTGTTTCCCTCCCATCACATCTCTACAGCCGCCTTTCCCCGTATAGAGGAAAAGCGGCTTTATGATTTTCCGAAGGAAGAAACATTTTTTATTTCAAATAATATATTGTAATAAATGGGTTATATTATACAGTTCGGAAAAGCCGGAGCAGTTTTCAACTGCGCCGCCTCCTCCGGCGCTTGACAATAATTCGATATCGAACTAAAAACTCTCCATGACGTACAGAGCTATTTTCTCCCATGCCAGCCAGCTCCGCGAATCGGGCAACCGCTTCATCCTTGCGGAACTCGAAAAGGCCGGGCTCGGCGACATCGCCCCCAGCCACGGTGACATTCTGGTGCGGCTTCTGGCCTGCGAAGCCTGCAACATGGGCGAGCTTGCCAGGCAGGTAAACCGGACAAAGTCCACTGTGACGACGCTGGTGGAAAAACTGGAACGGAACGGCTACGTGCTGCGCATGCCGGATCCGGCGGATTCCCGGGGGGTACTGGTACGCCTGACGGACAAGGGCCGCGCACTGGAACCAGCCTTTGAAGCGATTTCCAGCGGCCTGCAGCGGCTGATCACTGACCGGCTCAGCGAAGAGGAGGCGGAACTTCTGGATCGGCTTCTGGAAAAGTGTGTGAACGGCTAGGGGTAACCGCCCTTTTTAGGGATCAATTAGTTCGATATCAAACTAAATAGGAGACGAATCATGGCTCAGTACAAACTGGCGCATATCGACATGAAGGGAAACCGCAACGAACTGCACGGCCTCCTGAACCTCACGGGCACGGAAGTATCCTGCAACACCCTGCCCGCCGGGGCCAGCGTGCCTTTTGTGCACCACCATACCAAGAATGAGGAAGTGTACCTCATCCTTGAAGGCAAGGGGATGCTGTATATCGACGGGGAAGAATTGCCGCTGAAGGAAGGGGATTGTTTCCGCATCGACCCGCGCGGGGAACGCTGCCTGCGTGCGGCGGACGACAGTTCCCTGCGTTTCATCTGCATTCAAGCCAAGGCGGACAGCCTTGAAGGATTCACTATGAGCGACGCGGTCGTGGCGGAATCCGGCAGCAAGCCGAGCTGGCTGTAAGCCGCTCCATCCGCCGGGCCGGGGCCGCATCACCGCGACGCCGCGAGGGAATCTGCGATACCGCCGGAAACCTTAGATGGAAAATGACGGAAGGGGGACCTCTCGTGGCCTTTTGCTGAAAAGGCTGGAGGCGATCCCTTGGGATCGCCCCTCCGCTATGGGGCAAAACAGCCCGACCGCATCATCCCGAAGAACCGGCGCAACGCCGGACGTTCCAGAGGGGGAGGCGGGGTTCAGCGTTTCCGGGCCGACACGAGCAGCATCATCGGGCGGCGGAGCTCATCCCGCATGATTTCCGGATAGGCTTCCAAAAGGCCGGGTTCCGGCTGCGGCTCCACAAGCTCCAGCAATTCAAATCCGTTCCGCAGGAGGCCGTTGACGTAGGTGGTCAGGGTCTTGTGGTATTTCATGACCGCTTCGCCGAGGAAACCGGCCTTGCGGACGCCCTCGGAAAAGTAGCCGTCCACGGGCCAGTGCACATGGTTCCCCTGCGCGTCGCAATGCCATTCCTGCGGGCCCTGCGCGGTGAATACCGGATGTTCCACGGAAAAGACGAAACGCCCCCCGGCGGAGAGGCAGCGGTTCACCTTGGCGCACAGGCCGCTGAAGGACTCGACATAATGGAAGGCGAGCGAGCTGATCGCCACATCGAACGAGCCCGCCGGGAAATCGATATCTTCAATGGGCATGCACAGGTAGCGGATGACGGGCGAGTCCGTCATGGCCCGGGCCTCCGCCAGCATCCTTTCGGAAAGGTCGATGCCGACCACGGAGGCTGCCCCCTGCTCGGCGGCATACCGGCAGTGCCAGCCGAAGCCGCACCCCAGATCAAGTACCCGCTTGCCTTCAAACGCGGGAAGCATTCCCCGCAGCACATGCCATTCCCCGGCGGCGGCAAGCCCTTCCTTCGAGCGCGGCATCATGCTGTATTTATCGAAAAACGTCGCGTCGTCGTATTTGTTCTCTTTCATACGTATTCCGGCTATCCCGTGCCTCCCTTTTCCATTCCGGAGGGGCGCGCGGGTTAAAAAAGGGAGCCTTTTCAGCTCCCTTCCTCATTTATGCGTTCAGATAAGCCTTGTTGACCACGCTTTTGGGCTGGCCCGCCATCCATCCGGCGATGTTCTCGGAGATGATCCGGGTGATGTTCTGCCGGGCGGTGAGGGTTGCCCAAGCGATATGCGGTGTCAGCAGCGTGTTGGGGCTGGTCAGCAACGGGTTGTCCTGCGTGATGGGCTCCACGGACACCACGTCCGCGCCGAGCCCGCCGAGCTTGCCGGAAGCCAGCGCCTCAGCCACCGCCGCCTCGTCGAGCAGCGGCCCCCGGGCAAGGTTCAGGAGGATGGCCCCGTCCTTCATCTTGGCGATGTTGGCGGCGTTGACGATGGCGCGGGTCTGCTCCGTAAGCGGGCAGTGCAGGGACAGCACGTCCGAGGCGCGGAACAGCACGTCCGGTTCCACGAAGTCGACCGGGAAAGCCACGGGGGCGGAGGAGGCCGAGAGCTCGGCGGCGGACTTCCGGACGGAGGCGGCGATCACCTTCATGCCGAACGCGTGCGCCAGCTCGGCGACGCGGCGCCCGATGGTCCCGAAACCGAGGATGCCCATGACCTTGCCGGAAAGCTCAACCTGCGGCGTATCCCAGAAACACCAGTCCGGCCCGGCGGCCCAACGCCCGGAGCGGATGCCCGCGTCGTGCAGGGCCGTCCGGCGGCACAATTCCAGCAGCAACGCGAAGACGTGCTGCGCCACGGCCTCCGTGCCGTAGTTCACCACGTTCATGACCGGGATGCCCCGTTTGCCCGCCGCCGCGATGTCCACCACGTCGTACCCTGTGGCGATGACCCCGATGCAGCGCAGATCCGGCAAAGCCGCCAGCGTATCCGCATTCAGGCGCACCTTGTTGGTGATCAGGACTTCCGCGCCCCGGCCCCGCTCCAGCACATCTTCAGGCGCGGTGCGGTCATACACCGTCAGATCGCCGAGCGCCGCCAGCGGGTCCCACGGATTGTCGCCGGGATTCAGGGTATAGCCGTCAAGAACAACGATTTTCATGTCACCGCTCCGGTTGATGTTCGGTTGCCATTCAAGGGAACAAACAGGATATCGGATACGCTCACCCTTTGACAAGAGCCCCGGCCTGAGCCAAAAGAAAAGCTCACGCTTCCGGGCGCGTTCCGGATACATCCTTGCCCGGCCCTCAAAACGCCATTTTTGAACATATCCTCTTTATTAATCTTTTACAGAATACTCTTCCAACAGCACTCCACATTGGAAAAGATGGCAAACAGGGGTTCGATAAACACAAAAGCCTTTGGAAAGGGATGGATGGGCTCCGCGCCGGCAGGTTTGGGGCGGGAGGGAAAAGCGTAGGGCGTTCCCCTCTTTCTTCAGAAAAGTTTTCCCTCCCCCAATACCTTCCCAAACCTCCCCTCCCTTCCCTCAAACAGGAGCCGCACCATGACCGATCTCCCTCCCTGCCAAGCCGCCGCCGAACTGCGCCGCCTCACGGATGCCGCCCTGAACGCCGTGGCTCCCGACGGCGCCGTGCTGCGCCACCTTCACCTCGAAGGGGACAAACTGACCCTGACCGACGAGGCCGGAGCCCCCGCATGGTCGGGCAGCCTTGATGCCTACCGCCGCATCCGCGTGCTCGGCGCGGGCAAAGGCGCGGCCCCGATGGCGGCGGCGCTGGAAAACCTGCTCGGCGATCGCATCAGCGACGGCCTTGTGGTCGTCAAATACGGGCACGACTTGCCGGAAGGGCAGCGGACCAGACACATCAGGATCAAGGAGGGCGGCCACCCGGTCCCGGACGAGGCCGGGGCGGCTGCGGCCGGTGAAATCGTGGATATGGCACGGGAGAGCCGCGAGGACGATCTTGTCCTGTGCACCTTCACGGGAGGGGCCAGCGCGCTCACCCCCGCCCTGCACCCTGAAATCCCGCTGGCCGACATGCAGCGGCTCACCTGCATGCTGCTGGAGTGCGGAGCGACAATCCACGAGATCAATACCCTGCGCAAACACCTCTCCCGCTTCAGCGGCGGCAGCCTCGTGCGCGCCGCGTTCCCGGCCACCGTGCTCGGGCTCATCGTGTCCGACGTGGTGGGCGACGATCTCGACGTCATCGCCTCAGGCCCCACGGTGCCCGATCCGAGCACCTTTTCGGATTGCCTGAGGGTAGTGGAACACTACGGCCTGCGCTGGAAGATGCCGCAAACGATCTGGGGCCACATCGAAAAAGGGCTGCAAGGCCGTGCCCCCGAAACGCCGAAGGCGGGCGAACCCGCTTTCGGGCGCGTCCGCAATGTGCTTGTGGCCTCGGTGAAACAGGCGCTGGAAGCGGCTGCGGGCGAAGCGGCGCGGTGCGGGTTCGCGCCCCGCATCCTCACGACGGCGATGAGCGGCGAAGCCCGGCAAACGGCGGCGGCTCTCGTCGCCGAGGCCCGGCGCGCGCAAGCGACCTTGCGCCCCGGCGACGCCCCGCTCTGCCTGCTCGCGGGGGGCGAAACCACAGTGACCATCCGGGGCGGCGGCAAGGGCGGGCGCAATCAGGAAATGGCGCTCGCCGCCACGCTGGAATTGGCCGACGACCGGGGCATCGACCTCATCTGCGTGGGGACGGACGGCACGGACGGGCCCACGGATGCGGCGGGCGGCTACGCCTTCAGCGGCGATCTGGCCCGTTTGCGCGCCATCGGGCTGCAGCCGGAAGCCAGCCTCGACGCCAACGACAGCTATCCCCTGCTGCTCAAGGCCGGGACCCTCCTCCGCACCGGCCCCACGCGCACCAACGTCATGGATGTGGCCATCATGCTGGTCAGGCCGAAATAACAAGAACGGAAAAGTATTTTCAGGGTATTTTCGGCTATGTACAAGGCGGAAAAACGAGAGTAATCATTCTCGTTCACGACCGGCGGGTCAGGACGGGGTCCGGGGCGGGGCGTCCCGGAAAAACGCTGGATGCGGACAAGCGAGGAGCGAAACGCACAGGAACGGCATGCCGTCCTTCCGGTCGCCGGGGCTGAAAAGGTCCCGCGTGTTCAACAGATATGGGAGGAGATCATGTCTGGCTTCTGGTATTTCTGGGGCAGCTTCGCGCTGCTGATCGGCGGGGACTTCGTGTACGGCGCGTTTGTGGAAAAAGTGTTCGGAGCCGATTTCGGGCGGCCCACGCCGGTCAAGAGCAGGCGCGACGGCGTGGACTACATGGAGCTGCCCCGCTACAAGATTTTTCTGATCCAGCTTCTGAACATCGCCGGGCTCGGCCCCGTGCTCGGCCCCATCCTCGGAGCGCTGTACGGGCCTTCCGCCCTGCTCTGGGTGGTATTCGGCTGCATTTTCGGCGGCGCGGTCCATGACTACTGTTCGGCCATGATGTCCCTGCGCTACGGCGGGG
>USCL01000199.1 GCA_900553145.1 uncultured Desulfovibrio sp.
GACATCTTGCTGCGGGAAGCGGGCATCGAAGCCAAGGACGTGGCCCGGCTCTACCTCGCGGGCGGGTTCGGCTCCGCCATGCGCCCGGAGAGCGCGGCGCGCATCGGGCTCATCCCCGAAGAACTTTCCGGCCGGGTCAAGGTCCTCGGCAACGCCGCCGGATCAGGCGCGCTGCGCTACGCGACCGAAGAAGGCGCGCCCGAAAGCGCCCTCGGCATCATCCGCCGCACCCGGTACATCGAACTTTCCGCCCACGCGGGCTTTACCGACGCCTACGTGGAACGGATGCTGTTTCCCGAACAGGGAATGGTTTGAAGAAGGAAAGGTCCCTCTTCAAACCCCTCCCCCTCAAGGCTTTCGCAAGGGGGGAGAAAGGCGTCCCCTTTGAGGCGCCTTACCCGGAACCTTCCGGGCGAACAACGGCAGAGGCACGGCGGACCCGTTCCGCCTTACGATATGCTTCAGCAAACCCAGAGAGGCTTGTATGAAAAGATGGGCACATTCCAGTCTGATGGGGGGCGTCGGCGTCGGCCTGAACTTCCTCCGCGAAAAGGACTGCGAAAAAATCCATGAGGCATCCCTAGAAGTCCTGCACGACCGCGGCGCGTACTTCGACAGCGAAACGGCGCGCGAAGTGCTGCGCGACCACGGCTGCTGGGAAGACGCGGACGGCTGCACCCATTTCCCGCGCACGCTCGTCGAGAGCGCGCTGGAAGCGGTCCCCGCCGAATTCGTCCACCGGGGCAGGACGCCCGACGACGACATCCACATGGCGCAGGATCAGGTCTATGCCTCCAACTTCGGCGAAGGCATCTTTATCCACGACCTTGAAACCGGCGAACGCCGTTCCACCGTCAAGCAGGACGCCGTAGACATCCTGCGCGTGGTCGACTCGCTCGACAACGTACACATCTACAACCGCGCCATCGGCCCGCAGGACGTGCCTTCCGAGTCCGCGTCGATGCACAACGCGGAAGTGGCCTTCTGCTACACCAGCAAGCCCATGCATCTGGTGTCCGGCAGCCCCTTCCAGACAAAGAAAATGATCAAGATGGCGGAGATCGCCGCCGGGGGCAAGGAAGAGCTCAAAAAACGCCCCCGCACCGCCTTCAACCACACCACGATCAGCCCGCTCCGCATCTCGCATGAGGCCTGTGAAAACGCCATGATCGTGGCCGAAGCCGGATTGCCCAACCACATCCTCGTCATGGTGCAGCAGGGCGCGACCTCGCCCATCAGCTACGCGGGGAGCGTGGCCGTGCACAACGCGGACTTCCTCGCCTTCAACACCCTGCTGCAGTGCGTGAACAAGGGCAACCCCACCCTGTACGGCGCGTCCGCCTGCGTCATGGACATGAAGAAGGGCCTCTCCCTCGTGGCGGCCCCCGAAGTGTTCGTGCTCAACGCGGCGATGGCCCGGATGTCGAAGTACTACAACATCCCGAGCTACATTGCCGGTGGATAGACGGACAGCATATGCAACGACGTGCAGGCCGGAGCCGAACGCGCTCTCAACCGCCTGATGACCGCGCTGGCAGGTGCCAGTGTCCTTTTCGGTCAGGGCATGCTTGAGACGGGACTTACGTTCGACATCCCGACCCTGCTCGTGGACGACGAAATCATTGATTATGTGCTGCGGATGCTGGCTGGCTTCAAGGTTGACGCCACGACCCTCTCCACGGACCTGATCAAGGAAGTCGGCCCCTTCGGTACGTACCTCGCCGAAATGGACACCTTCGACCACCTCGGCGATCTCAGCACCTACAACCTCATGAACCGCCGGAACTACGATATGTGGGCCGGTTCCGGGAAGCCTGATCTCTATGAACAGGCCCGCGAACGCTCCAAGGAAATCCTTGCCGCCCACAAGCAGAAGAACCCCCTCAGCCCCGAACAGGTCAAGGCCATCCGCGACGTCCTCGCGGACGCGGAAGGCGAACTCGGCGTCGCCGATTTCTGGAAGGGCAAGGAAGACAAGCGGTTCATCGACAACAACCTCTACTAGCGGGCCGTCCGGGCGGGGCTTCTCCCGCCCGGGCCCCGTAAGGAACCCGGCGCGTTTTCCTTTCCTCCTCTTGGGGAAAACGCGCCGGGGCGCAAGACGGCTTCCCTCAGCACTCCCCCTTATCTTGAATACCGGAAAACCGACGCCCCGCCGCCGGGCCTGCCGTCGCGCCCAATATGGGACAAAACATTTTCCATTGGAAACCACGCCACACCCGCCAAGGAGCATCACGCCATGACCATGACTTCACGAGAACGCTTCGCCGCGATGCTGAACCACGAAACGCCGGACAGGATGCCCGTCTACCCGCTGGTGAACAGCGTGTCGCGCCAGTCGCTCGGCATCACCTATGAAGAGTGGACCAAGGACGTCGACAAATGCGCCGAAGCCATCATCCGCACCACGGACGAGCTCGACCTCGACTGCCTGTGCACGCTGGTCGACCTCTCCGTGGAAGCCGCCGACTTCGGGCAGGAACTGCTGTACTTCAAGGACAAGGCCGCCTGCCCGGACCCCGCGCACCGCGTCGTCCCCACTGAGGAGGATTACGACAAGATCCCCCGCATCGACCCCGCCAAAGGCAAGCGCATGAGCGAACACGTGGAACTCTGCCGCAAGCTCGTGGAGGCGCGGGGCAAGGACAAGCCCGTGGTGGCCTTCGTGTTCGGCCCGCTCGGCATCGTCAGCATGCTCAGGGGCCAGCAGGAAATGTTCATGGATCTGTATACCGCCCCGGACGAAGTGAAAAAGGGCGTGGAGATCGTCTCCGACGTGCTCTGCGACTGGATCGACCAGCTCTGCGCCACGGGCATCGACGCGGTGATGTTCGACACGCTGTATGCTTCCCGGTCGATCATGAGCGCGGAAATGTGGGACGAGTTCGAAGGCGTCTACATGACCCGCATCGCCGAGCGCGTGCGTTCCCACGGCTGCGCGGTGATGATCCACAACTGCGGGCAGGGCGCGTACTTCGATGAACAGTATGCGCGCATGAACCCCGTCCTGTTTTCCTTCGCCCATCCGCCGCAGGGCTGCGCGGACATGAAGGAGGCCGTCGAGAAATACGCCGGCAAGATGATCCTCATGGGCACCATCGATCCCGGCTGGTTCATGACCGCCACCCCCGAAACGCTCAAGGCGCGCGTGGAAGAGGAACTCGCCGTATTCGGCCCCTCCAAGAGGTACGTCCTCTCGACCGGCTGCGAATACCCCGCCTGCCTCGACTTTACCTTCCCCCGCCAGATGGCGGCCATGGCAAAAGCGTACACCTACGAATAAGGCGGGCATCCCCATCCCGCCCTCCGCCCGCGGTTCCCCCGAACCCGCGGGCGGATCTTCCCGATACGGGGCCGCGCGGCGGAGGATCGGTTTCCCTCTCCCGGGCCCGCCGGCGTCCGGCCCCGTCATCGCACAAAGCGGGCCGCCCGACCCCCTCCTGCCCCATGCCCCGGCGGTACAGATATTTCTCATCCCCCGCCCTTCCCCATCCCCACTCCATCCTCCGGATCATCCGTGATGCCTCTTATACGGCATCAATCCTTACTCCACCGGTACAAAAAACCTTTACAGCCCCATTTTCAGATCGAGATTTTTTTCGCATGCCGCCCCGAAAGGCTGGACAAGGGAACCCTTCTGATATATGAGATAACCAACGGATGCGGAAAAGACGCACGGTCAGGCGGTACGCCCACCATGCCTTTTGAGGTGCTATCATGGCCGTCCTCAAAAGGTTTTTCAGGGGAATCGTCCATAGGGCACCAACGGATTTCGGAACCGTTTAAGAAAAAAGGCTTTCTGATATTCCTAATGCCTCTCAGACCCCTTGAAGCCGCCGTGCAGGTAGGGTAAAACGGCTTGAACGTAGGCCGGAGGGATCGCGCGCAAGCGCCTCGACGCCCCGGAAAACAGGCGGACGCCGCCAGCCCTCCGTCACCCCCAAACCCGCCGGGCAAATGCCCCGCCGCAACCAACGCAACCGTCTTCAGGTGCCCGAATACTTCGGGATAATTGGGAAGTTCGTAAAAACGACGCTGACCCGCAACCGTGAGAGGGGATGAACCCGCAACAGCCACTGTGGACGCGTCCACGGGAAGGCGCGGGCAAAGATGATCCTCAAGCCGGGAAACCAGCCTGAAAGCCCATATGGTACGGACGCCTCCGCGCGTTCCGTCCGGTCCACGACAATTGGACCAAGGAGTTGCCATGAAAAAATGTTTCGTCATGGTTCTGTTGTGCTGCCTGCTGGCTGCCGGAACCGCCCTTGCCAAGACGGGCACCCTGCTCGTCGCCTTCGGAACCTCGATGGACAGCGCAAGGCCCGCAATCGACGACATCGAAAAGGCGTACAAGAAGGCCGCCGGGAACGAGCCCGTCCTTATGGCCTTCACCTCGGACATCATCCGCAACAAGCTGGCGAAGGAAGGCAAGCCCGTCCATTCCGTCAACGCCGCGATGAACGAACTCGCCGCGCAGGGCGTGACCGATCTCAAGATCCAGTCCCTGCACATCGCCCCCGCCGAGGAATACAACCAGCTCGAACGCATGGTCGTCAAAAACATCACCAAGAATCCCGGCGTATTCAAGACCGTCAAGGTCGGCTATCCCCTCCTCGTCTCCGAGAAGGATCTCGACGATGTGGTCAAGGTGGTGCTCGCGTCCCTGCCCAAGGATCGCAAGCCGGGCGAAGCCGTGGTGCTCATGGGCCACGGCAACGACCGCGGCCCCGGCGACCTGACCCTCGCCGCCGCTGTCGCCGCCTTCCACAAGGCCGACCCCCATGTCTGGCTCGCCACCGTCGAAGGCGCCAACAGCTTCGACAACGTCCTGCCCAAGCTCAAGGCCTCCGGCGCCAAGCGCGTCTGGCTCCAGCCCTTCATGATCGTCGCCGGCGACCACGCCAACAACGATCTCGCCGGGCCGGAAGAGGATTCTTGGGCCTCCCGCATCAAGGCCGCCGGGATGACCCCCATGCCCAACCTCAAGGGCCTCGGCCAGCTCAAGGGCATTCAGGACATCTTCCTCAGCCATACCCAAAACGCCGTCGTCGATCTCGCCAACACGAAAAAGGCGGATTGATGCAACAGAGTGGCGGATAAATAAAACAACGGAGGGGGCCTTCCCCCTCCGAACCTCCCCCCGAGGCTTTCGGCCCTAGCCCCTGTTCGCGGGTTTTCCCCTGCGGGCCCTAAAAACGGCACGGAATGCGGCATTCCTCTTTTTCAGAGGCGTCTCCCCTTTCACTCTGAAACCAAACGGCAACACGGTTCGCCCGTTGTAGAAAAGCGTTCCCCGGCTCCCCTCATCCCCAGTACAAAAGCCTTTGAGGGGGAGGGAGGACTCGGGAAGGGAAAGGCCGTGACCTTCTGGCCGCGGGCCTCGCAGCCGCCGACGGCAACACGGCCTTTCTTCAGGAAGGTTCTCTTTCCCTCCCCGCAACCATCAACCTTCGACAAGGATTTTACCATGAAACCGGGAAAACTGTACGGTGTGGGCATCGGCCCCGGCGACCCTCGGTACCTGACCCTCCGGGCGGCGGACGTGCTGCGCTCAGTGGACGTAATCTTTACCGTCATCTCCCAAAACGCGTCGAACAGCGTTTCCCGGTCCGTGGTCGAATCCCTCGAGCCGCGCGGGGAAATCCGCCTCCAGATATTCAGCATGTCGCGTGACAAGGCCGTCCGCGCCGCGCAGGTGCAGGCCAACGCCGACGCCATCATTACGGAACTGCGGGCGGGCCGGGACTGTGCCTTCGCCACCCTTGGCGACGCCATGACCTACAGCACGTTCGGCTACGTTCTGGAAACCATACGCGAAGCCGTCCCCGGCGTGGAACTGGAAATCGTCCCCGGCATCACCTCCTTCGCGACGTTGACGGCCAAGGCGGGGACGGTGCTCGTGGAAAACGGCGAACAGCTCAGGGTAATCCCCTCCTTCAAATCGGAAATGGCCGAAACGCTGGACTTCCCCAAAGGCTCCACCACAATCCTCCTCAAAACCTACCGCAGCCGCAAGGCTCTGGTGGAACGCCTCCGGCGGGAGGAGAACGTGGAGATCCTGTACGGCGAGCACTTGGCGATGGAAGGGCAGACCCTCCTGACCGATCTGGACGCCGTCGCCGACCGCCCGGAAGAGTACCTGTCGCTCATCATGGTCAAGAAGCAATGAAACGCGGGCGCCGTCCTCTTCCGCCTCCGTGGAGGCGCCCGAGCCGCGTCCTGTGGTTTGTCCTGGCCGTCATCGGAGCCTGCTGGCTTACGCTGCACATGCCGGAGTCCCACACGATGCGCCCGAAGCCGGGACAAACCGGCGTCGGCGCCCCCACAGGCCGGATGCGCCCACCCGCCCCAGCCATCAGCGAAGGCATGGGCGCGGATGCGGGCGAAGAAACCGTTGCGGCTTCTCCCGCGCCGACAGCGAACGGCACGGATGCCTCGGTTTCCCGCATGAAGCGGCATACGCCGCTCACCCCGGCGGAAAAGATTTTCGCCAAAATGCGGACGTTCGGCCGCCTGTTCGCCATCGTGGGCATCGCGGCATTCCTCGGAGGGCTGATGGAGGCGCGGCGCTGGCACATGGCGCTGGCGCGGGTTATGGGCAAGCTGGCCCGGATGGCGCGGCTTCCCGAGATTGTGGGCCTTGCGATGCCGACCGCGCTCTGCTCCAACGCGGCGGCCAACAGCATACTGGTCAGCAGCCATGCCGACGGGCATATCCGCACCTCGGCGCTCATTGCGGGTGGTATGGCGAACAGTTATCTGGCCTACGTCTCGCACTCCATCCGGGTCATGTATCCGGTCATCGGGGCCATCGGGCTTCCGGGGGCGCTCTACTTCTCGGCGCAGTTTTCGGGCGGGTTCATCGTGCTCCTCGGCGTCCTGCTCTGGAACCGCTGGTACGTCTCCGGACACGGGGATACCTCCGTTTCCGGCGTTTCCCCGGCGGACGAAGCCCCGCTCGGCTGGCCTTCCGCCGTGGAAAAAGCCGCCGTCCGGTCACTGACCCTGCTGTTCCGTATGGTGTGCATCACGGTCCCGCTGATGCTCTGCATCGAATGGCTGTTGAAGAACGGCGCGTTCAGCTTCTGGGAACAGTATGTCCCCGATCAGGTGAACCGCTTTTTCCCGGCGGAACTGGTGTCCGTGGTTGCCGCGCAGATGGGGGGGCTGGTGCAGTCCTCCGCGGTCGCCGCGAACCTCAGGGCCGAAGGGCTCATCGACAACGCGCAGATCCTCTTGGCCATGCTCGTCGGGAGCGCGGTGGGCAACCCCTTCCGCACCCTGCGGAGGAACCTCCCTTCGGCGCTCGGGATTTTCCCCGTGCC
>USCL01000200.1 GCA_900553145.1 uncultured Desulfovibrio sp.
AATATCATCGCCCTCTTTCAGGTTGGCTATGTTGTATCCTTCCGGAAAGTCTTCTTCGATTTCCTGCCGATACAGCGCCTTGCTCTTATCGATGACGGCAAGCAGCGACTCGACGCTGAGCTCCTGATCCAGCGTGACGCCTTGCGCGGCCTTCTGCTCCTGCAGGATATGCTCGAACTTGTCCTTGGGGATTTCCATGACCACATCCGAGAACATCTGGATAAACCGCCGGTAGGTGTCGCAGGCGAACCACATGTTTCCGGTATGCTTGGCCAGCGCCTTGAACGTGGCGGCGTTGAGGCCGAGGTTCAGGATGGTATCCATCATGCCGGGCATGGAGAAGACCGCGCCCGAACGTACCGAAAGCAGCAGGGGATCATCCCCGTCGCCGAAACGCCTGCCCGCTTCTTCCTCGATGGCCTTCAGGCCGCGCATGACCTCTTCGGCGAGGCCTTCGGGCAACTTCTTGCCGTTGTTGTAATACTCCCGGCAGGCATCCGTCGTGATCGTCATGCCGCCGGGGACCGGCAGCCCGATGTTCGTCATTTCCGCAAGGTTGGCCCCCTTGCCGCCCAACAACCCCTTCATCCGCGCATTCCCTTCATGGAACAGATACACGTACCGCATGAACGTTCTCCTCGTTGATGAAGACGACAGGTTTTTTCTTTTTATATACGAGACACAGCGCATCCGGTCAATCTCGCCTCGAAAAAAAACGGAAAAGTGCGCCTTTTCTTTCCGTCAAACCGATTTCCCACGCCCTTTCCGCAACCGCCGCGCCTCATAATACGTCCCATGCCCCGGCGGCGGCCCTCTCCATGCATACCGCGAAACCCGCCCCAAGCTCCATGAGAAAGAGCGCGGCGGCGCGTTCCATTCACATAAAAGCGGTTCCGCCTTCATCCCCCCGGCAAGATGTTGCCCGGGCATATTGACACCATACGCGGATTATTGCAGGTCATCCCAATGAAATGCGGACTGCGGCGGCAGGCCTTGACGGCTCACCCGCAACAACGTTCCCGCGATACAGGCGAGGCACTGTGAACATCATCGATCTGGGCATGATGCCCTACGCGGAAGCTCTGGCCGTCCAGCTCGAACGCCACGAGCGCGTGCGGCAGGGCGAAGGCGACACGCTGTTTTTGGTGGAGCACCCGCCGGTGATCACCTTCGGGCGGCACGGCGGCGAGGAGAACATGCTCCTCAGCCGGGCGGAACTGGAGGCGCGGGGCGTCGAAATCGCCCGGACGGATCGGGGCGGCAACATCACTTGCCACTTTCCGGGCCAGCTGGTGGCCTATCCCGTTTTCCGCATCGGCAAGCATACCAATGGATTACACGGATTCGTCCACACGCTGGAGGAAATCGTCATCCGCACCGCCGCCGCATTCGGCGTTGCCGCAACCCGGTGGGAAGGCCGCCCCGGCGTCTGGATCGGCAACCGCAAGCTCTGCTCGCTCGGCATGTGCGTACGCCACTGGGTGTCTTTCCACGGCTTCGCGCTCAATGTGGGGAGCGATCTTTCCCTTTTCAACGCCATTACCCTATGCGGCCTCCCCGACGCCGAGGCCACGTCCCTGTCCCGCGAGCGCGGCGACGAGTCCCTTTCCATGCAGGAGGTCAAGCATGTCTGCACCCGAGAATTCCAAACCCTCTTTGCGGATCCCCCCGTGGCTGCGCGTTAAGCTGCCCTGCAACCACACCTTTTCCGATACCCGCGCCCTTGTGGAAGGGCTTAATCTGCATACGGTCTGCCACAGCGCCAAGTGTCCGAACATGTTCGAATGCTTCTCCCGCAAGACGGCCACGTTCCTTATCCTCGGCAACACCTGCACCCGCAACTGCGCCTTCTGCAACATCGGCGGGGGGATCATCCTCGCGCCCGATCCGGAAGAGCCCGCCCGCGTGGGCAAAGCCACGGCGGCCCTCGGCCTGCGCCATGCCGTCGTGACCTCCGTGACCCGCGACGACCTGCCGGACGGCGGCTCGGCCCACTTCGCGGCGACCATCCGATCCATCCGGGCGAACAGCGAAGCCTGCCCTACCATCGAAGTCCTCATCCCCGACTTCCGCGGCAGCCGCGAGGCCCTGCAAAACGTCATGGACGCCGAGCCCCACATCATCAACCACAATGTGGAAACGCCGCCCACGCATTACAGCCGCATCCGGCCTCAGGCCGACTACCGGCAAAGCCTTGAGCTCCTGCGCCGGGTGAAGGAATCCGGGCGCATCAGCAAAAGCGGCTTCATGGTCGGGCTTGGGGAAACGGACGAGGAAGTGCACGGCGTGCTGGCCGATCTCGCCGCCGTGGGATGCGACATCGTGACCATCGGACAATACATGCGCCCGTCCCAGAAGCACCACGCCGTTGAGCGCTACGTCCACCCCGATGTCTTCGAAAGCTACGCCCAAAAGGGGCGGGAACTGGGCATTCCCTTTGTTTTCTCGGCCCCGCTGGTCCGCAGCAGCTACAACGCGGAACAGGCCTACGCGTCCCTGCTCAACCGGCAACAACATATGCCGTCCGAAGCCTCGGATCCGCGCGGCAGCGAACAGGCCTAAGGGATTCCAGAGCAACCCGTCGGGCTCCCGTTGTGGAAGATTTCAGCCCGCCACAGGCTCTCTTTTGCGGGCATTCCGTATCGTTACGGAGTGCCCGCCTGTTTGAGATGCTCCCCATCAGGAAACACTCTCTACCCACTTGTCTCCGGCCCGCATCAGCTGGCATACTTCCCTTTATGCTTCAGGGTTGCCACGGCAATCCCAAGAGGAGGCCCCCATGCAGTACATCATGGCCGTCGATCTTGGCGGCACCAATTGCCGCTTTGCCGGTTTCACGCTGGAAAACGGCGTGCTCTCCCTGCACCGCATGGACAAGTGCAAGACGGCGGAACTCCTGGACACGGGTGCCCTCATCAGCGCCTGCGGGACGGCCTTGGATCGGCATCCCCGCAACGCCGACGCGTTCGTCGTCGGCATGGCTGGCCCCGTCGCCGATCCGCTGAAAGCCCGGCTGACCAACGCGCCTCTGGAAGTGGATCTGACCGACGCCGGGGAGCGGTACGGCATCCGCTCTTGCCGGATAATCAACGATTTCATGGCAGAGGCCTGCGCCTGCCTGACTCCGGCCGGTTCAACGGCCCATTGCGTGCTCGGCGCTCCCGGCAGCCGCCCGGACGGCCCCATCGGCATCATCGGCGCGGGCACGGGGCTGGGCACGGCCTCGCTCATCCGGGACAGCCGCGGCTCATGGCTCCCCCTTCCAGCCGAGGGAGGGCATGTCATATTTCCTTTCATCGGCAAAGAGGAGGCGGCATTTCAGGATTTCGCGGCGCGGGAGTTCGGGCTTGCCTGCTTGAGCGGCGATCTTGTGCTGTCAGGGCGCGGGCTTCGCCTGCTCCATCTGTTTCTCACCGGAGAGCGCCGGGAGGCTCAAGAAATCGCCGCCGAAGCGTTCGGGCATGAAACCGGGACGCTGCGCTGGTATGCCCGTTTCTACGCCCGGGCCTGCCGGAACTGGGCGTTGTCCACACTTTGCACGGGCGGTCTGTTCATTACCGGCGGCATAGCCCTCCGCAATCCCCTCGTGACCGAGTGCGACGCCTTCCGGGAAGCCTTTTATGAAGGCTCGCACCGGGGACTGCTCGAACGCATCCCCGTACGCCGTTTCACCGACATGAACAGCGGGCTGTGGGGATCGGCATGGTTCGGGATGCGGATGACAGCATAGCGCGAAGCCAGTGGGTTATGGGGCGGTACTCTTTTTCGGCACAAAAAAGCTTTTTGAATATGTCCCCCTCATGGGTCAGCAGTTTTATTTTTTTATCAATCCCACCGGCATAGCCTGTCAAACTTCCGTTAGCCCCGACGACACGATGGCATGGAAATGGCATTGTGCCACACTGCGCCGCCTACCGCTTGCGCGGACATCCGTTCCCTATTGTGGAGCACGGCCATTTTTTGGGCCACTTCCCCATAGGTTATGACTTCGCCATAAGGAATCTGGCAGAGGGCTTCCCATACCGCCTTCCTGAATTCACTTCCTGCCGGCTCAAGCTTCAACGCTGTTATGCGAGGTTTTTCGCAGGCAAAATACCGATCGAACCATTCCTTGGCCTGAACGAACACCGGGAAATCGTCCTGTTCCCGGGCTTCCCCTTTCAGGGTATCCGCGAAATATTTCTGGCCTTCCATCCGGAGTCCGGCAAGAGCATCGCCTTTCGCCGCAAGCATGACCCGTCCCAAGGGCGTTGTGTGGTACGTTATGCGGTTCACCGTCCCCTCCTTTTCAGTAATCCCATCGGCATTTTTTCAAGTCCACATGCCTGTCGTCCTTCATGACGACCTGTTCCGCTTCCAGTAAAAGACGCTGTTCCAGCCATCCGGGTACAAGACGCCCCGCATGATTGACGACCCTGTGACACGGATAGTCACCATAATATTCCGCCATGCTCAGGACCTTTCCCACCAGCCTGGAGTTCTTGTCTCTGCCGATCAGCCGCGCAATCTGGCCGTACGTGGCAACACACCCTTCCGGTATTTCCTCAACAACAGAAAGTATCTCGTATATCAAATCGTTGTGTACCATGCGGCACCCCACGGCATGAGGTAACGGCCCGTACACTTTAACCGAATGAACATTTTCCCGAAAAAAGCCCCCATCAGATTTTCAACGTCGCGCCGCGTCAGGCCCGCGTTGCCTATCCGATGGGGGCATCGCCCCTTCTTCCCTGTTAGCGAAAAGCCCGGCAAACCCGTTTATGCCGTTCCCTTCAATCGGAACCGGCTTATCCGTCCACGCGGGGTAGGTTCCATGCGTTCTTTTCGGCCGTCTGCCTCTCCGTTCTCTCTCTTTGATTGTCGGAAGCCCAGTTACGTTTAAAGATAAAACAGAAGGCGGCTCACCGGCGGGAGGCTTCTACCCCTTCCAAGCATTGCGTTCACAGCGACCAGCCGACAGCCTGTTCCCTGATGCGGATAAAGTCCGCATAGAGGCCGCCCTGTTCCATAAGCTCCTCATGCCGCCCGCGCTGGAGGATCCGCCCCTTGTCGAGCACGAGGATCTGATCCGCCTTGCGCACGGTGGAGAGACGGTGCGCGATCATGATGACCGTCTTGTCGCGGGTCAGGGCTTCAAAGGCTTCCTGAAGCTGGCGTTCGTTTTCGGGATCCACGCTGGCCGTGGCCTCGTCCAAGATGATCACGGGCGCATCCTTCAACATGGCGCGGGCCAGCGAAATGCGCTGCCGTTCCCCGCCGGAAAGCGATACGCCCCCCTCGCCCACGGGCGTCTCATACCCTTCGGGCAGGGCCATGATAAAGTCATGGCAGCGGGCCTTGCGCGCGGCTTCGCGGACTTCCTCCATCGTGGCGTCGGGCTTGCCGAAACGGATATTGTTCAGGATGGTGTCCTCAAACAGGTATACGTTCTGAAACACCATGCTGATGTTGCGCAGCAGGCCGTCGCAGGTGTACTCCCGCACGTCGCGCCCGCCGAACAGCACCCTGCCCTCCTGCACGTCCCAGAACCGGGCGATCAGGCTGCACAGGGTCGTCTTGCCGCTGCCGGAAGGCCCGACGATCGCGGTGGTCGTCCCCTGCGGGATCACAAGATTGATCCCTTCGAGGAGGCGCGTCCCGTCGTAGGAAAACACCACATCCTCCATGCGGATGTCGAAGGACTCCGGCACGAAATCTTCCCCGCGCTCGTCCAGAAGCGGGGCATTCTTCAGGGCTTCCATGCGATCCAGCGCTACGGAAATGACGCGGGACAGCGCGGAAACGCTGCCCATCATTTCGATGTGCGCGTACAGCATGAAGCTCGAAACCATGAGCAGCAGGCATTTGATCAGATCCATATCGCCGCTCAGGTACAGCAGCCCCGAAGAGAGGAGCACGCCGAACGCCGCCACCTTGAACACCAGCTGGTAGATCGCGGCCAGCGTGGAGAAGGAACGCTCCAGATCGGTGTTGCTGGCACGGCAGGCTTCAATGGTCTCGTCCACCGCCCTGTTGGAGCGGTCCCCAAGCCCGAACGCCTTCACCACGGCCATACCCTGAACATATTCCAAAACCGCCGCCACCAGCCGTGACTGCGCCGCCTGACGTACCGGGGAGAGTTGCCTGCCCTTCCGCTGCATGGCCCCGTATACGAACAGGGACACCACGAGCCCCGCCGCCGTGATCAGGCCCGCGTGCCAATCATACCATGAAATCAGCAGAGTGATGGCCACCGCGTGCACGAAGCCGTTCGCCACCTTGTCGAGGATTGCCACGGCGTTGGTTTCGATCTCGCCGAGTGTGGTGGTGAGCGTGGCTGTCAGCTCGCCGAGCCGATTCTGGCTGAAATAGCCGAGCGGCACGCGCTTGAGGATTTCCCCCACTTCAATGCGCTTGTCCGCGCACATATCGTAGCTGGCGAGCATACGGCGTTCCGTGGCCCTCTTTCCGAATACGATTTTCCCGGCGACGCTCAGGCCCATAAGCCCGCCCGACGCGGCAACGGCGAACCAGCCACCGCCGGATGGGGACAGCACGCCCTCCAGCGCCACCACGATGGCGAGCACCGGAATGACTTCCGAAACGGAGTACAGCACCCCGTAGCCAAAGGCACACAGCAAATCCTTGCGGCAACGGCCCGAAAAATCGAGCAGCCTACGGATCGTCTCAATCATGTTCCGCTCCTTCGGCATCCCGTGCCCCGGTATGCGATTCCCAGAGTCGCCCGTACAAGGACGAGGTTTGCAGCAGCTCCGCGTGCGTGCCCACGGCGGACACGCGGCCCCCGTCCATGACCACGATGCAATCCGCGCGGACGATGGTGGAAAGGCGGTGCGCAATGACCACCAGCGTCTTGTCCTTAACGAGACGGCTGATCGACTCCTGAATGAACGCCTCGTTTTCGGGATCGGCAAAGGCCGTCGCCTCGTCCAGCACCACGATGGGGCTGTCCTTGAGCATGGCCCGCGCAATGGCGATGCGCTGGCGCTCGCCCCCGGAAAGGCGCGCCCCGGCATCCCCGGCAAGCGTATCATATCCGCCGGGCAATGCCTTGATGAAGCCGCACGCGGCAGCCTCCGCAGCCTCTTCCACTTCCCTGTCCGTGGCGTCCGGCCTGCCGAGGTGGATGTTTTCCCGCAGGCTGACATTGAACAGGAAATTGTCCTGCGAGACATAGGCGACGGACTGCATGACCTGAGACAACGGGAGCTTGCGG
>USCL01000201.1 GCA_900553145.1 uncultured Desulfovibrio sp.
GGGAAGCTTTCCCCAGAAAGTTTCCCCCTCCCCTCCCCAATTTCTCTTCCTACTCTCCCACGGACGCCTCGGCCTTCTCGATCTCCTGCCGGATGAACTCCGCGAGATCGGCGGGCTTGTCGCCTTCGAACCATGCGACCCAGAGCGAGGCATTCTCGTTGTAGTCCTGCAGCGACTCGTAAAAGCCTACGGCCCGTTGCGAGGCCACGGCATACCGCAGCTCGGGATGGCTGGTCTCAAAGACCCGTTCGGCGTCCTCAAACGGCGCCTTGTTGATTTCCTTGACTTGGAACATGCGTTTCTCCATTGGTGGGTGTGTGCCCCTGTGTAGCCTTTCCGCCAGACGGCGGCAAGATGCGTTCGTAACGCCCGCCCATCGCCTTGTAGATCTGGTTTTCGTACCGGATGACCCGGTATTTCGCTTCCAGCGCCGAAAGCATGGAGTTGTCGGCCGTATTCAGGGCATCCAGATAGTCTTTGAGCTCGGTGGCCCCGAGATCGTACCGGATCCGGTAGTAGTCGCCGATGCGCACGTCCTTTTCATGCTTCGCTGCCGTGTTTTCCAGCACACGCCGGGCGTTGGCGTAACTGAAATAGGCGGCGTCCACCTCGTTGAGGGCCGATGTCACGGCCTGTGTGAAATCCAGCTTCGCCGACTCGAAGTCCGCTTCGGAAATCTTGATGTTCCAGCGGACGGTATTCCACTGCAAGAAGGGGAAGCTGACGCGCACCGTGCCCGCAAGCAGGGGCAGGTCAAAAACCCTGCTGGAGGTTGAGGACGTGGTGCCGAGCGTCGAGCCGATGGAGATCGCCGGATACCAGCTTGCGCGATCCGATTCCAGCGTCTTGAAGGTGCTCTGAAGGCGGGCTTCCGAAGCCCGGATGTCTGGGCGCGCGGAAAGGGCCGCAACGGGCACGTCCAGATCGACCCCGACCGTGGGGAAGGACATCAGATCGGCGCCGCCGATGGCCGGATTTTCGCCCGGACGGATATTGAGCAGATCCCGGAGCGTCTGGCGGGCCACATTCTGCTGATCCTGAAGATCAAGCAGGCTGTTGCGGGCCGCGAGCAGCGATTGCTGCGCCTGCAGGGGCTCCACGGAGGCGACCTTCCCGAATTCGTACTTGGCTTCAATGAGGCGGAGCAGCTCCTGATAGCGTTTGACGCTGGCGTCCATGACCTTGATGGATTCATCCAAGTATTTCAGCTCGAAATAGGTGTCCACCACGCTGTTGACGAGGGCCAGCCGCGCGGCTTCCCGGTCTTCCATCGTGGCTTTGTATTCCCATTCCTGCGCGTTGGCGGCGTTGCGGAGCTTCTGCCACAGGTCGACTTCGTAGCTCACCCCGAATTCGGTCTGATACGAGCGCGCGGCGTTGCCGTTGTCGATGTTGTGCGAAGCGGCGGCGGAAACGTCCGCCGAGAAGGTGGGCACGAGATCGGCGGAGAGCAGGCGGGCCTGATACAGCGCCCGGTTCACCTTGATGGCGCTCAGGGCGAGATCGACGTTCCGCTCCAGCGCCGAGGCCACGAGCCGGTCGAGATCCGCATCGCGATAGCCTTTCCACCATGAGGCGTTCAGGCTGTAGCGGGCGGCGACGTCCTCCGCCGGGAGCAGAGCCGTTTTCAGGCTGCCCATCGGATAGTTGGCGCACCCGCTCAGGCCGAGGGCGAGCAGGGCGGCGATCAGTCGTATGGCGTTCATCATTCCCTCGAAAGCGCGTCGATAGGGTTGAGGCGGGAGGCGTTCCGCGCGGGCATGAAACCGAAGATGATGCCGATGGCCGACGAGCAGGCCAGCGCCAGCAGCATGGAACCGGCGGAATAGGACATGGCGAAGTTGGAGACGAGCAGGTCGAAAATGACGCCTATGAGGTAGGACACCATGATGCCGAGCAGGCCGCCGATGACGCAGATGAGCACGGCCTCGATAAGGAACTGCTCCATGATGTTGCCTTGCTTCGCGCCGATGGCCATCCGGAGCCCGATTTCCCGCGTGCGTTCAGTGACCGACACCAGCATGATGTTCATGACCCCGATGCCGCCCACGACCAGAGAGATCAGGGCTATGCCCGAAATGAGCAGGGCCATCGTCCCGGTGGTGCTTTCAATGGTTTTCTTGATGCTGTCCGTGTTCACGGTAAAGAAGTCGGTCTTGCCGTGGCGGGCCGCGAGCAGGGCGGTCAGGTTCTTTTCCGCCATGAGCGGCATGACGCTGTCCTTCACCTTGACGATGACCGAGGAGATGTGCCGCTGCCCGGTGATCTTGTTCATGACCGTGGTGTACGGGGCCCACAGGTTGAGCGTGTCCGTGGGGCCAAAGACGGAATCCTGTTTTTCGGCCACGGCGATGATCTCCAGCGGCTGGCGGTTGAACAGGAGCACTTGCCCCACCGGGTCCCCGCCGTTCGGGAACAGTTTTTTCCGGGTGTTGTCGTCAATGACCACGTAGGAATGATTGGCCTTCACGTCGTCCCTGTTGAAGAAACGCCCTTCGGCGGGCTTCAGGCCCTTTACGTCGAAGTATTGTTCGCCCACGCCGCTGAGCTGCGCGTTGACCGTGATGTTGCGGTAGACGAGCGTGCCTGTGGCCGTGGTGTTCGGCGTGGCGCTGTCGATGTAGCTCTGTTTGCCGAGGACGTCGGAATCCGCGACGGTAAGCGTCTTGACCTTGTCCGACTTCCGGTCGCCGAAGCCTTGGCCGGGATACACGTTGATGGTGTTCGTCCCCATTGAGCTGATGTTCGCGATGATCTTTTCCTGCGATCCGCGCCCGAGCGCGACCACGGACACCACCGAGGCGATGCCGATGATGATGCCGAGCATGGTCAGCACGGAACGCATCTTGTGCGCGAGGATGGCCTGCACCGACATCTTGAACGCCTCGACGAACTGATCCTTGCGGAACAGGAGGGAGGCGCGGGGCGAACGGGGGAGTTCCCGATCCGGCGCGGGGACGAGTTCGCGGCTCCGCTTGTCTGAGATGATCACCCCGTCTTTGATTTCGATGACCCGGCTGGCGAAACCCGCGATGTGATGGTCGTGGGTCACGACGATGATGGTGTGCCCCCGGCGGTTCAGTTCGGTGAGGATGTCCATGACGTTCTCGCCGCTCTTGGAGTCCAGCGCGCCGGTGGGCTCGTCGGCAAGGATGATGCTGCCGCCGTTCATGAGCGCGCGGGCGATGGAAACGCGCTGCTGCTGGCCGCCGGAGAGTTCGTTGGGCTTGTTGTCCAGCTTGTCCGGCAGCCCCAGATCCGTGAGCAGGGATTTGGCCCGCTCAAGGCGCGCCTTCTTGTCCACGCCGGAATACACGGCGGGAAGGGCCACGTTTTCCGTGGCGGACAACGTGGAGAGCAGGTTGTAGCGCTGGAAGATGAACCCGATGCGTTTGCCGCGCAGCTCCGCAAGCTCGTCGCTGTCCAGCGTGCCGATGTCCACGCCGCCGATGCGGCAGACGCCGGAAGACTGGGTGTCGAGGCAGCCCAGAATGTTCATGAGCGTCGACTTGCCGGAACCGGACTGCCCGATGATGGCGACGAAATCGCCTTCCTCGATGGAAAAGCTCATGTCCTTCAGCACATGGACGCGGTTCTGCCCGGCTCCGAAGAACTTGTTGATGCCTTCGGCTTCGATGATCTTCATAGCCGCGGTCCCCGGTGGCGCTGCTGGAGTGCGTCGGCCTGTTCCTTTTCGGTGAGCTGGGAGGTGATCACGGCGTCGCCCTCCTTGAGCCCGGACAAGATCTGGACGTGGATGCCGTCGGCGATGCCGGTGGTCACTTCCCGGCGTTCGGGGTTGTCTCCGGGGCCGAGCACGCGCACGAATTTTTTCCTGTTGCGGGATTCCACGGCGATCACGGGGACGAGGAGGGCATCCTTGACGTTGGCCACGGTGATCACGTTCTGCGTGGTCATGCCGATGCGCAGCGGGCCTTTTTTATTGTTGATAAGCGCCTTTCCGTAATAGTACACGGCGTTGTTCGAGGATGAGGAGGAAGATGACGAAGAGGAGCTCCCCGTCGACGAGGTGGTCTTGTAGCTGCCGTCCGTGAGGGTGGTCAGGCCGGGGTCGATGGAGGTCAGCGTCGCCTTGTATTCCGTCTCGGGGTCCGACAGGATGGTGTAGGTGATGGGCATGCCCGGCTTGACCGCCGTGATGTCGCCTTCGGAAATCTCAATCTTGATTTCCATTTTATCCAGATCCGCGATCTGGACGATGGTGGGCGTAGTCTGGTTGGCGTTGACGGTCTGGCCTTCATCCACAGGCACGGACACGATGGTCCCGTCGAGCGGCGCGGTGATGCGGGTGTAGCCGAGGTTGACCTCATCGGTGTTCACGGCGATCTGGGCTTGCCGGATCTGCGATTCGAGCTCGGTCACCTCGGCCTTGGCGAGCGCATAGGCGTTTTCGGCGTCCTCAAGGCTCTCCTTGGAGGACGCGTCCCGCTTCTTCAGCTGAAGCTCGCGGTCGTACTTGGTCTTGGCGATCTTGAGGGCCACCTTCTTGGCGGCGAGCTGCGACTCGTAGGACTGGAGCTTCGCCTTGTCCGTTTCAAGCTGGTTGAGCTGGGGCACGGAATCGATTTCGGCGATCAGATCGCCTTTCTGCACATCCTGCCCGAGGACGACGTGCAGCTTCTTGATCTGGCCGCCGACCTGCGCGCCCACGCTGACGAGCTGGACAGCGCCGACTTCGCCGGTGGCGTTGACGGTTCTGGTGATGTTTCCGGTCGTCACGGGTTCGGTCAGATAGGCCATCCCGTCGCCTTTATCCGTGCGGAGCACATACCATGCGGCAGCCGCTGCGGCGACGATGAGCACCGCGATAAGGAACAGTTTTTTTTTCATCAACAAATCCACTATACGGCATCCCCCAAAAGGGAAAGCCTGTTTTGCCGATCGGCAAAGCCGATGCGATAAGCGTTTTTTCAAGCGTTCCCAAGGGGAAACACGTCTCGCCGCGCCGCGTCCGACGTTGGGGCCTTTTTCTTCAGCCTTTTTCCGGTACGTTTCCACCGGGGCTTTCCGGACGTCAGCGAGTGTGGCCCGCTTCCGCCCCGGAAGCAAGGCGCCGGAGGGGAGGCCGGGTTTTGCGAGGGGGAACACGGCCTCGGGGCACGGAAGCCGCATGGCTTCTCCGCCCAATGGCGCCGGTGCCGGAGGGTGCCCCGGCTTTCAGCGCTTAACAGCCGCAGTTGGGGCCGTAGCCACCATGGCCGTTGGGGCGGCCTCCGTTGTGGTGCCTTATGCCATTGCCCATCATGCCGTATCCGGGACGGACGCCGAGTTCCTTTTCCATCTTGTCGCCGAGGGCCATGCGTTCGGCCCGGAGCCGGGAACGGAGTTCCGCCACTTCGTTGGCAAGCTTGGAGAGGGTTTCCGGCGTAACGTTGGGATTGCGGGAAAGCGCCTTGAGTTCGAGGCTCTTGCCGCTCATCGCGTCGTAAAGGGGGGACACGCGGTTGTGGAAATCCTTCATCATGGTTTCATAGGCGTCCCGTTTTTCGGGGGAGAGGGAAGGCATCCCAATACGATCCGGGCCATTGCAAGGCCCGTTGTAGGCGGAAGCGGGCACCCCGGATCCGAGGACGACGGCGGAAAGGGCGAAAGCGGCGATAACAGCGCGGGTTTTCATGGCTTATACTCCAATATACTGCATTTCGTTAAAAGATCTAAAAGATTGCGCCCGTTAGGCGGCAAGTGCGCCAAGGTGCGGCTTATTCATTGGGGGGCGGCGGCATTTTTCTCGACAGCTGCTTTTCCAGAAAGCCCTGTGCCACGGCCTTCTGGCGTTCATCGAGCAGGGGGGCCATCTCCTTGAAGTGTTTGATGATGAATCCCCTGCGGAAAGCCCTTGCCCGTTCGGCTTCCTTGAGGAACTCAGGGTGAAGGCGGATGAAGATTTCCCGGACCTGTTCCTGTTGTTTGGGCGTAAGATCCAGCAGTTCCGTCACCTGTTCGACCGCCCGGTCAGGCCCCGGAGTCTGCCGGAAGGATTTGAACCAGCGCGGGTTGTTTGCCCCGATGACGATGCCGAGGAGGCACCCGGCGGCAAACGTCAGGCCGAGCGCCAGCAGGCTTTTGAAACGGGTACGCATCAGAAAAACACCTCATACCCGGCAAGGGCCGACTGCGCGTACTCGGCGAGGGCGCTGCCGGGATCGCCCGCGTGCCAGAACAGCAGCAACGCACAGAGGATAATGACGGCATTCGCCAACGCAAGGGGCCGGAAGCGTTGCGCCAGCCAGTCCGGGACGTCCGGATCGTCCATCGGGCTGAGCCGGACGGCGAACATCACGCGCTCCTCCCACGCTTCGTCGAGCAGGGAAGACCGGCCCGTCCGCCCATCGTTCCAGCGGCGGCGCGCCTCTTCCAGCAATCCGTCCTCCGGTGTTCGGAAACCGGCAAGGGCGGACAATATGCCAAGCAACGGCTGCAATATCCTGTTCATGATTTCCTCCCGAGGCTCTCCAAAGAGGGATCGAGCATTTCACGCAATTTCGCCTTGCTGCGGTGGACCCTGACCCGGACGTTGATCGGCGTCATGTCCATCATGGCCGCCGTTTCCGCGATGGAATAACCTTCCAGAAACGTCAGCGTCAGAAGCATGCGATCGCGGGGCTCCAGCCGCTGCAGGGCTGATTCGAGCCGTTCCCGCAGATCCCGGCGTTCGCTTTCTTCTTCATAAAGGCGGAGGGACGCCTGATCGGTCAGGCCCTCCGCTTCGCCGTCCTCGCCCAGGGCCAGGGAACTGAACGAAGCCTCCGGCCTGTACCGTTCGCGCAGCCGTTCATAACAGCAGCGCAGGGCTATGGTGGCCAGCCAGCGCTCGAAGGAACCCTGCCCCTGATAGGAACGCAGGCTTCTGTAGGCGCGGACAAAGGTTTCTTGCGCCACTTCCGGCACTTCATGCGGCAGGACATGCGCGGAAACGAGACGCTCCACACGCGGCCCGTACGTCCGCAGGATGGAGCGGAAGGCTTCCGCGTCGCCGTTCAGCACGGCCTGAAGGGTTTCTTCTCCCGCCTCCGGGATCATGGCCTGTTCCTTTTTCTGTCGTTCAGCGCCGCGCCTTATGGGCGGGGAGAGTGCGGGAGATGCCCTGTATACAAAGAGTGCGCCGCGCCGTGCGGAATTGTTACAGCGGACGGGAACATTTTTTGGGGAAATTGGGGTAGGGGAGAAGGCA
>USCL01000202.1 GCA_900553145.1 uncultured Desulfovibrio sp.
CGGCGCATGACCGACCGGTACCTGCTCCTCCGCAACAACGAGCAGCCGCTGGAGCTCGACGTCATCGACGGCTATCAGGCCGGGGAAATCCGCTCCACCAAGAACCTGTCCGGCGGCGAAAGCTTCATCGTGAGCCTTGCCCTCGCCCTCGGGCTTTCGCAAATGGCCAGCAAAACGGTGCGGGTGGACTCCCTCTTCCTCGACGAAGGGTTCGGCACGCTGGACGAAGACACGCTGGACACGGCGCTGGACACGCTCGCCGGGCTGCACCGCGACGGCAAGCTCATCGGGGTCATTTCCCACGTGGCGGCTTTGAAGGAACGCATCGGGACGCAGATACAGGTAACGCCGAAAACAGGAGGGCGCAGCGCCGTCAGCGGCCCGGGGTGTTCTTCGGCATAGGGAATGGCGCGAACGGCCGATGAGGGGCGGCACGTTCGGCGTCTGTGGGAACGGCTGACGCTCCGGCGTGCAGTCTTCGCTTGCCTCCCGGGCGAAAGTCACCTATTCATCCCTCCACACCCCAAGGAGGAACATCAGTGGAACAGGGCATCGAACGCGAAAAACTCGGAAGCCGCCTCGGCTTCCTGCTGTTATCGGCCGGATGCGCCATCGGCCTCGGCAACGTCTGGCGCTTCCCCTTCATCACCGGAGCTTACGGCGGGGCGGCTTTCGTCCTTATCTATCTTGTTTTTCTCGTCATCCTTGGGCTTCCCATCATGGTGATGGAGTTCTCCGTGGGCCGTGCAGCCCAGCAGGGCATCGGACGGGCATTCCGCAAGCTGGAACCCAAGGGGACGTTCTGGCACCTGTACGGCTACGGGGGCATCATCGGCTGTTACGTGCTGATGATGTTCTATACGACCGTTACCGGATGGATGCTCTCCTACTGCTGGTACATGGGTTCGGGCCAGCTTTCGGGCCTTACGCCCGAGCAGATCGGCGCGTTCTTCGGCGGGACGCTCGGCGATCCCCTTGATCAGGTCGGCTGGATGGCCGTTACCGTCCTCGCGGGATTCGTCGTCCATGGGGTTGCAGAGGGGCGTCGAACGCATCACGAAACTCATGATGGGATGTCTGCTCGTCGTCATGGTTTTTCTGGTGATCCGCTCGGTCACCCTGCCGGGAGCGGAAAAAGGGATTCTCTTCTATCTGAAGCCCGACTTCGGCAAAATGTTCGAGAACGGCATATGGGAGCCTATCTACGCCGCCATGGGACAGGCATTCTTCACCCTGAGCCTCGGCATCGGCGCCATGACCATCTTCGGGAGCTATATTGACAAAAAGCGTTCCCTGACCGGCGAATCCGTCCACATCATGCTTCTGGACACGTTCGTCGCGCTCATGGCGGGCCTCATCATCTTCCCCGCCTGCTTCGCCTTCAACGTCAACGCGGACTCCGGTCCCGGCCTCGTGTTCGTCACCCTTCCCAACGTGTTCAACAGCATGCCCGGCGGGCGGCTGTGGGGTATGCTCTTCTTCGTCTTCATGAGCTTCGCGGCCCTCACCACCATCATCGCCGTGCTGGAAAACATCGTGGCCTACGGCATCGACGTCTTCGGATGGACCCGCAAAAAGGCGGTCGCCGTCAATCTCGTGCTGGTCTTCCTGCTCTCCCTGCCCTGCGCCCTCGGCTTCAACCTGCTTTCCGACATCCAGCCCTTCGGCCCCGGCTCCGTGATCCTCGATCTGGAAGATTTCATCGTCAGCAACAACCTGCTGCCCCTCGGTTCCATGGTGTTCCTGTTCTTCTGCTGCTACAAGCGCGGCTGGGGCTGGGACAACTTCATCGCCGAAGCCGACTCCGGCAAGGGCCTCATGTTCCCGAAGGGATTGCGCCTGTATGTCAAATACGTCCTGCCCTTCATCGTGTTCTTCGTTTTCGTGCAGGGCTATATCGACAAGTTCTTCAAATAGCGCGTCAGCTCCGCTCGTTTTCCCATGGGGGAAGGCTCCGGCCTTCCCCTTTTTGCATGCCGCGCGCGGGCCGTCCGGTTCCCCCACTTATCACTGACAGCCGCCTTTTGGGTGCGGTATGCTGTGAGCCTGCCTGTTCCCAAGATCTCGCCCGGCCGGGGCGCTTTGGGGAATGGAATCTCTTTTCTGCGGAGGGCTCATGCGGAAACCTCATTGTACCGAGCAGGCGCTGTTCAAGCGGCGCGACGTGATCAAGGGCGGCGCCGTCGTCCTCGCCTCGGCGTTCTTCCCTTTTTCCATTGAAATCCTCAATGCGGGGAGTGCCGTCGCGGCACCGCCCGCCCCCTCGGGGGATGGGGAAGAGCGTATCCTCTGGAATTCCTGCAATGTGAACTGCGGCAGCCGCTGCGCATTGCGGGTGCATGTCAAAGACGGCGTGATCACCCGTGTGGAAACGGACAACACGGGAGACGACCGCTACGGCATGCAGCAGCTCCGGGCCTGCCCTCGCGGCCGCTCCATGCGCCAGCGCATCTACGCGGAACAGCGCATCCCCTACCCCTTGCGCCGGGTGGGCAGCAGGGGCGAAGGCAGGTTCGAACGCATCAGCTGGGAAGAAGCCTTCAAGGAAATCGGGCAAAGGCTGCGCGGCACCATAGACACCTACGGCAACGAAGCCGTGTACCTGAACTACGGCACGGGTGCGCTCGGCAGCACCATGGGCAAAAGCTGGCCCCCGGCCGCCACGGCCGTGGCCCGGCTCATGAACCTCGTGGGCGGCTACCTGAACCACTATTCGGACTATTCCACCTGCCAGATCACGGTGGGCATGCCCTACCTGTACGGCGGGAGCTGGGTGGACGGGAACTCCCTTTCCGACATGGAAAACAGCGAGCTGGCCGTGTTCTTCGGCAACAACCCCTCGGAAACGCGCATGTCCGGCTGCAAGGCCAAAACGCTTCAGCACGCCCGGTTCACCCGCAACACCCGCGTCATCATCATCGATCCGCGCTATACCGACTCCGTGGTGTCCGTGGGCGACGAATGGATCCCCATCCGCCCGGGCACGGACGCGGCCCTCAGCGCGGCGCTGGCGTATGTGATGATCACCGAAGACCTGATCGACAAGCCTTTCCTCGCCAAATACACCATCGGCTACGATGAGGACTCCCTGCCCAAGGGAGCGCCCGCCGGTTCGTCCTACAAGGCCTATATCCTTGGGCAAGGCCCGGACAAAACAGCCAAGACCCCCGCGTGGGCTTCGCGCATCACCGGGATCCCCCCGGCACGGATCGAAAAGCTGGCCCGCGAAATCGCCGGGGCCAGACCGTGCTTCATCTGTCAGGGCTGGGGGCCGCAGCGCACCACCAACGGCGAAAACATTTCCCGCGCCATCGGCATGCTCGCCGTGCTCACCGGCAACGTGGGCATCAAGGGCGGCAACACGGGAGCGCGCGAAAACGCCGGGTACAAGCTGCCCATGGCGACGTTCCCCACGCTGGAAAATCCCGTAAAGACGGAACTCTCCTGCTTCAACTGGTATCAGGCCATCGACGACTACAAGCAGATGACCGCCACCACGGCGGGCATCCGGGGGCGTGAACGGCTCATCGCGCCCATCAAGTTCATCTGGAACTACGCGGGGAACTGCCTGACGAACCAGCACGGCGGCATCAATCAGATGCACCCCATCCTGCTGGACGACAAGAAATGCGAGACCATCGTGGTCATCGACACGACGCTGACGCCTTCCGCCCGTTATGCGGACTTTCTGCTGCCGAGCTGCATGAACCTCGAGGAGCACGACTGGACCTCGGACGGCGACAGCAACATCGCCTATGTGATTTTCGACAACAAATGCATCGAACCGCTCGGGGAGGCCAAGAGCATCTACGACATTTGCGCGGGCGTCGCCAAAGAGCTCGGCGTGGAGGATGGCTTCACGGAAGGCCGCACCCAATATCAATGGCTGGAAAAGCTGTACGCGGAATCCCGCAAGGCGATTCCCGAGCTGCCGCCGACGCTGGAAGAGGCCTATGCGATGGGCGTATACAAAAGGTATTTTCCTGAAAACCACATCGCCTACAAGGCATTCCGCGACGATCCCGAAGCCAACCCGCTGCCCTCGCCGTCGGGCAAAATCGAAATCTATTCGCCGCGCCTCGCCGAGCTGGCCGAAACATGGGCCCTGCTGCCCGGTCAGGCGATCACGGCGCTCCCCGAGTACATCCCCAACCCCGAGGGCGCGATCAGCCCAGAACGCAAGGAATGGCCGCTGCAACTCATCGGGCACCACTACAAGCAGCGCACCCATTCGACCTATGGCAACTGCTGGTGGCTGCAGGAAGTCGCCCCACAGGAGCTCTGGATCAACCCCATCGATGCGAAGGCCCGGGGCATCGGATTCGGGGATCGGGTAAAGGTCTTCAACGGACGCGGCGTTTCCTTCGTCAAGGCCAAGATCACCCCGCGCATCATGCCGGGCGTGGTGTCGCTGCCCGAAGGCGCGTGGCATACGCCCAATGCCGCCGGGGAAGATACCAACGGCTGCGTCAACGTGCTGACCAAGCTCCTTCCGACGGCTCTGGCCAAGGGGAATCCGCACCACACCAATCTTGTGCAGGTGGAAAAAGCGTAACCGCTCCGGGCGTGTCCCGTCTCAGGAGGCGGGATGCCCTTCAGCCGAAGAAAAGGACTGATCCATGATCAAAAATCCTGCATTCTACTTCAATTCGGAACTCTGCACCGGCTGCAAGGCCTGCATGATCGCCTGCATCGACAAGCATAACCTCAGCAAAGGCGTGCTGTGGCGGCGGGTTCTGGAATATTCCGGCGGTGAATGGCTTCCCGTGGGGGACGCCTACGAGCAGAACGTGTTCGCCTATTACGTGTCGCTATCATGCAACCACTGCGAGAACGCCGTCTGCGCCGAAGCCTGCCCCACGCAGGCCATGCATAAGGACGAAAACGGCATCGTCTCCGTCGATGCGGATCGCTGCGTGGGCTGCCGCTACTGCGAGTGGAACTGCCCCTACGGCGCGCCGCAGTTCGATCCCGAACGCAAGAAGATGACCAAATGCGACTTCTGCCGCGATTACCTTGAACAGGGCCTGCCCCCGTCCTGCGTCGCGGCCTGCCCCTGCCGCGCGTTGGACTACGGCGAATACGACGAACTGCTCAAGCGTTATGGGGAGCAGGCCGCCATCGCGCCGCTTCCGGGGCCGGAGCTCACCCATCCTCATTTCATCTGCGCTCCCAACCGTCACTCCAAACCGCAGGGCAGTACTGAAGGGCTGCGCGGGAAACGCATCAGCAACCCCGAGGAGGTTTAGTCATGCACGGTTATTGGAGTCTCGTCATCTTTACCCTGCTCGGCCAAGCTTCGGCGGGCATGCTGATCCTGTCCTTCTTCAGCCGCACGGCCGACACATCCCGGGCTAAGGCATGGGTGGCCTGCGTCTTGCTCGGGGCGGGCGCGCTGGCTTCGCTGGAGCACCTTTCCGATCCTACGGTAAGCTTCTACACCATCACCAATCTGGGGACCTCGTGGCTGAGCCGCGAAATCCTGTTCGTGGGGCTGTTCGGGGCAGGGCTCCTTCTTTGGCTGATCACGCTCAATGCATGGATACGCCGCCTGGCCGCCATCCTCGGCCTTGCTCTTGTCTACGTCATGAGCCGGGTCTACACCATCCCGACGGTCCCTTTTTGGAATTCGCTGTTCACCTACTGGATATTCCTCGCTTCCAGCCTGTTGCTCGGCGCCGCCCTGCTGCTTTTCGTCGACGCCCTTGCGGCCCGGAACGATGCCGAAAAGAAAACGGCCCTCTCGCTCGGCTGGTATCCCGTGTTCATCGTACTGGCCTTCATACTCCAAATGCTGGTGATGCCCCTGCAGATGTTCCTGGCGCAGTTGCCGTTCTCCACCCATCTGCTGGCATGGCACCTGACGCTGCTGCTCTTCGGTGCGGCGCTCGGCCCCCTGCTCCTTGTCCGTAACGGCATCAGGGAGATGCATCCGGACGCTTGCCGGGTTTGCCCCTGTCCGCTCTGGATCAGGGCCGGGATCATCCTCCTGCTCATCGTGGCCGGGGAAGTCTGTGGGCGCGTCCTGTTCTACAACGGCTACACATGGTTCGGCATGTAACGGAAAAGCCCCGGTCGAGCCGGGGCTTTTTTACAAGGATACGCGTATGATCACCACTTCGCTGGTTCTGCTGTTCGTCGTCCTCGTGGCGTTCATGTTCTTTCTGAACAGATAGTCCTAGACTATTTCAAACGCATTGAAGAAATAACGGGTTTCGAAAGCCGCCGTTTCCGGTGCGTCGGAACCGTGCACGGAGTTGGCTTCAAGGCTGACCGCATATTTCTTGCGGATAGTCCCTTCGGCGGCCTTTTCCGGGTTGGTGGCCCCCATGAGTTCGCGATAGCGGCGAATGGCGTCCTCCCCTTCAAGGATGGAGCAGACTACCGGGCCGGAACTCATATATTCGGTCACGCTGTCAAAAAAAGGGCGTTCCCGGTGTACGGCGTAAAACCCTTCCGCCTGCTCCTTGGTCATGCGGATCATCTTCAGGGCTACGACCTTGAGGCCGGCCCCTTGGATCATGGCAAGGATTTCTCCGGTCAGATTCCGTTGTACGGCATCGGGTTTGATCAGGGAGAGGGTACGCTCAATCATGCTTGTTCACTCCTAATGGGTAAAAAGGGAGATCCGGTACATGTATTTTCTGCGTAAAGGACTCTTCGCCAAAAAGCAATCATTCCGCACAGCCATCTCTTTATAACGGAACGGTCCCTTGCTTCTTTTCGTTCCCTGTCCGATAGTTCCGAAAAAATATTTCTTCATGAGGAACAGCCATGAGCCTTCGCCACAAAGCGGCCCCCGTGTCCCTGAACGACGGCACGGCCATGCCGGGATATGGTTTTGGATGTTACGCCGCGCACGGCGAGGAGATCATCAAAGCCGTCCGCTGGGCCGTCCGGGACGGCTACCGCTATATCGACTCGGCGGCCATGTACGGGAATGAGGCTGAAATCGGCGAAGCGCTCCGCACATGCGGCGGGAGGCGGGAGGAACTGTTCGTTTCCTCAAAAATCTGGCCGACCCGGTTCGACGACCCCGATGCTTCGCTCAGGCAATCGCTGCGGGATCTGGGGCTGGAAACGCTGGACTGCTGCCTCCTCCATTGGCCCGGGACGGATCGGGAAAAACGTCTCAGCGCTTACGGAAAACTTCTGGAACGGCGCGAGGAAGGCCTCATCCGACGGGTCGGCG
>USCL01000203.1 GCA_900553145.1 uncultured Desulfovibrio sp.
TTTATCAATGCTCTTCGCTTGCAGGGAAAATCTGCGAGAGGGATTCGATAAGGTCAAAAGTCTTGGGAGAGGAAGGGGTGGGGTTTGGGGAGGGGGAGGAGAACCTTTCTTTAGAAAGGTTCTCCTCCCCCTCCCCAATACAAACTATTCTCCCCATCCGATGGTCTGGGTGATGAGGATGCGCTTGGAATCGGGAAGGCCGAGCCCTCCGGAGAGGGCTTCGGCGTCGTAGGAGGCGCGGACGACGTTGTGCAGCCCCACCGAAGCGCAGAACAGGCCTACATTCTGGTAGGCGGACCCTGCGTGCATGGCCGCATAGAGCTCTTTGCTGTTTTTCCGGGTATCGGTGACATAGACGAGCCCTACCGGGGCGTCGCGGACGAATCCCTGTCCGGCGAGGAGGTTGCGCAGGTCGGAGGCGCTGACTTGCTCGAGGCTGTGTTTCGGGGCGTCGTAGAGCCAGGCCCCGTCGCTGCGGAGCACATAGATTTCGATATCCTGCCGGTTCTGGGCGGTGGGGATGGTCCGTTTGCCGTTGGGGCGGTTCACTCCGTACGCGGCCCACAGCAAGTCGCCGAGCAGCTTGTCGGAAAGGGGCTTGGCGGTGAACGAGCGGTTTGTCTTCCGTTCGCTGAGGGCTTGCATGAGCGGCTTTCCTCCCTTGGTATCGGGGGCGGGGAATGCGAGGGAGGTGGCGGCCTGCGCCGTGCCCAGCATCAGAAACAGGCAGGCGGCCAACATCGGAATGAACCGTTTCAGCATAGCATGAACTCCTTGGAAGAAGAGGCGGCCACGGAAGCGTAAGCCCCGTTCGGCGGAAGGGCGTTTTTATCATGGGGTGGTTACGGATGGAGAATACGCGTAGCCTGCCCCCAACAAAGGAGGATAAGCATGAAATGGGGACTGTCCATATTGGCGTTGTGCGCGCTGCTCACCGCGGCCGCGCCGGAGATCGGGGCGGCGGAGCAGAAGGGCGGCGACGCAAAGCTCTTGAAGATGGTGGTGTTGTCGCGGCACGGTGTCCGCTCGCCTACGCAGTCGTCCGAAACGCTTGAGGGCTGGAGCCGCAAGGGCTGGCCCGAGTGGCCCGTAAAGCGCGGCGAACTGACTCCGCGCGGGGCTGGGTTGGTTACCGTGATGTGGAAGCAGCAGGCGGCGTTTTTGCGGCAGGCCGGATTGCTGCCCTCTGAAGGATGCCCGGAAGCCGGGACGATAGCCGTCCGCGCCGACCGGGATCAGCGCACGCGGGCTACCGGGGAGGCCATGCTCGAAGGGCTGGCCCCGGGCTGCGGGTTTGAGCCCATCGTGAATGGGAAGGCCCATCCCGATCCGCTGTTCCATCCGCTGGAGGCCGGGTATTGCGCGCTCGATCCCGCCGTTGTCCGAAAGGAAATCCCCGCCAGCGCCATTGAAGGGCTGGAGCGGTCGCTCTCGGGCCCGATAGGGGAATTGGCGGCCATCCTTGGCCCCGCGTCTCCCGAATTTTGCCGCAGGCATGAATTGCCTGAAGGGTGTTCGGCGGCGGATGTGCAAACGCGCCTGACGTTTGCCAAGGATAACCATACGGTCCATCTCGACGGCAAGCTCGGCACGGCCTCAAGCGCGGCGGAAGTCCTGCTGCTGGAATATGGCCAGTGGGATCGCCCCGCCGGATGGGGGGCCGTGGACAAGGCCAAGCTGGAACGCCTGCTCCCGGTGCATGCCAAGGTGTTTGACGCCGTGAACCGCGCGCCTTCCGTCGCCGCCGGGCGCGGCAGCGAACTGCTGCTGGACATGGCGAACGCGCTCACGGGCCGTTACGCCGACCCCGCCGTCAACAAGGCGAAGGTCGTGGTGTTCGTCGGGCATGATACGAATATCGCCAATATCGGCGGCATGCTCGGCCTGCATTGGCAGCTCCCCGGCTATGCGCCCGACGAGATCCCCCCGGCAAGCGCGCTGGTGTTGACGCTTTGGCTGCAAAACGGCGTCTACGAGCTCCGGGCCCAGATGATCGGGCAGTCGCTGGACACGCTGCACGATCCGGCCATGAAGGGCGAGGTATTGAGGCAGGATATCGAGGTGCCGTGGTGCGGCCCGTATGAAGACGGCAAGAACTGTACCCTGACTGATTTCGAGTTGCGCGTCCGCGATGTGATCCGCCCCGAATGCGTGCGGGAACGCTAGGGGAAGGGAAGGCGTCAAAAAGGCCGTCCGCCTTGTTCCGCCGTCTGGCGGCATGAAGCCCCCGGCTCCCTTCAAAGCATGATGAAGCGGTTCCGTGTCCGGTACAGACCGGATGCGGAACCGCTTCTTTGCGCCTGACGGCTTCAGCCGCCTTTTCCTCCTTTCCCGAAAAAAAAAGATGGCGATCGGTTCTCGCCATGCCTTTTGAAGGGAACGCGCCGGATGTTCCCGGCCATACGGAGTAGGGGCGGCAGCCTGTACCCACAGTGGAAAAATATGAAGGGGGAACCGTCCCGCCGCAAGGCGTTCAGCCCGTGCCCGCAAGGCAAAATTTTTCGCCGGGAGCGTCAAGGAAATCGTACGGAGGCTCAGCCTGTGCCCACAGGGGAAAGCTGGCAAGAGGGATTCGATAAGGTCGAAAGTCTTGGGAAGGGGTGGGGTTTGTTGAGGGGAGAGGGAACCCGCTTGCCCCCTTTATGGGGGTCTCCAGAAAGGTTCCCTCTCCCCTCAACAATAAGGCATCAACTCAATCCGTTAGCGGGTTTCATACTTCCCGTCGGGGAGCAGGGTGATCTGGCCGGCCTTGTCCAGGGGCACGCCGATCCACGTCATGGATTCGCCGGCCTTGTTGGTGACTTTAACGTCCCATGCTTCGGCCTTTTCGGTACGGCTGACTTCAACGTCCACCTTGTCGCCGTTGGGGAGGGTTTCCTGCTTCAGCAGGTTTTCTTCCCAATCATTGGCGTTGGTGGGGGAAAGATACAGGGTGTAGATGTCATACTGGGCGCCGTTGAAGATATTGATCTTTTTTTCCAAGGCAAGAGCCTGCCCGGTCATGCCGAGCGAAGCGACGAGCGCAAGAGCGATGATGAGACGTTTCATGGCGTTTTTCCTCTTCCTCCGGGCAGGTTATGCCGACCGCTTCCCGAAAAGGCCCGCAGTCCCGGACTCTGCCGCGGTCCCCTGACACGGGAACGTAACCCATGCGTTCAGGGTACGTTGAGGAGAAAATGATGCCATGATAATCAATAGGTTAGCGGAATGATTCTACTCCACGCCGACTTTCGGGCAAAACGGGGCCATTTCGCACTCGCCGCACAGGGGCTTCCGCGCGTCGCAGATGTGGCGGCCGAACCAGACCATCCGGTGGTTGACCTTGCCCCACTCGGATTGGGGGAACAATTTGACCAGATCTTTTTCGATCTCCACGGGATCGGTGTTCCTGGTGAGGCCGAGGCGTCCGGAGATGCGCTTGACGTGCGTGTCCACGGCAAGGCCCTCGTTGATGCCGAAACCGCCCCACAGGACTACGTTGGCCGTCTTGCGGGCCACGCCCGGCAGCTTGATGAGATCCTTCATGGTACGGGGCGTTTCGCCGTTGAATTGCTCCACGACGAGCTGCGCGGCGGCGATGAGGTGTTTCGCTTTGCTGTGGTAGAATCCGACGGAGTGGATGACCTCTTCGAGTTCGGGGATGGTGGCCTTGGCGAGGGCCGCCGGATCGGGCCAGCGGCGGAACAATTCGGGCGTGACCTGGTTCACGCGCTTGTCCGTGCACTGGGCGGCAAGCACCGTGGCGACGAGCAGTTCCCACGGGCTTTCGGCCATAAGATGGGTTTCGAGATCGGGATAGCGTTCGGCGAGCAGGTCAAGGACTTTCGCAGCCCGTTGTTTGTCTGTCATGGTCGTTTCCTTCATGCGGGGTGGCGCGCCGTGCGGGGCGCGGCGGCGCGTACCGGACGACGTTTTCGCCCTGTACGCCGGGAACAAACCATAAGATCGGGAAGCCGAAAAGCCAAGCGCCGGACGAAGCCGATGCGGGGAGCCGGTGCACGAAAGGCCTTCCGCCCATGCGGAAGTGCTGTTCAGTCCCCGGATGCCCTGCATGGGGCCTCGATTTCGTCGGGTTCGGGAGAAAAGAAGATGGGCTAACCCAAGGCGTTGTGTTGTGGGGCCCTCACGGGCATACCGGCTTCTCCGAAAGGCTCGCACACTTCAACGGCGGTTTCCAGTTCGTCGAGTCCGGGCGAGGTGCAGGCAACGGTATCCAGCCCGCACCGCATGCCGCACTTGACCGTGGCATCGGAAGAAAACCCGGACGCGGCAGCGGCGTTGCCATAGGCGGACAGGGTTCTGCCTCCAGAGGAAAGGTTTATAAAACAAATAGCTCTATGCTTGAGATGGTCCCCCGCATGTGCCCCGTCCATCCGTTTTGTTCACTCAAGCAGGGGAAAAATGTTTTTTTCCTTGAAAAGCTCCAAGCCCGGGGCCGGGGGGCTCGATTGCCAGAACGGTACGAAACGGCTATCGTTTCGACCCAACGCACTGTGAAGGGAGGGAATATGGCTCTTCTCGTCTACATGACGGCGGCTTCGGCGGATGAGGCGGAACGCATCGCCGGGGATCTGGTGGAGAACCGCCTTGCCGCTTGCGTGAACATCATGGCCCCGATCCGATCGGTCTATTCTTGGAAGGGGGAGCTCTGCCGTTCCGACGAGATCCCTTTCATCGCCAAGACGGACGACGACCGTTTCGAGGCGCTGGCCGCCCGCGTGCGTCGACTGCACAGTTACGAGACCCCCTGCATCGTGGCCCTGCCCGTGGCCCGGGGGGATGCGGATTTTCTCGCTTGGATCACCGAATCAACACACCCGGAGGAATGATGTCCATTTATGTCGCCGGTTCGCTGGCTTTCGACCGTATCATGTCCTTTAACGGCGCGTTCGCCGACCACATCCTCGCCGACAAGCTGCACATCCTGAACGTGAGCTTCCTCATCGACGGGCTGGTGGAAAAGCGCGGCGGCTGCGCGGGGAACATCGCCTACACGCTGGCGCTGATGGGCGAAAAGCCGCTTATCCTCGCCACCGTGGGCAAGAATTTTTCCGAATACGGCGCGTTCCTCGAATCGCAGGGCATTTCGCTCGAGGGCGTCCGGGTCATGAAGGACGAGTTCACCGCGAGCTGCACGCTGATCACGGACAAGGGCAACAACCAGATCAACGGGTTCCATCCCGCCGCGATGTGCTTCCCGTGCGGGTATGCGTTCCCGCATCCCGACGCTTCCGCCGACTGGGGCATCGTGTCCCCCGGCAACCTCGACGACATGAAGTCGCTCCCCCGCCTGTTCCGCGAAAAGGGCATCCGGTACATCTATGACCCCGGCCAGCAGATCCCGGCCCTTTCCGGCGACGATCTGCTCGACGCCATCACCGGTTCGGACCTGCTCGTGACCAACGACTACGAACTGGAGATGATCAGCAAGGCCACGCACCGCACCCGGGCCGAACTGCGCGCCCTTACGGGCGGCGTGATCACCACGCTCGGCGAGCAGGGCTCGGTCATCGACAACGGCGAGCGGGGGACCGTGGGCATCGCCAAGCCCAAGGCCGTGGCCGACCCCACCGGCGCGGGCGACTCGTTCCGTTCCGGCTTGCTCAAGGGCCTCCTGTACGGCCTTGACGTGCCCGCTTCCGCCCGGCTCGGCGCGACGTGCGCCAGCTACTGCGTCGAGCATCAGGGCACGCAGGAACACGTATTCACGTATGAGGATTTCGCCGCCCGCCACCGCGCCGCGTTCCACGAGGAACCGGGCGTGAAGTGGTAGAAGGGGGTAGGGGAAAAGGGCCTTCCGAAGAGAGGAACCGGCCTTCCCCGGTCCCCCGCTTTCCCCCCCTGTGGGCGCAGGGAGAAACCTTACGATTGGGCTACAGGCGCGTTTCCCTGCGCTTCCCCCTTGCGGGCGCAGGGAGAAACCTAGATCTTGGCGCCGCCGAGGCGTTCGCTGAGGTCCCCCCTGCGGGCGCAGGGAGAAACCCGCAACCTGATATGGACGGCTCCCTTTCCCCCGGCGCACTGGGCGCGGGGGGAAACCGCATCGGCAAGGCATCCCTTGCGCGGCGTTTGGAAACAGGCGGTTGCCTGACGGCGAAGCGGCACGATCCGTTTCGGCATTTTTGAGTGGAGACAGCAGATGTTCAAAATCATCATCCCCATTTTGGTCATCGCGTTGGCGGCCTTTGTCGGCATGAACGCCAAGAGCGGGCTTATCCGGGGCGTGGCCGACGGCATACTCGTATCGCCCGCCCGTCCCGCCGTGGCCGTGAAGCCCGCCGCCGATTTCGCCTCCGTCGACGCCCGGCGCGTGGATCTTTCGCCTTCGGTGCAGAACAGCATGCTTCAGGCGACCTCGGTACAGGCCGTGTACGCCCTGTACGACCGCGAGGCCCCGCAGGCCGCCCCGGCGCACCTTGTGGCGCTGCTGGCGGTTTCGCAGAACGACGAGACGTGGCCTGTGGAACCGGAACTCGGATTTCCCGCCATCAGGCATAAGAAACAGGATATCGGCGGCTTTTCGGGGTTCGCGGACACCTACGTTTTGAACCCCATGAATGATCCGTGGGCTTGCGACGAGTCCGGAGCGTGGGAGAACGGCAGCCTCGTCCGCCGCTTCACCTTCATCCTCTGGTTCTACAAGGCCAAGCTGGTGGTCGAATACCGCGAGCCGCTGCCCGCCGCCGCCTCCGACGTGCCGCTTGAGGACGACATCCCCTTGCTGATGGCCTTCGAGGCCCGCGCGCTGGAGTCTTTCCGCCTTTTGAACGGCGACGCCAAGAGCGGAGGCGTGGAGCTCCCCCGGCCCAAGGAAAAGCTCCCCTATCCGCCCGCTGGCATCAACCGGCAGGCCCTTACCGAGTTTGTCGGCACACTTTGGGATATGAAGAAATAGGGGGATTCCCATGCCTTACGTCAATATAAGGGTGACGCGGGAAAACGGCACGCCGACCGCCGAGCAGAAGGCGGAGCTCATCAAGGGCGCGACGGATCTGCTTGTACGCGTCTTGGGGAAGAATCCGGCCACCACGGTCGTCGTCATCGACGAAGTGGATACGGATAACTGGGGCGTGGGCGGCGAAACAATCACCCGGAGGCGTCGGCAAGGGAAATAGCCCCCCGCCGTTGGCCGTAGGGGCTGGGCGATGGACGAGGAAGCGGCCCCGCGTCGG
>USCL01000204.1 GCA_900553145.1 uncultured Desulfovibrio sp.
GGTGGCTGTGATGGGACGTATGGAATCGGGCGTACGGGAGGGGGCAACTTCTTTTGCCGCCATTCCATGAAACAGGAACGCTGTGCCCGGCAGGCGGAAGGACGGATGAAGAGGCTTTCCCTTTAGGGAAAATACACGCTTGTTTTGTTATATCTATTTATAATCATTGAGTGAATATGAGTGCAGCGTATTCTGTGTGAAACCAAAGCTTCTTCCGAGGAGGAATCTCTATGCGTGGTTTCATGAAGTACGCGTGCGTGTTGGCCCTTCCCCTGCTTGTGGCTGCGGGTGCAGCGCAGGCCCAGACGTGGCCCGATGGCGGCAACCCGTCCGAAGGCGCGACCCTGTACGACAGTTGCGTCCCCTGTCATACGCTGAACGGCAACGGCATCGCCGGGAAGTCGGTATCCGATCTTATGGACAAGATGAAGGCGTACCAGAGCGGCACCTTTGCCGACGCCAAGCTCCTTGGCATGCAGCAGGTTCTGAAGCCGCTGTCCGACAAGCAGCTTCTGGATCTTGCGGCTTATATCAACAAGATGTAATTCCGCGAAAAAGGTCTCACCTCCCCTTGCTCCTTGAAAGCGGCGGCCATAACGGTCGCCGCTTTTCGGCGTTTGGCGGCTGAGGGCGCTCCTTGTCCATGCACAAGGCTTGTGTTACAGCAAAAGTCCTTCGAGTACCTTTCTTTTTCCGGGATGCCCATGTCTTCTTTCCGCACCGTTCAGGTCGTCAATGTCCGCTGGTTCAATGCCACCGCGTGGTATGGGCTGGAGCTCGCCCGTCTGCTCAATGCCGCTGGGCATGAAAGCCGCGTCGTGGCGCTGGCCGGTACGGAAACGTTCGCCAAGGCCGAGGAAATGGGGCTGCGTCCTCTGTCCATGCCGCTGAATGCCAAGAACCCGTTGGAATATCCCGGCCTCATCCGGGACATGGGGCGGCTTGTCCGCGGATTCCGGCCCGATGTGGTGAACTGCCATCGTGGGGAATCCTTTTTGTTCTGGGGCCTGCTCAAAGGCATGGGCGGCTATGCGCTTGTCCGTACGCGGGGGGATCAGCGGCTGCCCAAGGGGAACCTTCCCAACCGGATTTTGCATACGCGGGTGGCTGACGCGGTTGTCGCCACCAACTCGGTGATGGCCCGGCACTTTGCGGAAAAGATGCGTGTGCCCGCCGATCGGCTGCATATGGTTCTGGGCGGCGTGGACACGGCGCGTTTCCGGTTCGATCCCGAAGGGCGGGCGGCTGTCCGCGCCCGGTACGGTTTTACGGATGGGAATTGCGTCGTCGGCCTGCTCGGAAGGTTTGACCTCGTGAAGGGGCAAAAAGAAACCATCGCGGCTCTGGCGAAGCTTGTAGGCGGAGGCGTGCGGAACATCCGGCTGCTGCTCATCGGTTTTTCCACGGCGACGCTTCAGGAAGAGGTGGAGGCGTGGATCCGTGAGGCGGGCATGGAGCGGTATGTGACCATTACCGGGAAAGTACCGGATGTGGCGGCCTGCCTGTCCGCGCTGGATGTGGGCGTGGTCGCTTCCCTGTGGTCTGAAACCATGGCAAGGGCCGCGCTTGAGATTATGGCCTGCGGGCGGCCGCTCGTATCGACCTCTGTGGGGGTCATGCCGGATCTGCTTCCCGCGTCGGCTCTGGTCGCTCCCGGGGATGTGGACGCGCTGGCCGGTGTGCTGCGGCGGGCCGCGACGGATGCGTCATGGCGGCGGGACTTGTCCGGGCATTGCTCCGAGCGGATTATGTCCCTCCGGGACAAGGATTTTCTCGAACAGACGCTGGCCGTCTACGCGGAAGCGTGCCGTCGGCGTCGTTCATCCCTTTAAAGGAGACTGCGAGATGGATTGTACCTTTGCCAGCGACAATACCAGCGGCGTGCACCCGAATGTGATGGAGGCCCTGAACAGGGCCAATGTGGGCGCGGCGGAGCCTTACGGCGACGACCCGTGGACGGCTGAAGCCGAAGGCTGTTTCAAGGCGTTGTTCGGCGATGACGTCGACGTGTTCCTCGTCCCGCTCGGCACGGGTGCGAACGTGCTCGGGTTCAACCGTATGATACGTTCGTGGCATTCCGTCTTGTGCAGCGATATGGCCCACACGCATACCTCGGAAAGCGGCGCGGTCGAGGCCGTCGTGGGCTGCAAGATGACCCCCGTTCCCTCCGTGCACGGCAAGATCTCCGCCGGGGCCCTTTCCGCGTACCTGACCGATATGGGAAGCCCGCATCACAGCCAGCCCGGCCTCGTGGCGCTCACGCAGTCCACGGAAGTGGCCACGGTGTACACCCCGGAGGAAATCCGGGCCATCGTCGACGTGGCGCACGCAAACGGGCTGTACGTGCACATGGACGGTGCGCGCATCGCCAATGCCGTGGCCGCGCTCGGTTGCGACGTGCGCTCCTTCACCAAGGATCTCGGCGTGGATATGATGTCCTTCGGCGGTACGAAGAACGGTATGATGATGGCCGAATCCGTCGTCATCTTCAATAAGGGCTTCGTGCGGGACTTTGCCACGCTCCGCAAGCAGAACCTCCTGCTTGCCTCCAAGATGCGGTTCATTGCGGCCCAGTACATAGCGTACTTCAAGGACGGGCTGTGGCTGGAGAATGCCCGGCACGCCAACGGCATGGCCCGGCTGCTCGCGGAGCTTGTCTCCGGCATGCCGCATGTGGAGCTGGCCCATCCCGTGGAAAGCAACGGCGTGTTTGTGAACATGAAGCCGGAGCATATCGCCGCATTGCAGCGGCAGTACATGTTCCATGAGGTTGATCCCGTGGCGCATACCGTGCGGTGGATGCTCAGTTTCAACACCACTGAGGAGCAGGTGCGCGCGTTCGCCGGGGCAGTCGGCGGATTGGCGTAGAATCCGTTTATCAGGCGCAGGCAAAGCCTTTCGGAGATACTCTGAAAGGCTTTGTCTTTCATGCGGAAAAACGGCGCAGGGTTGCCGCGCGCCGTTTCGTTTCGCCGCCAACCCTGCGCGATGCCGGAAAAGGCGGCACGCCTCACGGGCTGGCTCAAGATCACGGAAATCAGCGATGCGGCGATCGCCGCACAGGCCACACGGGCATGGCTCAGGAGGGTTCCGGCACTGCCGTTTCATCGTCAAGGCGTGTGATGAGCACTGCGCCGTCCGTGAGTTCCGTCAGGGCGTTTTCAAGGGCCGGGATATTCTGATCGGGAAGCAGCAGTTCATAGGTGGCGTCCACGCCGAAGCTTTCCGAGGCGACAGTGGCCCTGTAGTCCGGCAACAGGCGGCGGAAAACCGTAATATGCGGATAGTCGAGGACCACTTCGACACGCGCCGGGATCATGTGCTCGCGTGTGGGCAGGGTTTCCAGCCCCAGTTTGACCATCCCCTGATACGCCCTGACGAGGCCCCCCGTGCCGAGCTTGATGCCGCCGAAATAGCGGGTAACGACCGCGGAAAGCTCGCCGACGCCGCCGTGGAGCAGCATGGTGAGCATGGGGCGGCCCGCCGTGCCGTGCGGTTCGCCGTCGTCGCTGTAACCGACCTTGCCGGTCTGCCCCGGCGCCCCGGCGGCGTAAGCCCAGCAGTTGTGGGTAGCGTCGGGGAACTCCTGCTTGATCCGCTCGACGAAGGCTTTGGCCGTTTCCGGGGTTGGCGTGTGGGCGAGGCTGACGATGAACCGGCTGCGGCGGATGACTTCCTCGCAGCGATGCAGGTCCTCCGGGGCCAGATCAGGTATGAAATAGGAGACAGACATGGGAACAAGGTGTAGCGTCAGTAGGACGGCGGGTCAAGCTTGCGTGTCATCATCCCCGTATTTCTTGTACTTTTTGCAAAACGATATTTTTTTCCGAAAAAAGTACAGATAAGGCTTTACAAGGGGGCCGGATTCTTATAAACAGGAATCGTTCCTGATTGAGAGAGCAAAACAACGCAATCTACATAACCTGCATATCCAAACAAGGAGACTTCCCATGAGCAAGACCGACAAGAATCTGATGGACGCTTTCGCTGGTGAATCTCAGGCTAACCGCAAGTACCTCGCTTTCGCCAAGCAGGCTGACAAGGAAGGCCTGCCTCAGGTTGCCAAGCTGTTCCGCGCCGCCGCCGAAGCTGAAACCATCCACGCTCACGCCCACCTCCGCAATGCCGGCAAGATCGGCGACACCACCGCCAACCTCAAGGCCGCCATCGAAGGCGAAACCTACGAATTCACCAAGATGTATCCTGAAATGATCGTCGACGCCAAGGAAGAAGGCCAGGATCGCATCGCCAAGTATTTCGACATGGTGAACAAGGTTGAAGAAGTGCACGCCAACCTTTACAAGAAAGCCCTCGCCGATCCTTCCTCCATCAAGGGCGATTTCTACATCTGCACCGTGTGCGGCTATACGCAGGAAGGCCCCTGTGACAAGTGCCCCATCTGTGGCGCCGTGGCTGCCGCTTTCGCCAAGATCGACTAGTTTTCCGTGTACAGGGAGAAAGGAGAGGGGACGCCTTTAAGGGGGCTTCCTTCCCAACCTCCCTTCCAGCCGCTGGGACTGATGGGCTGGCAACAGAAGCCTGTTGCTGAAAAGCAATACTTGTTCGTCGCTCGTATAATCCCCGTCCAGTCCTGAAAAAGGCATCCCTCCCGCAAGGAAGGGATGCCTTTTTCTTTTACGGGAAGTATTCCGTTGAAGGAGCGCAGCGGCCGAAACAAAAATGACCCGCGATGAGGGCGGCTACAGGCTGCTCCCTCTGTTTCCCGGTTTTTCCAGAGTCTGATGGGCCCGGGAACGCTGTGAACAGGGATTCGATAAGGTCAAAAGTCTTGGGAGAGGAGGGGGCTCGAGCCGTGTTGGCAGGTTTTGGGAGGGGGAACCGTGGGGGAATCCCCCCTTTTCTCCAGAAAGGTTCTCCCCTCCCCAATAAAATCCTAGAATCCCACCGCGTCGCGGACCATGCCGCGGAAGCGGGCGAAGAAATACTGGCTGTCGATGGGGCCGGGGGCCGCTTCGGGGTGGTGCTGCACGGCGAGGATGGGCTTGGTCTTGTGGGCAAAACCTTCCAGCGTGCCGTCGTTCAGGTTCACATGCGTGACGACCACATCGGAAACGTTGTCGATGTCCACGCAGAAGCCGTGGTTCTGGGAAGAAATTTCCACATGCCCGGTGGAGAGATCCTTGACCGGATGGTTACAGCCGTGGTGGCCGAACTTCAGCTTGCGGGTCGTGCCGCCCAAGGCGTGGCCGAGAAGCTGATGGCCGAGGCAGATGCCCGCCACGGGGTAGCTCCCGATGAGCTTTTTGATGGTCACGATTTCGTCAGTGAGGGTCGCCGGGTCGCCGGGGCCGTTGGACAGGAACACGGCCTGAGCGCCGCTGGCCTTGACCTGTTCGGCGGTGAAGGACGGGGGGACGACCAGCACGTCGAAGCCCTGCTCGGTCAGGAGGCGCAGGATGTTCCACTTGATGCCGAAGTCATAGGCGACGAGGCGCGGGCCCTCGCCCGGCCAGTTGTAGGAGCCGTCGGCGTTGAGTTCGGCGGGGACGCCGCCGTTGCCGGTCCATTTCCACGGCGCGGCGGGCATCACGCGGGTGACGAGGTTCTGCCCTTCCATCGAAGGCAGGGACTTCGCCTGCATGGCGAGTTCGGCGGGATCGGTGATGGAGGTGGAGACCATGCCGCGCATGGCCCCGTGCAGGCGCAGGTGGCGGGTCAGGGCGCGGGTGTCGATGCCCTCGATGCCGGGGACGCCGTGCTGTTGCAGGAAGTCGGGCAGGGAGCACACGGAGCGCCAGTTGGAGGGCGTCTTGCAGCACTCCTTGACGATAAGGGCGGCGGCGTGGATCTTGCCGGACTCCATGTCTTCGGCATTGATCCCGTAGTTGCCGATCAGGGGCCACGTCATGCACACCATCTGGCCGTAGTAGGAGGGATCGGTGAGGATCTCCTGATACCCGGTCATGCCGGTGTTGAAAATGACTTCCCCGCCGCCCTCGCAGGGGCCGGTAAAGGAACGTCCTTCAAGTACAAAACCGTCTTCAAGAGCCAATAGCGCCTTCATTCCGTCTCCATTATGTTGAAGCGTGGCGGCAGTCCCGCCGTTGCATTTGTCAAAGTCGCGCGTGCGCCCGTTTAACGGACGCAGCTTTTGCAGGTGTGCTCCGCGAGCAGCCCGCGGATGATTTCCAGGTCTTCCGGCGTATCCACGCCGTGGGCTTCGTAGCCTTCCACGCGGACCACGCGGATCGGGACGCCGTTTTCCAAAAAGCGCAGCTGCTCCAGTTTTTCCCGCTTTTCCAGCGCCGACTGTGGCAGGCCGACGAAGCGTTCCAGCGCCCGCATGCGGAATGCGTACAGGCCGATATGGCCCAAAATTTCGCCGTCCCCGCCCTCGCGGTCGAACGGGATGCGCGAGCGGGAAAAATACAGCGCGTCGCCGTTGGCCGCCGTCACGACCTTCACCTGATTGGGGGAAGCCGCGCGTTCCAACGAGATCGGCGTGGCGAGCGTGCTGACCTGAACCGTTTCGTCAAGGAAAGGCCGCACGAGCAGCTCGATGATGGCGGGGTCCAGCGCGGGTTCGTCACCCTGTATGTTGACGATGACCGCGTGGGGTTCCACGCCGAGCTTCGAGGCCGCCTCGAAAACCCGATCCGTTCCGCTGGCGTGATCGTGGCGGGTCATGACGTAGGGGATTTCCCACTCAAGGGCGGCTTCTTCGATGCGCCTGTCGTCCGTGGCAAGCACGACGTTCCTGAGCACCGAAGCGCGTTTCGCGTGGGCGTATACGTGCCAGAACATGGGGCGGCCCCAAATGTCCGCAAGCGGTTTCCCCGGAAAGCGCGAAGAATCATACCGCGCCGGAATGATGCCGTAGCATGGAATGGATGTGTTCATCTCTCCCCCGTGGGCCAGTGCCCGCTCCCCGCAGGTATAGCAATATTCCTTTCCGCAATAAACCCTTTTTTTGGAGAGGGGTATGGGCGGAAAGAGAATTGGAGGGGCGGGGAGGGCTTTCTCCAAAAAGTCTTCCCCGCCCCCTCCAATCCACCCC
>USCL01000205.1 GCA_900553145.1 uncultured Desulfovibrio sp.
CAGGCAGTTGCAGGGCCGGGGCGTCATCCGTCCGGCGGAGGGAACTCTTTTTTATTTCAGGGTATGGACGCCTTGGGGATTGAATCCGCGTGCTGGCCCGGAAGTGCGCCCGTCCCGCTGGGATATGGCGGAGCTTGGGCAGAGGCCGGGGAGGAACGGCAAGCCTTGGGAAAAGGGGGCTGATTCCACTGCGGGGCCAGCCCCCTCACGGGAAGCCCGCCCGCCCGTCCGCCCGCGACCTTGAAGCCGTGCTGGCTTCACCCGCGCCCTCCGTGCGGCAACGCCGGGCTGGCAGCCGGTGCCCTGAACCCAAGGCACAGAAAAAGGCCCGGAGAGATTTTCTCCGGGCCTCCCGCATACGGCGTATCGGAACAAGGAAAAACGAAAGCGCGGCATGCCCCGTTGTGCGCCTCGATGGTGCTTGGGTTGCCCTCACAGCCATGCCGAATCGCGCGCCGCGCCGGTTCCCGCTCTACGGGGAACGCCCCTTCCCTTCAGCAGGGGAGGCGGGCATGGTTTTTGTGCTTGGCAGCACCGCGACAGCACGGCACAAAAAAAGGGCCGCATCTTTCGATGTGGCCCTTGAAAAATCTATTGGTGCGCCAGGGAGGAATCGAACCCACGGCCCGCAGCTTAGAAGAACATTGGCGGGGTGCGGATAGGAACCCCATCGACACCATAACAGATTGTGCTTGTATGTTTATCCGCTCTAAGCCTAGGATAGGGAATCCCATAAACATCCGTACAGCGGGCAACCAACGGGCAACCATATGAGCGACGAATCCAAGCGGACGTGGCTGACGCATCCCGGCAAACCGGGGGTCATCTACCGGGAACATCCTACACGCAAAATCGCGCGCAAGCCAGATCGGTTCTGGGCCATCCGCCACCGGGCCGGGGGAAAGCGCCTCGTCGAGACGCTCGGCTGGACTTCCGAAGGCTGGACGGCTGACATGGCCCATGCGCTGCTCGTGGAGCTGCAGCACAACGCCAAGCTCGGCCTGCGTCCCCAGACGCTGAAGGAGAAGCGCGAGATGGCGGCGGGCGCAAAGGCCGAGGCCGCCCGGCAATCCGCCTTGGAGGGCCTGAAGGAGATCACCTTTGGCGAGCTTGCCGGGTTCTATCGGGAGTGGGCGGCCGCCAACCGCCGGAGCGGGGCAGGCGTCGCCCGCATTCTGGACAGGCATATCCTCCCCGAGCTGGGGGAGAAGCGGGCGGCCGACATTGCGCCAGCCGCCGTGAACGAACTTAAAGCGCTGCTTGAAGCTAAGCGCCCGGAGAGGGGTCGCGGCCAGAATGACCCGGACGCCCGCCTCAGCCCGCAAACCGTGCTGCACTGCCTCAAAACCGTCCGTGAGGTCTACAATTATGCCTTGGAGACGCCCCACCCGGACATGCCCGAGAGGATGCTGTACGTCGGGAAGAATCCCGCCATCCTGAGCCGCAGGGGGCGCGGCGTGCGCGTCCCCGTGAGCGACGCCCGCAGGCTGCGCATCCTGACGGACGCCGAGATAGCGCGGCTCCTCGCCTACGAGGGGCAGCACAAGGCGTTCGCGGCGGAGCTGCGCGACATGATACTGCTCTCGCTGGACACGGGCGTCCGGTCCGGGGAGCTGATCCGCCTGCGCCGCGAGGATGTGGACACGGAACGGGGCACGCTCCGCATCCTGTCGGGTTCCGACTTCGGGCTGACCAAAAGCGGCCGCACGCGCATCGTCCATGCCGGATACCTTTTTCCCGAGGCCCGCGACGTGCTCCGCCGCCATGCCCGGGGCGATTCCCCCTACCTGTTCCCCGGGCGGGACGGCGGCGTGCGCGACGGCACAGCTCTGGGCCGGGCCATGAACCGTATAGCCGAGACGCTGGGCCTGAACAGCGGCGTGACGGACCCGCGCAACCGGGTGGTCTGGCATACCCTGCGGCACACCTTCGCCACCCGGATGCTGGAATCCGGGGTCGACATCTACACCCTCAAGGAACTGCTCGGCCATTCCAGCGTCGCGGTAACGGAGGGCTACCTGCACCTGTGCGACCGGGCCAAGCGCGAAAAAGCGCTGGCCCGGCTCACGCTGGAGCGTGCGGTCACATCTCGGGGACATCAATGACCCTTACGCCCTTGTTTTCGAGATAGGCGACGAACGCTTCGCGGGGATAGTAGACCTGCTCCCCGATGAGCTGCCGCTGGCGGGGGCCTCTGCCGAGCTTGTCGTCGTTGGCAAGCGTCTTGGGGCTCAACCCGCCCCCGGTGAACCACTTGACCGCCTTGCGGGCAATCAGGGGCGGGTAGAGCGGAATCAGATAACCCAACACGCTGGATTCCATATGCTCTGCCATAGTTGCTCCTCCCTCCGCCCGGCGTGGGCGGCAATGATCTGCGCGGGGATGCCGCCGAGCGGCGGATCGGCTCCCCGCCGCCGTTTACGGCCTCAAAAAGACAAACCCGAAAACGAACCCGGCCACCAGCATTGCGAGCGTCCAGTTCATTGTCCCCCTCCATACTGTTCCGCATGCACGGCGCGCACCAGCTGCATCATGGAAGCGATGGAGGCCAGCGCCTCCTGCCCTTCCTTGAGGATGCGGTCATGCTGGTCGCGGGGCAGGCGTCCGTCCCTGATGTCCTCGGCGCACTCCGCCGCGTACTCGCCGAACTCTTTGACGCTGCTGATGAGCGTATCCATGAGGTCGGCGGTCCCCGTGCAGGGCTTTACTTTGACGAAGACGCCGCCCATCTCCCGCGCCATGAATTGCAGCGGCTCCACCAAGCCGGTCGTGGCCATGATGGGGAGGAGCCAGTCTGCGTCGAGCTTGTGCTTGGGCTGCCCCGAAACGCTCGACATGAACGTCTGGTAGTTGAGCCCCAGCCGCTCCGCGATGCCTTTGCCGTCCAGCGTGTCGCAGCCAAGCACGCTGGCGTGCACGCGCTGGCGCAGTGAGGGAAAGCCGCAAGTGCCTCTCATGCTCTTTCACTCCGTTGAGTTGCGGTTCAAAAAGATTCAGTTTGAATTCGCGGTTTCCGCCCGCGCTTTCTTGCCACTGGTTCCGGCAACAAGTCTTTAGGAAAACCCATTTCAAGAAGTTGGTTCACACGTTCCGGAGAGGCTATATCCGCGATGAGGAGCTTGCTTAGACCGCTTCGAGATATATTCATCTCGATTGCTATCTGGGCGATACTTTTGCCATTCCTTCGCAGAAACAGGGAGAGCCGTTCTTGCCTCGTGAGTGGAGATTGTGTTACGTTTGCAACCAATTGCATGTTTTTTACTCCCAAGATGCTTCGACTGCCTATCAATATGTATCTTTAGTGATCATGTAGAACTAAAAAGAGTTCAGGTCAAACATTTTTAATTCTGGATGCTGTAAAAATGGAACAAGATTGGTCTGAACAATACAAGATCGTTTGGAATATTTTTCTCGCGCATCCCCAGTCGGTCGAGAACGGCATATCCCGTCGTGGTTTATCAAGATGTCTTGGCATTTCATCTGGTAAAACACAGAAATGGGAGGCTGGACAATGGCCGAGTGCTGAAGACTTGTCCAAACTTCATGACAAGCTGGGCCTCTCGTACAGGTGGTTGATAACGGGAGTGGGGGAGCCTTTTGATTCAGAAGAGGATGCTGCGAACCTGAATAATTCTGCTGAGGCAGAGCGCCTGAGAAGCCGGGTAGCGGAACTTGAGCGGGAAAATGCAGCCCTGAAGGAACGGCTACTCGCGGCTCACGAAGCCAACACCGAGATGGGCAGGGCAAATGCGAAATTGAGTGAACTGGTGGCCAAGCAAAGTGAGCAGGGGTTGGACAGAGGAGATGTGGAATCCGCTGGCGCTGTGCGTGGTGTGCCGCAGGGTGGCATATTAGAGAGCGTTACCAGTAAAAATTGAATATATCTCAAAAACAGGACAGGCCGGATTGCTCCGGCCTGTTACTGGCATTGGGTTATAAAACCTGCCTGTATCAGGTCCTCGACATGGGCAGTGGGGCTTTCAGTCCTGATCACGCTGCCGTTATACATCGCTGCCCGCTTTGCCGAGCTGCGCATCCATTCTTCGATGGTCGGATCGGGATCAAAGGTGGACTTCCAGAGTGCCTCCGCCAGCAGCTGGAAGCTCTCGGCCTCCAGCTGCATTCCATCCATTGTTTTGAATCGCATGGTTCTCCTAGACGACGGCCGCGAGGACGGCGGTACGGTTGCGGTAAAAACGGACGACACCTTCGCTGATCCCGGTCCAGAGTGATTCGGTCTGCGGAGCGGGACGATTGGCGAGTCCGCTGTCAAGGCGATAGGCGGGACGGCCGTCAACAGTGACCGGAGAAATCTGCAGTCCGACACGGCGCAGTCGGGTAATCGCAGCTCGTCCGGTATGAGGTAGCCAGCCAAAGCGTTCGCACATCGCATCCAGTATTACAACCCGGCTTTCCGTAAACATGCCAGCAAGTTCGGCCTGTACCCCACGCAATCCGGGGTATTCGATGACCGGAGCTGCTGCCGGAGTGTTCGGAGTCTTGCAGGCTTCAATGAATTCCCCAAGGAAACGCACCCAGCTCGTCACCTTCGCGGCACTTACGGTTCCAGAATGCTGCCTGAATTCAACGGTGCCATATCTGGGAAAAGACTGCAAATTCACCTTGAAATAGCGACCAGACTGTGCACGGACCATTTCTTCGATGGTTCTGGCGCTTTCGAAGCGGGCATCGAGAAAGTCGGATACCGAACGGCAGTATGTATTGGTGCTGCCCCTGCGGCTTTGCGGCATGAATGCGTCAATTTCAGCTTCGTGTCTGGCATAGCGGCGCACGATGGTGTGGATGTCGCCAGCGGTCAGGTCTCGGGCGTCGAAATGGACATGGAGTCCACAGCTGCGGTTTGCCGTCGCTCCTGCGTCATCCAGCGCGGTAGCCACCGCACGCGCCTCCTCGAGGCCAGCCTCGCCGTGCAGAACGGGGCTGACGACTTCGAACCCACCACGCACGCTGGAATCGCTGACCAGCTTCCAATACCCACGTGTGTTGTGATTATAGTCTTCGTTCTGGACAGAGATGCTGATGGCGCGGAGCGCACGGAGCGCGGTCTGGCGGTCGATACCCACGATTTCCATTTCAATGCCGAACTTGCGATTCATTTTTAACCCCTTGTTTTTACTAGCGTTACACTCTCGCCGTGGTTGTGTGTTCGCTCTTTGCGGGGTTGATTGCAAGTCTTTTGTTGCTGATTTTATTGTTTTTTTATAAGGCCTGCCCGGACATCAACGTCCACGCGGGCCTTATTCCGTCAGCTTGCATCCGGGAAGTAGAGGACATAGCCGAGCCCCATAGAGTCCATCTGGCTTCCTCCCAAAAATTCGTGAATGGTGTAAGGATCAACTTCTTCTGTTTCGCCTAAAAAACCGGCCAACGCGAGTGCGATATCGAAGGGTTGAGCATCGTCATTCACAACTATGGCGGGGCATTTCTTGCCATACATGCCACGTCCGGAATAGCCGGGATAAAAGTTCATTTGGCCGTCATGTTCTGCGCAGAAATTTTTCAGGGCATCAGCTATGTCAAACATTTAATACATCGATATTGTTTGTTTTATTTGTTCCTGTGGGTACGTGATCCCTCTTTCAGGGATGGATTGCAAGCATTTTCTCTCGTATTTATTCGATTTTATTTGAAAAGAGGCTCCCCGAAGGGAGCCCTTTCATTACATCCACGCCTCAAGCTGCCGGATGGTCTCTGCGGCGACGTCGTGGTCTTCCGGGATAACTGTGTCCACTGTCTGCCAGAGTGCCCGGTATGTCTTGTCCGCAGGCAGGCCCGCGCAGAGCAGTTTGCAGCTCATGGACTCGGCAACGCCAAGACAGAATTGATCGATGGGGTCAGGGGTGCCGACCAGCATGACGACGTCAGCCTGCTCGCAGCGGGCCTTCATCTCATAGATCGCTTCCCGCTCACTTGCGGTCTGCAGCAGCAGGGTCATCTCCGGGAACCGGAGTTGAAGAAGTCCCTTCATAAGCGACGTGGCGACGGTATTCTGCGAGCCGGTGATGAAGTACACAGTCAGCATGGCATGTTCTCCTATGTATTTATTTTTATTTGATAAACCATTTCCGTGACTGTGTGATCGCTCTTTTCTCAGGTGGTTGCAAGTCTTTTCTTGCTGATATTATTCATTTTTTTTGTATTAGTGGGACACGCCCGATTACAGCTTCATGATGAAGCATAGGGCATAATAGGGCGGCAGGGTGCTGAGGGCCTGCGCCGTGAGCGTGTGGGTGTGCCCGCCGTCGGTGACGGTGTGCCCGTGCGCGGCGGTCGTAACCGCGTGCGTGTGGCCGTTATCGGTGATGCCGTGGCCATGTTCGGATGAACCGACCGCATGGGCATGGCCGGGGTCGGAAACGCCGTGGCCGTGTGCCCATGAGTTGCCGGTATTATGAATGAACTGCCTGTAGGGAGTGCACTGTGTATCTGCTCCCATAAAACCTTGAGCACTATCATGCATTCCCATCTTATTAAGACGGCCACCATCAAAATTATGATAATGGCTTGGCAGGGTATTCCCATCCAGCGTCGTGCCCTGAATGCCGATTCCGGTTCCCGCGGCTCCTGTCCAGATGGAGAGGGCAGCGCCTTGAACAGCGATTCCGGTTCCTGAACTTCCCGCCGTGCCGCCGGGTGCGGCGGTGCCGAGGCCGATCCCTGTTTTGGCGCTTCCGGCGGAAACGCTGGGGGTAGCCGTTTTCGCACCTCCGGTTGTTCCGGAGGCGTATCCTTTCCCCGCCCCGAGGATGAAGCGGTCGGTCAAATCGGGCGTGCCGTTGGTGCCGTCGCACAGTGCCCACCCCGTGGGGATGGTTTCAGCAGAGCCCGACCACATGCCGATGAAACCGCCGGGGACAAGGTAGAGCCTGAGCCGTTCGATGATCTGGAGGATGGTGGGGAGTGCCATCAGCGCACCCCCCAACGGCCCGCCAAGCTAGGAACCGTCTCTCTCTCTCTCTCTCTCTCTCTCTCTCTCTCT
>USCL01000206.1 GCA_900553145.1 uncultured Desulfovibrio sp.
GGAAAGGGAGGGGTTTGGGGAGAGGAAGGGGAATCGCTTGCCCCCTTTATGGGGGGTCTCCAGGAAGGTTCCCCTTCCCCGCCCAATCTTTTTTCCCCTATTTCATAAATTTGTCTACATATCCCTGAATGAAAAGAAAGACCAGCACGCATGGCAGGACATACTGGAGGTACGGCCTGAGCCAGTGGGGGAAACGGGTCCCCTGCCCCTGATCGGTTTCGGCGATGAAGTTCTTCCAGCCCCAGCCCCACCTGTGGCAGCAGAAGGAGAGGAAGAGCAGGGCGCCGAAGGGCAGCAGGTTGTTGCTGAGCAGGAAATCCTCCAGATCCAGCACGGAGGAGCCTTCGCCGAGGGGCTGGAAGCCGGACAGGACGTTGAAGCCGAGCGTGCAGGGCAGGGAGAGGAGGAACATCGTGAAGCAGTTGACCGTGGAGGCCTTCTTGCGGGTCCAGCCCCAGACGTCCATGCAGTAGGAGACGATGTTTTCAAAGACCGCGATGACCGTGGACATGGCCGCAAAGGACATGAACACGAAGAACAGGGAGCCCCAGAAGCGCCCGAAAGGCATGCTGTTGAAAATGTTCGGCAGGGTTACGAACACAAGGCCGGGTCCGGAGCCGGGATTGACCCCGAAGGCGAAGCAGGCCGGGAAGATGATAAGGCCAGCCATGAGCGCGACGATGGTGTCCAGCAGGACGATGTAGAGGGCCTCCCCGGTCAGGGAGCGGGATTTGCCGATATAGCTGCCGAAGATGGTCATGGAGCCGACGCCGAGCCCGAGGGTGAAAAAGGCCTGCCCCATGGCGGCGGTTACGGCGGCCCAGAGCCCGCCGGTCAGCTTTTCGGGATCGGGCATGAGGTAGAAGCTGATGCCCGCCTCGCCGCCCGGCAGGGTGACGGCGCGCACCACCAGGGCGAGCATGAGGGCGAACAGGCCGACCATCATGAATTTGACCACGCGTTCGACGCCCCGGCGCAGGCCCATGCCGCACACGGTAAAGCAGAACACCACGGCCGCCCCCATCCAGAGGCAGGACGCCGTGGGATTGCTGATCAGGCCGCCGAAAAAGCCGCCCACCTGCTCGGGGTCGAGCCCGGAAAGATCGCCCTTGATCATGGACCAGCAGTAGGCCAGCATCCAGCCCGCCACCGTCGTATAAAACATCATGAGCAGATAGCTGCCGATGAGGCTGAGGGGGCCGAACCTGTGCCAGTGCGAACCTTCGGGCTCCAGCTTTTGCAGGGCCGCGCCCAGGTTGCGCTGCGCCGCGCGGCCCACGGCGAACTCCATCACCAGAATGGGGACGCCGACCGCCAGCAGGAAGCCGAAGTAGATGAGCACGAACAGCGCGCCGCCGTAGGCTCCTGCGATGTAGGGGAAACGCCAGACGTTCCCGAGTCCGATGGCGCAGCCCGCCGCGAGAAGGAGAAAACCGATGCGGCTGCTGAGCTGCTCTCTCTGCTGGTTCTGACTCATGCTTTTTTGAATCCTCTGTGTCCTTGCGGGCGCGGCTTGCTGCGCGGCCCCTGTTGAGACGAAAATCTCCCGCACTTCGCCGCGGGCATCACGGAAGGAGGCGGGAGACAGGTTTCGATGGGGGCGGACCGTAGCCGCGCCGCCCTTTTGACAAAAAACGGGGGCGTGAGGAGGGGGAGAGCCGTACGGGCGTTCCCGTTTTTTCGGAACGGCCCTCCCTCAATGCCTTTTCCCCTAATTGATTCTGTGGTGGCACCCGAGGCTGCGCGGATTGCGCAGGGCGCTCTGGGTGATGCTGTAGGCCGCCTGGCAGCCGTGGAAAAGATCCACGATGGGCTTGGAGATGGCCGTATTCTTATAGAAGTCGTGCAGGTGGCGGGAGAGGGCGCGCAAGTCGTCGAAGGCGCGGTGCAGGCGGCTGGCCGTGCGGCTGATGCCCACATAGTTCCACATGGTGTTGCGGATGGTCGCCCAGTCCTGCGCGATGAGCGCCGGGTCGTCGTTGCGCTCGTCGCCGGTGCTTTCCCAGTCGGGGATGGCGTCGGCAAGGCGTTTGCTGATGTAGCCCCGCTTGGTGATGCGCTGGGCGATATCCTGCCCCGCGCTGTAGCCCCAGAGCAGGGCTTCGAGGAGCGAGGTGCTGGCGAGGCGGTTGGCCCCGTGCAGGCCGGTGCAGCTGCATTCGCCCACGCTGTAGAGGCGGGTCATCGTCGTGCGGGCGGAGGCGTCGACGAGGATGCCGCCGCAGAAGAAGTGCGCCACGGGGACCACGGGGATGGGCTTCTGGTTGATGTCGATGCCCAGTTCCATGCAGTGCTGGTAGATGGTGGGGAAGCGCGTGGGGATGTCGTGCTTCACGCCGGAGACGTCCAGATACATGCAGGGTTCGCCGCTGTGGAGCATTTCGTCCATGATCGCCCGGGCCACGATGTCGCGGGGGGCGAGGTCGGCGCGCTCGTCGTAGCGCTTCATGAAGAATTCGCCCTTGGCGTTCACGAGGCGGGCGCCTTCGCCGCGCATGGCTTCCGTGATCAGGAAGCTGTGCGACTGGCGGGTGTAGAGCGCGGTCGGGTGGAACTGGACATATTCCAGATTGTCGAGGCGCACGCCCGCGCGCTGGGCCATGGCGATGCCGGAGCCCGTGCAGGCGGCGGTGTTGGTCGTGTGCAGGTAGACCTGCCCGACGCCGCCGGTGGCGAGGATGGTGAAGTCCGCGAGCAGGGTTTCCACTTCCCGGGTGGCCTCGTTGTAGACGTAGGCGCCGAGGCACTGGTTGTCGAGCTGGTAACGGTATTCCTTATAGCGCGCGTGGTGATCCGTGGTGATCAGGTCCACGGCGGTGCGGCCGGTCAGGATACGGATATTCGGGGCCGTGCGCACCGCCTGCAGCAGGCCTTCCATGATGGTCTTCCCGGTGTGGTCGGCGCAGTGCACGATGCGGTGCTTGCCGTGCCCGCCCTCGCGGGTGAAGTCGAGCTTGCCGTCCTGCCTGTCGAAGGGGATGGGCGCGCGCTCCATGAGGATGCGTTCCACCGCTTCGGGGCCGTGCTGGCAGAGGTGGCGGACAGCCTTGACGTAGTTGTGATGGTGCCCGGCGATCAGGATATCCTTTTCCAGATCTTTGGCGTCATGGGGATCGGACCGGTAGACGATGCCGCCCTGCGCCAACGCGGAGTTGCCGCCGTCCAGTTCCTGCCCGGGGACGATGAGGGTCACCTCATACCCGGCATCCGCCAGCGTAAGGGCGGCGGTACTGCCGCTTATGCCCGCACCGATGACGAGAACCTGTGTTTTCAACCGCTGCTGTGTCATACTGCCTTCTTTTGAGGAAGAACCTTGTTGTGTGCATATAGGAAAGGGGGCGGAAAGGCCCCCTGAAGCTCGTTCGGGATACTACGTTGAAAATACGCGCAACGGGATTTCCGCCGTGCGCCCTCCCCATCCGCCAACGTTTTGCGGGGGAAGGGCCGCGGAAGGGAGATGGACGCCCCCCTCCACGTTGTTCTTTGCCCTTAGGCGCAGGCTTCGAGCATGCGCTCGAGGGCCGCCTTGGCCGGGGCGGAATCCCCGCCGGGAACGGTGATGGGGTCCGTGTTCCCGGCAATGATGCCTTCCAGCGTGGCGCGGAGCTTTCCGGGCGTGATCTTCGCCATGTTGGAACAGGCGCTGGAACGCAGGGCTTCCACCCGGATGCGGCCTTCCTGTTCGCGGGCGAGGCGATCCACCAGGTTGATTTCCGTGCCGACATAAATATGTGCGCCGTCCGGCGCGTTCCTGACATACTCGATGATGTAGGAAGTGGAACCGGCCCCGTCTGCGGCGCGGACCACTTCGGGGGAACACTCGGGATGCACGATGACGTTACAGGAGGGGTCGGCTTTGCGGACGGCCTCGATCTGCCCGGGATGGAAGCGGGCATGGATGGCGCACAGGCCGGGCCAGAGCACGAGGGCGGCCTTGTCCGCGGCTTCGAGATCCACGGCATCCCCGGTCTTGCGCACGTCGAGGATGTGCGTGTCGCGCCCGGTAAGGCCGAGCTTGCGGGCGGTGTTGCGGGCCAGATTCTTATCCGGAAGGAAGAGCACGCCGTCGCCCTGACGGAAAGCCCAGTTCATCATTTTTTCCGCATTGGCCGACGTGCACACCGCGCCGCCATACCGGCCGACCACGGCCTTGACCGCCAGCGAGGTGTTGACGTAGGCGAGCGGGATCAGCTTGCGCCCCGAGGCGGTGAGGCGGCCCAGCACGTGATCCAGCAGGCGGGAGGGGGTCATCCGGGCCATCACGCAGTCGGCGGTATGGTCGGGCAGGAGCACCTGCTGGCCTTCGCGGGCGAGCAGGGCGGCGGATTCCGCCATGAAGTAGACGCCGCAGAAGACGATGTAGTCCGAGGCGATGCCGGGGACGCGACGCGCCAGCTCAAGGGAGTCGCCGCGGATGTCGCAGTGCTGGATGGTGGCTTCCTGCTCGTAGTGGTGGCCGACGATGGTCAGCTTGCCGCCGAGGCTGGAGCGGAGTTCCTCAATGGCGCGGGCGTCATTGGAGAGAGGGGCTGTCGTCATAGGGATTCCTTCGCAATGCGCATGCTGAGGTCGGCGGTCACGGCGGAGTGCGTGATGCGGCCGACGGAGATAAAGTCAGGTTTGCGGACGGTGCTCACGGTGGCATACGTCCGGATGGTGTCGAGGGAAACGCCCCCGCTGATTTCGGTTTCGATGGAGGAGGGGATCATCTCGAGCGCCTCGGGGAGCATGTCGGGCGTCATGTTGTCGAGCATGATGCGGTCGACCTTGCAGGCGACGGCCTCGCGGATTTCGTCGTGGTTGCGGCATTCCACTTCGATGGGCGGGCAAGGCGAGTAGCGCCCGCGCAGCAGTTCGACGGCTTTGGTCATTGACCCGGCGGCGTCGATATGGTTGTCTTTGAGCATGAGCATTTCGGCGAGGTTGCGCCTGTGGTTGTGCCCGCCGCCGCAGAGGACGGCGTATTTGTCGGGATAGCGCAGGCCCGGCATGGTCTTGCGCGTATCAAGCAGGCGGACGCCCGTGCCTTCAAGCTCGTCGGCGTAGCGGCGCGTCAGGTTGGCGATGCCGCAGAGGTGGCTCACGAAGTTGAGGATCACGCGCTCGGCGCGGAGGACTTGCCGGGCCGGGCCGGAAATGCGGGCCACGATGGAGCCCTTGGCGACCTCTTCGCCTTCCTTGGCAAGGCATTGCCATGTGTAGGAAAGTTCTTCCGGGCGTGCCGCGCACAGGTCCATGACCAGCGGGATGACCGGCAAACCGGCGATGATCGTCTGTTCTTTGGCGACGATAATCGCCTGAAGCCGGTCCCCGGGGGCGAAGACGCCTTCGGTGGTGAGATCCGGCCCGTCCTCGGCGAGGGAGAGTTCCAGGATCGCCAAAAGGTGCGTCCGCGCCTCGCCCTGAAAATATTCTGAGAATTCTGGAAGGATCATATCTTGTCCCGCATCCTTGGCAGTGCTACACGGGGTGAGAGCAACGCCGACATGCGCGAGACGCGCGCATCCGGCAACGAGTCAGCAGCGTAAAGTCTTTTCGTTTACTAGGTGGCTCATCCGTTTTCGTCAAGATGCTCTTTTTCCCCCGGACCGTTTCGAGGAGGCGCCCGCAAGGCGGGAAGGGTCGGGGGAAGCGGCATTGCGGGCGGAAACGCCGTTTTTGGAGGCGCGTTTCGTTTTTTGTCACAACGTTTTGGTATCCTTGAGACGTTATGCGGTTCAGGTGGAGGAGGATAGGTCCATGTCGGATACGGCCCCCGAAGAGAGGAAGACAGTCCCGGACGGCATTACGCAGGGTCTTGAGGAGAAGCGGCAGAAATATTCCGGAGAAACGCCGGATGCGAAAGGCGGCGAATCCGCCGAGAATACCCGCCAGCGGGCCCTTTCGCAGTGCGTCGAGTATCCGGAGGACGGGGAATCGGAGTATGCCCACCCGGCCGACATGGCCGAGCATCTGGAAAACCTGAGCCTCAAGGAACAGGTTTGCCTGTTCCGCCATCTGCCCGCCGACGAGGCTGCCGAGGCCCTTGCGGAACTTGATCAGGAAGTTGCCGTCGACGTTCTGGAAAACCTCGATCCGGATGAGGCCGCCCAGATCATTGCCGAGATGTCGCCCGACGACGCCGCCGACGTTCTGGACGAGCTGGAAGAGGGGCACCGCGACGTCCTTCTGAGCAATCTTGACCGCGACGATGCCGAAGAGCTCCGCAACCTGCTGGCTTTCGACCCCGACACGGCGGGCGGCATCATGAACACCGAGATCATCCTGCTTGAGCAGGACATCACGGTGGACGAAGCCATTTCGCTGATCCGGCGGGGCATGGAGGAGGATATGGAAATCCCCTACTATGCCTACGTGGTCGACGAGGACGACAAGCTGGTCGGGGTGTTTTCCCTGCGTGACCTCATGCTGTCCAAGCCCGGGACGATCCTGCGCGATTCCCTGCACGATCAGGACGTGATCGCGGTACGGTACGATACGTCGAGCGAAGAAGTGGCCCGCCGCATGAGCCACTACAATTTCATGGCCATGCCCGTGGTGGACTATGAAGGGCGCCTTCTCGGCGTGGCGACGTACGACGACATTCTGGACATCATGCAGGACGAGGCCAGCGCCGACCTGCTCGGCATGGTGGGCGCCGGTCAAGACGAGACCGTGGACACGCCGTGGCTGGAGTCGGTGCAGATACGTCTGCCGTGGCTCATCGTGAATATGGTGACCTCCATGATGTCGGCGTTCGTGGTCTACATGTTTGAAGGTTCCATTGCGGGCATGGCCTTGTTGGCGGTGCTCATGCCGATGGTGGCGAATCAGGCCGGGAACACCGGGCAGCAGGCGCTCGCCGTGATGATCCGCCAGCTCGCCACGGAAAAGTTCGATCGCAAGCGGGCATGGATCGCCGTGACTCTGCCCGGGTGGTGAAAGAGGCTTTTGCTACCGGCTCCACTCAG
>USCL01000207.1 GCA_900553145.1 uncultured Desulfovibrio sp.
GGGAGGTGCGGCTCTACTCCATGTGCGCGTCCATCACTGACGCCAGAGCGGGGCGGCGGCTGGCCTCGCCCCGCTTTCGCGATCCGTCCGTGCCTTGGCCCGGGAGGAGGAAAGGGACGTTCCGGCCCCTTTCCTCCTCCCGGGGGCACTGTCCGCTTGCCCGGCCTGATCCGTCTTTCCGCTTCCCATGCCGAGCCTGTGTGTGCTTCTTTCTACGCGCCTAGAGCCAGCTCCAGCCCCACGGGGCAGTGATCCGAGCCGTAGACGTTGTTTTCAATCCATGCGTCGCGGATGGCGGGGGCAAGCTCCTCGGAAACGAAAAAATAATCGATGCGCCACCCGACATTGTTGATGCGGGCCCGCTGCTTGTAGGACCACCACGAGTACTGATGCGGCTCGTCGCCGTGGACATGGCGGAAGGTATCCACATATCCGGCGGCGATGAAGCGATCCACCCAAGCGCGTTCCACAGGCAGGAAGCCGGAATTTTCCTCATTGGCTTTGGGCCGGGCGAGATCAATGGGGCGGTGGGCCGTGTTGAAGTCGCCGCAGACCACGATGGGCTTGGTGCGGCGCAGTTCTTCGGCATGGGCGAGGAACGCGTCGTAATACCCCATTTTGTAGGCCAGCCGGCCATCGTCTTTGGTCCCGTTCGGGAAATAGACGTTGAAAAAATGGAAGGCGGGGTATTCGATGTGCAGAAGGCGGCCTTCTCCCTGATAAAGGGGATCGGGGAGCTCGCGGTGCACGGCGAGCGGCTCGAGGGCGGCCTTCCGGCGCGAGAAGACCGCGACGCCCGAATAGCCTTTCTTGACCTGCGCGGCCAGCCATTCGGCATTCCAGCCTTCGGGGCTGCGGTGTTCTTCGGCGATCTGCCCGGGATCGGCCTTGGTTTCTTGAAGCGCCACCACGTCGGCATCGGTGGAGGCGAACCAGTCCCAGTCGGGTTTGCCGCTCAGGGCGCGGAACCCGTTGACGTTCCATGAAACGAGACGAATCGTGTCCATAGTTTTCTCTTGGCAAAAGGAAAGGGAATCGGTAGGCACGGATCAGACGGAACCCGATCTGCGCCCGGGATGTTCCCGGGCTGCGGGCCGCGCCATACGGGCCGCCTCCCCGGCGGGAACCTGCTCCGGCTGGGACAGATCCGCATCGGATGCAAGCCTGTTGCCGCGGGCTTTTGCCGCGGCTGCGCCGGGCCGGGGACGGCATGGCGGCCGTTTCACCGGGGAATGCCCGTGTCCGTGCATGGCCATCGGGAGGATTCCATTGCCTGTTCCGATTGTCAAACGCATTGCATGCGGATACGCACCGCGTTTATCCCTGTCCGGGAAGCATGGGGCCCGGAGAAACGCGTTCAAGGCGCCGCCTTTTCCGGCATGGGCCTGCGTCTTTGCGTATCCGTGAAAAATACCGGCGGCAAGCTTGAGCCGCTCTCCCTCGAACCCCGCCTTCCGCGCGTCCGTGGAAAATACGCGGCCGGGGGCTTCGGCCCGCATAAGGCGCGGGCCGCCTTTCGCGTAGCCGTGAAAATGCGGCCGGATCGGGCAACCGGCGGGGCGCTCCGGGCCGCGTTCCATCCGTAGAAAATGATAAAGAAAGATCGTCTGAACGTTTCCTCCCGCCGCTTTCCGGTATCCGTGGGAAATGCCCAAGATGCCTTTTCCAAGAAGGGCGGGAGGCGGTTGAGGAAAATTCGGCATTCCAGACCATTCGCCACACCCAGAGATCCCCATGAGAAGGAACGATGATGAAGAAAATCCGTTTGCCGCTGCTGGCCTTGCTCCTGCTGTGCCTTGCGGCGCCTTCGCAGGCGTTTGAACTGACGGTCCTGCACACCAATGATGTCCACGCCATGTACGGAGGGACCACGGAAAAGGGGACGGCCTGTTATGCGGCCCGGTGCGCGGGCGGGACCGGCGGCAGCGTGCGCCTGAAACAGGCCGTGGACACGGTGCGCGCTGCGGAAAAGAACGTGGTGCTTCTTGATGCAGGGGACGAATTTCAAGGGACGCTGTTCTATACGAAGTTCAAGGGCGACGTGGCGGCCGAGGTCCTTGACGCCTTGGGCTATACGGCCTTTACGCCGGGCAATCACGAGTTCGACGACGGCTGCGGCGAGTTCCGGCGTTTCGTGGAGCGGACACATGTGCCCGTATTGGCCGCCAACCTGACCCTTCCGCCCCTATCCGGAGGCGGGCCGCTCACCCGGCCATGGATCGTCGTGGAGCGCCAAGGCCGCAAGATCGGCATAGTGGGGTTGGTCAACGAGGAAACGCCCTCGCTGGCCTCGCCCTGCAAGGAGGCCGTGTTCGGCCCGACGGAAAAGGCCCTGCGCGAAGCGGTCGCGGCGCTCAGGGCGCAGGGCGTGGACATCATCATTGCGTTGACGCATCTCGGCCTGAACGCCGATTGCGAGCTCGCCGGGCGTGTGGACGGCGTGGACGTGTTTGTGGGCGGGCACACCCATTCGCTGCTTTCCAACATGAACCCCAAGGCCGTCGGGCCGTATCCCATCGTGAAGGAATCCCCGTCCGGCGAACCCGTGCTGATCGTGACGGCGGCGTCCTCCTGCAAGCTGCTTGGGCGTCTCCAAATTGATTTCGACGACGCGGGCATCGCGCGGAGCTGGAATGGGGAGCCTCTCGTTTTGGATGGCCGGAATGTGGCCGCCCCGCCAGACGCCAAGCTCGCCGCCCGGTTGGACAGTTACGGCGCTCAGCTGCAATCGTTCATCGGCCAGCCTGTGGGCAAGATCCTGCTTGCCGGGGAAACGTCCGGCCATGAGGTCAAGCTGGAGGAAGACGCCCATCTCTGCCGCGTGCGGGAATGCCTGACCGGGGACCTCCTCATGGATTCCCTGCTCTGGGGGGCCCGGGACACCGGCGCGTCCGTGGCCTTTTCCGTGGGCGGCAGCGTGCGTTCCCCCTTGCATACCGGGGTGGTGACGGCAGGCGACCTGCTGGCGGCCATGCCGTTCGACAACACGCTCGTTGTCGGCGACTTGACCGGGAAGCAGGTGCTTGAGGCGCTTGAACACGGCGCGTCCGGCTACGAGGACGGGGCGGGGCGGTTCCTTCAGGTCGCGGGGCTCACCTATTCCGTTGAACCCGCGAAACCCGTTGGGCAGCGCGTTTCCGGCGTGTCCGTCCGTACAAAGGCGGGCGGTTGGGAACCCCTGCGCCCCGAAGCGGTATACCGTGCCGTCACGGTGGATTATGTGGCGGAAGGCGGCGACGGTTTCGCGGCCTTCAAAGACATCAAATGGCGGTACACGGGCCGCGCGCACAGCGAATGCCTGCGCGACTACATTGCCAAGGCTCCCGTGGAAATGAAACGGGAAGGGCGGATCACGGTCATCCGGTAACGGGGAACAGCGTTGCGCGCCGGGGAGAGGAGGAGCCCCTTTTAAGGGAAGCTCCTTCCCTAAAGCCCTCGCGCGCGGCTCTCTCCTCAATATGAATGCAGCCTGAAGCCTTTCAACACACACTCCCTCGCGCGGCTCTTTCCCCAAGAGTTTTGTTGTCCACCTATATTTTTTGGCTCTGTCATAGCATTTGATTGATATACATCCATACTGTGCTGAATTTACAATATTTGTTGTTGACGAGCTCCACGACAAAGGCAATTCTCTTCGGTATCTATCTCAAATCCTATGAAATAGAATATCAATCGTTTACTGAGACAGAGCCTGTTTTTTCAATCCACTTCCTTTCCGACGTCTGGAAGGACTACGAATCCAATTATGGCTTTTTTTGTGGGCATGTTCCGTTTGCCGAAAGCGTACGTGATACGGCGTTGCGCTTTCGGCTTTTTCTGTTCTTCAACGGCGGAAACGTAATGGCCTTACGCTGCGTAAGGCCAAAGGGTGCCCTGTTACGGCCCTGCCGCGCCGCCCGCTGCGTCTTCTGGGAAAGCGCGGGTAAAGGGACTCCATAAGGGGGAAAGCCTTGGGAGGGGAGGGATAGGGCTTGGGGAATGGAAGGGGCATTTCTCCGGAAGGCTCCCCCTCCATTCCCCAATACTCTTCTTCATGTTCTTCTCCGTGCCCGCCATGAAATCGTCACAATACCGTCGTATACCACGCATATTGCATAGCTGTAGAGGTTTTTGGCCTATGACGAAGCGTATGATTGCCGGGCAGCTTTCCGCCGGGGCGTTGCTCCTTGCGCTGGTGGCGGCGATGGAATCGTATACCGGTTGGGATACGGCGGTTCAGCGCCTGTGGTTCGATTCCGCCACTCACGAATGGATAGTCTCCAACGCACTGCACGCCCGGCTGACGTGGTTTTTTTACGATGGCCCCAAGATTTTGCTGGTCGTCCTCGGGATTGCCTGCGTCGCCGGGGTGATAGGCGGCGCACGGTGGAAACTGCCGTCGGAGTGCCGCAGAGGCTGCCTGCTTCTGCTGCTCAGCCTGGCCCTTGTCCCCATGCTGCTTGGCGGTGCGAAGTCGTTTACCAACGTCTATTGCCCCAAGCAGCTTGAGGCGTTCGGAGGCGAATACGCCCACCAAGGGGTGTTGGAGTGCCGCGATCCCGCCAATGAAGGCCGGTCGCCGGGCAGGTGCTTCCCGGCGGGGCATGCTTCGGGCGGTTTCGCGCTCATGATGCTGTTCTTTTGTTTCCGGTCACGCCGGGCCCGGTGGGCCGGGCTGGGGGCCGGATTCGCAGCGGGCTGGGGCATGGGGCTTTACCAGATGCTGCGGGGCCAGCACTTCCTCTCGCATACGTTGTTCACGATGATCGGCGCATGGATGATCATCCTTCTCGTCACATGGGCGCTACGGGGTTTTCCTTCTAACAAGTTCGTAAGTATAAATATTTGTCCTGATATTCTCCTTCGGTTGTCACAGAATCGTAACAGTCCGTATGTCACAACGCGCTCTCCAAACAGGATACGTTCCTTTAAGAGAGGCTTCATCATGCATGCGTTTTCAGATTCAGTGCGTTACCTTGTGCGGCGGCTGCTTCCTTTTATAGCCATATATTTTTTTGTGGAAATTACGGAACTTTCCGTACTGGTTTTACGGGAATCCTCCAATCTGCACTTGTCCCTGAAAGGTTTGCTGGCGTCATTCCCCGTATGGGTGGGGACGACGATGGTTTCGTGCCTTTTTTCGTTGGTTCCCGTGCTGCTGTACCTGCTTTTCCTGCCTCGGAAATGGCATGGCGGACGCTGGGACGGGCGTTTCACCACCCTCTTTTTCTTCCTTTATACGGCGAGCCAGTTGTTTGAGGAGGTTTCCGAGCTTTTGTTCTGGGACGAGTTCACCTCGCGCTTTAATTTCGTGGCCGTGGACTACCTCGTGTATACGAATGAAGTGATCGGGAACATCATGCAATCCTATCCCGTGGCGCTGTTCATGGGCGGGATCTTCTTGGCGGCCTTGGCGTTCACCCTGCTGTCCCGGCGCTGGCTCGCCACGGCCCGCACGGCCCCCCGGCTGCTCATGCGGTTTCTCGGCACGGCACTGCTCGTTTTGTGCGCCTGTGCGCTCAATATGGTGAACTTCATGGACATATCCGAAGATACGGGCGACCGCTATCTTACCGAGCTGTCCAAGGACGGCCTGTACAGCCTGTTCCACGCCTTTTTTTCCAATGAGCTTTCCTACAACGATTTCTACCTGACGCGCCCCGATGCGGACACGGTGGCGACGCTGGCCCCGCTGCTGGCCTCGGATGCCCGCCGGGTGGGCGATCCCGCGTCCCTTGCTTATGAAGTGACGCCCCACGGACAGGAAATCCGGGCCAATGTGGTCATCGTGCTCATGGAGAGCATGGGATCGGAGTTTTTCAGCGAATTCCGCGGCGATGGGCAAACGCTGACCCCGGAATTGGAAAAGCTGGCCTCCGGTTCGCTCTATTTCAGCCATGTGTATTCGACGGGGACCCGTACGGTCCGGGGCATCGAGGCGCTCACGCTGGGCCGCCCGCCGCTGCCGGGGATGCCCATCGTACGGCTGCAAGGCAACGACAACCTGCGCGGCATCTGGAGCGTCTTCCGCGAGCGGGGTTATGATACCAAGTGGATTTACGGCGGTTACGGTTATTTCGATAATATGAACGCCTATTTTGCGGGGAACGGGTTCACCGTGGTGGACCGCACGGTGATGAAGCCGGAAGAAATTACGTTCTCGAATGTCTGGGGCGTATGCGACGAAAACCTGTTCGCCCGCGCCATCAAGGAGGCGGACGCCTCCCATGCGGCGGGCAAGCCGTTCTTCAACTTCGTGCTGACGACCTCGAACCATCGCCCGTACACGTATCCTGACGGGAAGATATCCATTCCGTCCAAGTCCGGCCGCAGCGGCGGGGTCATGTACGCGGACTACTCCATCGGCAGGTTCATGGAGGAAGCCCGCAAGCATCCGTGGTTCGACGATACGGTGTTCGTGTTTGTGGCGGATCACGGGGCGAGCAGTTCGGGGCGCGAGGAGATCAAGCCGGGGAACCACCATATCCCGCTCATCATCTACGCGCCGAAGTTCATCAAGCCAGAGCGCCGCGATCAGCCGATCAGCCAGATCGACTCCGTGCCGACGCTGCTTTCACTGCTCCATTTCAAGTATACGGGCGAGTTCTACGGCGTGAACGCGCTTGATCCGAACTACGTATCGCGTCTGTTCCTGAGCAATTACCAGAAACTGGCCTATGTGAAGGGCAACGAAATGGTGATCATGCGGCCCGTGCGCGGGGTGCATTTTTACCGCGACGGCAAGCAGCTCGGTTCCGCGGAGGCCGCCAAGCCGCAGGACGTGGTGAAGGCGCCCGACGCGTCGCTCCAGCAGGTACTCGACGAGGGCATCAGCTATTATCAGCATTCCGCCCGTTGGCGGGAGTTTTTGAAGGAGTAGCGGGGGCGGAGTGGGAGGAGTGGGAGGAAGATTGGGGAGGGGGAAGGGCCCCTTTTCCAAAAGGGGCCCTTCCCCCTCCCCAACCCCCA
>USCL01000208.1 GCA_900553145.1 uncultured Desulfovibrio sp.
GGTTGCCGCCCTTTTATGTGGATAGCCCACCGGATAACGGGCATCGGAACATCCGGATCCAATACCTAAGAATGGAACGGTTCTCTCCTGCCGCCGGGTATCTTCCCGCATTCGGGCGTATCGTGGCATGCCGTGATCTTTCTCTTCCGTCCGCCGGGGATCTCCACAGGGTAACGATACAGAGGTGAAGCCCGGTACTTTCTTTCCAGTCCGCCGTGGGTTCCTCCTATGGCAAGGTCCTGACCACGACCTTCTGCATAGCCGCCCGCCCAAGGTCGTCCACGACGCGCAACGTCTGCACGCCGTCGCCGGGATGCCAGATCAACGGTTCTCCGGGTATGCCGCGTCCGATGAACCGATCCTTCACGAACCAGAACACGGCCCGCGCGTCCGCGTCCACGCTGGCGACAAGCGGGATGCCGCTCCGTTCGGGATCGGACAGCCTCCGCTGATACATGACCCCATCCTTCGGAGTGATGATGCGGGGAGGGCGGCCCGGCAACGCCCCGCTTTCCGGCGCGCACTCCGGCCCAAAGGGAGGGGGCGGAGGCTTGACCACGCCCGCCCGCAGGAACAGCGCCTGCAAATCCGATGGCCAGAACTCCCATACCCGCTCTTCGGTACGCCCCGGAACCGGACGGCACGCGCGCAGCCCGGTTTCCGTGTCGATAAGGATGGTCCGGAAGACGCCCGAAGGACGCGTCGGCGAGCGCCCGGGGATGTACCACGTTTCGGTCGTCTCCCCGCACAGGGAAGTGTCGAGATCCCCGGTTGCGGTACAGACGGTCTCGCGCGTGATGTTCAACCCTTCCTGCTGTGCGGGGATGAGATCTTCAAACGGCCCGGCGTCGGACGCCAACGCCTGCGCGATGTCCGCGAACAGGGGTGCCGCCACGTCCCTGCCCACAAACAGCGGGTTCGGCGTATTGTCGAAATTCCCCACCCACACCACCAGCACGTATGGCCCGGCCACGCCCGCCGTCCACGCGTCGCGGAACCCGTTGGAGGTTCCGGTCTTGAAGCGCAGGGGGATCGGCCCCTTCCCCGATCGGACGAAATGCGCGCCGTCCTCCAGCATGCGCAAGGCCACGACGGCGGCTTCGGGCGAAAGCAGCGGTACGGCGGAACCGACCGGCTCGCCTTCATAAAGGCGGGGACGCCGCCACACGCCCTTGTTCGCCAGCATGGCGTACAGGCCCCCGAGCTCGCGCATGGAAACCTCCGCGCCGCCGAGCACGAGGCTGAGGCCGTAGTGTTCCGCGCCGAACGGAAGCTCCACGCCCGCGCGCCTGAGAAAGCCGTAAAAATCCGGGCGCAGCTGCGAAGCCAAAAGGATCGCGGGCAGGTTGCGGCTGGCGCGCAGGGCTTCGTGGGCGGGCAGCGGTCCCCGGAATACGCGGTCGAAATTCTCGGGATCATAGCCCCCGAAGCTGCGCGGCGAATCCGGAAGCAGTGTTTGCGGATGGATCAGCCCCTGATCCAAGGCCATACCGTAGATGAAGGGCTTGAGCGCCGAGCCGGGCGAACGCCGGGCGCGGGTGCCGTCCACCTGCCCGGAAATGGCGGCATCGGCAAAACGGGCCGACCCCACGAGCCCCCGGATTTCCATGCTCGGCCAATGGATGAGCAGCGCCGCCGCGTTGTTCAGGCCGTAACGCCTCCCCCGCGCCGCGAAACCCGAGACGGCCCTTTCCAAAAGGCGCTGCAACCCGCCGTCGATGCAGGCGCGCACCGGCCCGCCGCCTTGTGACAGCGGAAGGAGCTCGCTCGATACGTGCGGAGCCCCGAAGGGCAGTTGCGCGGGGCCGTACACCCTGAGCGGGGGCAATGAAGGGCCCGCAACGGATCCGGGCGCGAACAGCCCCCCGGTTCGCGGCGTTTCCGGCCCATCCCCGGCTGACGGCGCGTCCCCGGCGTCGGCAATCGCCCGCATCCGGGCGCGGGCGGCCTCGAAGTCCGGGCCGTTCAGCGGCGACCGCCTGACCGGGTTCTGCGGCACGACGGCAAGGGCGAGGCTTTCGGTGCGGGTGAGGCGTCCGGGCGTGGTGTGGAAATAGATGCGCGACGCCGCGCCGATGCCCTCGATGTTGCCGCCGTAGGGCGCAAGGTTAAAGTAGGCTTCGAGGATTTCCCCCTTGCCGTAGTGGTATTCATACTGAAGGGCGCGGGCCATCTGCACGAGCTTGCCCGAGAGCGTGGTCGTGGACAGCCCGAGCCGGAGCCGGGCCACCTGCATGGAGATCGTGGAGCCGCCCATGCGCCGCGCGCCGCCGAGCATGTCCACCGAAGCCCGGATCAGCGACAGCGGATTGACGCCGGGGTGTCCGTAGAAGTGCCTGTCCTCGTACAGCAGCACGGCCCGTACCGTTTCAGGGGCGATCTCATGCAGCCGGACGCGGACGCGGTATTTTTCGTCCACGGACAGGCCCATCCGCAGCAGGTTGCCGTCGCGATCCAGCACCAGCGGCGAAAACGGCACGCCGTCCAGAAGCGGCGGCTTCGGGCTCAGGGCCAGCCAGCCCCAAAACGCCGCCACCGGCAGCAGGATCGCCAGAACAAGGGCCAAGGCGGTGGTTCTTCGCACATCAAATCCTTTTGGGATGCCTCCGGCGGCAAGGGGCCCGCGGCCCCTTGACCCCGCCCGGGGTGCGAGCCGCACCCCGGACCCCGGCACAAACGGAAACGCCATGGCCGGATGGCGTATCTATTCCGGACGGCATGCCGTCCGGGATGTTTAGTATGCAAGGCCCATGCTCAGTATCGTATGAGCGTGGGAAGGCTAAGCGGGACAGCCGAAGGGGGGAGGCGGGAAAGAATCCTTCCCGCCGGTACGGGCCGCAGCAGACAAAAGAAGATGCCCTCCTTCGCCGCCGGACGTGCCTCCCCCCGCTATTCGACAACCATAACCCCGCCCGCCGAGTGCGCCTGAAGGGCGCGGTTGTACATCGCCTCGGCCTGTACGGACGGCAGCGTGTACACGCCCTTGTTCACGGCACGGATCGCATAGGTGAACTCCATAGGCTCCACGTCCAGATCAGTGAACAGGAGGACCCGGTCTTCGCGGCGGTCAACGGCCTTGTAGCCCGAACCGTGGTTCGGCCCCTGCCCCTTCGGCCAAGAGGAAAGCACCATCTCGAACCCGCCGGGCAGCAGATCCACGATAACCGCGTCGGAAACGGGCCCGCCATGCGACCGGGCGCTGATGGACACCGTGACCACATCGCCCTGCTTCACCGCCGTCACGGGCCGGCCTTCAGCGTCCAGATACCGGCGCGACACCTCAAGCCCCTGCGCCAGCGCCTTGGACGGCGGCTTGCGATCAAAGCCCTGCGCGGACACTTCCCAATAGAGGGACGGCGCGCCTTCGGGCATATCCAGCGCGTAGGCCGCGCATCCCGGCACGGAAAGCGTCAGCATACCCCCGAGATCCGCGGGGGCGGCATCAAGGGGGGCGAACCCCGGCTGCATGGACGTGCAGCGCAGGGAAACCCCGGAAGGCACGGCCACCGTTTGCCCCATGTCGAGCAATGCGCGGATGCCGAGGGCGGCGGAAAGGGTCACGTACCGCCCGCCGTTCAGGGTATCGAAGACCTCCTGTACGATTTCCGCGCGCTGCGTATCGAGCATGTCCGGGAAGTGCCGGGCCAGAACCGAAGCCCGCAACGCCTGAACGCCCAGCGCGTCGAGATAGCCGTGCGTCTGGAAATCGGCCCCCGGAGCCTGATAGAGGGCTATCAGATGCCGGGCTTCGTCGTTCATGCGCATGATCGCGCAGCTTCCCGCCAGCAGCGTGGACGTCACGTCCTTCCGCCACCCGGGGAAGCGATCCTCAAGCTGCGAAACGAGCTGTTCCAACAATTGCGCCGTGATGCGGCCTTCGCGGGTCAGCACCCACAGGCCGTACGCCTGTACCCGGCCCTCCTCCAGAGACTCGGGAACGCGATCCAGCGCGCCTTCAAGCGCTCTGAAGACTTCTTCCAGCAAACCGTTGGGCAGAGCCGCCCCCGCTTCCCGCATGGTCAGCAGGAAATCGGCGGAGTAGGCCGTAACCAGCAGATCCGCCTGCCTGCCGGGCCAAAAGGCTATGCCACTCCAATTCAGCGCCGACTGGATGCCCTGCACGGCCCCATCCATGCGTTCCCGGGCGAGCTTGCGCGCCGCGTCCGGAGTCCGGCCCGCGTCGGCAAGCAGCTCGGGCCGGTTTATCAGCAGCGCGTAGGGCATGGCCCGGCTGATGCGCTGCTCCACACATGTGTACTGGTAGGCGTCGAGATACCGGATGAGCCCGCGCAGCGCGGGCAGGGGCAGCGCCGAAACCGAAGCCGAGCCCTTGGCTTCGTAAGGGTAGAGTTCCCGATCCGCCTTCAAAACCGTGGAGGCGGAGGCCGACCCCACATACAGGCTCTCGCGCAGGGGCGAGGCCGGGCGCACGGACAGCGTGGCGGAACGGGCGGTCCGGTTCCCGGAGGCGTCGGTGACGGCGAAACGCAGCTCCGCATTGCCGGGCACGTCCACGGCCTCTACGCGGAACGGCACCACCCGCTCGGAACCCGCGCCTACCGTGACTTCGGCGGGCGGCGGCGAAACCACGCGCAAGGCCGCGTCAGGGGACAGCTCCAGCTTGAAGACGGCGTCCTTGCCCGTATTGTTGGCCACGGCGAGGGATGCGTCGAACGTATCGCCCGGCGAAGCCAGAACCGGAAGCTGCGGCGTCAGAACCACAGGGCCGCGCACCGTGGCGTCGGTTTGGGCGCGGCCGGCCGTATCCGGAGACGCCGCCACCGCCATGATGCGGACGCGGCCGTTGTAGTAGCCGGGGACGGGGATGTCGACGGAGGTTTCCGCCCCCACGTCCACGATGCCGGACCACCAGCTCAGGGGCGGCTCGGCATTGCGCTTGAAAGGATTGTGGAAACGGCCGCCGGACATGGCCATGCCGCCGCCGAAGGCCGGAATGCGGAGCTGGCCGTGGTCGGGCATGAGCAGATCGAACATCTGCCGCGTCTCGACTTCCAGCGCCCGGTCGTTGAGCAGATAGCGCAGGGGATCGGGCGTGGCGAAGGCGGTAAGCTGGAGCACGCCCTCATCCACGGCGAAAACCAGCGCCTTGCCCGGATGGCGGGCGGACAGGGATACCTTGAGCGTCCCGCCGGGCATCACGCGTTCCGGAGCCTTGAGGGCGAGCCCCATATCCCGCCGGGCCACGTTCACGGTGAGCGGCGCCACCGCGTAGCTGTGCGGCTGCATGAACACGTCGGGAGAGGACAATGCGCGTGCCAGCGACACGTTGACGTAGGCGCGGCCCTCGAACGCCTTGGGGACGGTTATTTCCTGCACGCTGTTCCCGGCGCGGACGCGGAACCAGCGGGAAGCCGCCACACTGTCCCGCTCCAGCGTGATCAGGCCCATGCCGTCGTACGGCGCGGACAGGAACAGGCGGATGGTTTCGCCGGGCGCGTAGTCGGCCTTGTCGATGTGCAGACGCAGGTTCCCGGAAGGCAGTTCATCCCGCGAGGCGAGGCGTAGATCGTCGTTGCCCGCCACGGTGAACGGCACAAAGGCCATGACCTGACCGGAGGCGTTCCGCACACTGAGCAGGAATTCCCCGGGCCTGTCCGTGGGCACGGGCCACACGAGCGCGCCGGAGGCGTCGAACGACCGTTTCGAGGAGGCGATTTCTCGGTCGACCGGGGTTTCGTCGTAGCGGTAACGCCCGTCCTTGTCCGTAACGAGGCTGGTCACGTAACGCCGCTCCGCTACGGAGAAAGTCAGTTCGCCGGGGGCGGCACGTTCGAGATCCGGGCCGAGCGCCACAAATTCCAGCGCGGACTCGCTGCCCTTGGGGATAAAGTCGAGGTTGCCCCCGGCCCCGGCCGGACGGTAGCCGAGCACGGCCTGAAGCGGGGAAACGAGGAAATCGCGCACGGCGGTCACGGAACGCCCGCCGCCCGGCTCAAAGCCTTCGACGAGGAGGCGGCAATGGAGGGTCCCGCCGCGCAGCTTTTCCAGCGGCAGCGGCAGCACGGCGCGGCCCTGCGCATCTGTGCGGACTTCCCCGAGATCCAGCGTCAGGGCCGAGCCCCGGTAAGGCATGGCGTCGTGGAACGTGAAATCCTCATAGCCGGGGAAGGACAGCGAGGCGGGCCGTACCGAAAGCTGGCCGCGCAGGCGGCGATCCACGGCGGGCAGGCCATACAGGTTCTTGAGGGCGGCGTCCGCCGAGGCCCCGGAGGCGTTGAGCCAGCCCTTGCCCGGCGCGGGGCTGACCGTCGCGGACAGGCTCATGGTATCGGGCTGGAACTCCTCCACCCGCACGGCCCCGGAACCGAGCACCACCGCGTAGCCGTTGGCGTCGGGCGTCTGCACGTCGAGGCGATACCGACCCGTGGGCGCGCCTTCCGGGACGGCCCAGCTCAGTTCGGCGAGGCCGTCGGCCCCCACGGCGAACTGCCGCCGCAGGAGCGTGCGCTCGGACGGATCGGACAGTTCCGCGAAGAACGGCATGTCGGGCGGCAGCGCCTTCCAGTCGCCCCGGCGCATGATCATGCCGAAACGCAGGGTTTCGCCGGGCCGGAACATGCCGCGCTCGCTGAACACATAGGCGTTGATGCCGTCGGCGTTGCTGGTCTGCCCCTGCGTGGGGAAACGCGAATAGTCGACGGCGCGGGAATAGTCGTCGAGCGGGAGCCATGCCGTGTCCTCATCCGCGCCGCGCTTCGCCGAAGCGGTCACGGCGACGGGCCGCTTCTCGCGGTTCAGGCCGGATACGGACGGCAAGGCCGCCCTGCCCCCGGCGTCGGTCACGGCCTCGGCCACGGGCAGGCCGTTGGCCCCGAG
>USCL01000209.1 GCA_900553145.1 uncultured Desulfovibrio sp.
GCCGACTCCATCGCCGCGACGACCTATGCCAACATCCTCGCCGTGCGTGCCGGAGACGAAAACCGCCCCGAACTCAAGGCGCTGATCAACGCCCTCAAGAGCGAGCAGGTGAAGGGATTCATGACCAAGAAGTATGAAGGCGCCGTGGTTCCCGCCAACTAAGCCGCGCATATTCCTTTGTCCCCATGCCCTGCCGGGATTTCCGGCGGGGCTTTTTGCATCCTGCGGCATGCCCTCCTCTTCACTGCCGTACCCATCCTTTTTCAGCCGGGCTGGCCTCCTTCGGAGACATTGCCTTTTGGGCCTTCTTTACCTATGATACGAAAACGGATATGTCGTCCATAGGTTGGGTGAAGACACGGTAGCGGGCATGCCCCTCCCCCGTTCAATGCCGTAAAGAATGCCCACCCCTGCGGCCGCCCACCGGCGGGAAGCCTTCATGTTTTTCTTGTGATTTCCGTGTATTTCAGAGTGTTGCTCTGGATATCCCGGATTTCTCCGCATACCCATATGGATACAACGTAAGTTGTATCTCCTCCCACGGCGTGCGTGGCGTGTTCCCCCCGAGAACATGCCGCGCACGTTTTTTATTGCCGTGTTGCGAAAACGGATGGGCGAAAGGACTTGGCCGGGAGGAGCGGGAGGGGGCCTCCCCTGTTATGTATCACATTGCTTTACTTGACTCCTCCCTCCAACGGGGATACCTGTTCAGCCCGTTGCGCTCCACAGCCTCTTCAAAGGATTGCGGAGCGGCGGCGAAAGTAAACACGGCTAGCCGCCTCCCCGTAAAGGGAGGGCACGATGTGTACGGCTGGCGCATCCGGCGGCTTCTCAGCGGAGGGCCCGCCGTTCGGGCTGAATCAGAAGATGAAACACAGCAAACACATTCAGGTATCGGAATCCTTCCTGCTCTGCGCCCTGCTGACGATGACGGGAGGGTTCCTTGACGTCTACACCTATCTGACGAGGGGAAATGTCTTCGCCAACGCGCAGACCGGGAACATCGTACTCCTCGGGCTCAATGCCGCGGAAGGCAATCTCAAGGAAGTCGCTTTTTATCTTTTTCCGATCATAGCATTTGCCTTGGGGATTCTGTTTACGGAATGGATACGGGCCCGGTTCAAGGAGTACGACCTGCTGCACTGGAGGCAGATCGTTGTCTTCTTTGAGGCCCTTCTCTTGTTTTTCCCGGCCTTCATGCCTATGGGAACGTGGGACACGGCCGTCAACATCCTGATTTCCTTCGTATGCGCCGTACAAGTGGAAAGCTTCAGGAAAGTCAACGGGCACAGCGTGGCGACGACCATGTGCACCGGCAATCTCCGCAGCGCCACCGAGCAGATATTCCATTATGTCCGCACACGGGATCCCGACACGAAGAAAACCATCCTCAACTATTACGAAATCGTTGTCTTTTTCGCGATCGGTGCAACGCTGGGGGCGGCCCTGTCCGCTCTTTTCGCTGAAAAGGCCATCCTGTTCTGCTGCCTTTTTCTCGGCATAGCGTTCCTGAGCATGTTCGCTAAGGAGATCTAGGCGACCGCAGCCAAAGGCTATGGGCTTGTAGAAAGGCGGGGCTGTCTTTGAATCCGAACAGCGGGAAAGACCGCCCGGAATTGCCGGTTCAGCGCTTTGGCAATTCAAAAAAAACAGGCACGCCATCTCAGGGAGATGGCGTGCCTGTTGGCGGTTTTGGTCCTTTAGGTATCGCCACGACGGGCATGGTACTTCGCTTTTTCCTGATACATGAGCCTGTCGGCTTGCTTCACCATCTCCATGATGTGCGCTTCCCCCTCGGACCAGACCTGCCCAAGCGACAGGGATTCGGGATACGCCTCACTGGCTTCCCGCTGGAGCGCAGCAATGTTTGCGAGGAAAACCTGTTCCGGCATATCCGGGCAGAGAAAGACAAACTCGTCCCCGCCGATGCGGAAAAGCTCCTCCCTCCTGAAATGGCGGCTGAATATCTCGCTGATGTCCCGGATATATTTGTCGCCCTCGTCGTGCCCCTGCTGATCGTTGATGCGCTTCAATCCGTTCAGATCCACAAAGACGACGCCGAGCGAATCCGGAGGCTTTTTTTCGAGCTTCTGCAACACGGAAATATAGCTGTTTCTGTTGTGCAGTCCCGTCAGGCCGTCACAGTAGCTCATCCGCTTGAGCTCGTTCTGCATGTTGCGCTTTCTTTGTTCGTCCGTAACGAAATAGGCCAGCGAATGCAGCAGAGAGTGATCATCCTGATTGGCCTTCGGGTTATCCACACCGATGAATCCCGAAACAACGTCATTCAGAACGAGGGGTACGGCAATAAGGCTCGTGATGCCTTGGGGCTTGAGGACGGCGTACATCTCCGGTTCGCTGTCCTTGGTCGAGTCCAGACATTCAATGACCACGTCCTCACGCCGTTCAAAAATCTTTTGCCAGTAATGAAACCACTGAAAAGGCACTTCTTGGAGTATGTCTTTCTGAGCGGGGATGCCTTCAGAGCACCATTCATAGGTATTGTTGGCGAGGACGTCGCCGTTTTTCAGGATGCTGTACTCGAAAATGTAGGCGCGATCGGCCTGATGCAGCCTTCCAAGATTTTCCAGAACCATACCCACGGCCTGCGGGAAATCTTCTTCCCTGTTCAAAATGCGGATGCACTCCAGCAACGTGTTCTCGATGGCAAGCTTGCGCCGCACAGTCTGACTGACATTTTCCTTTTCCGTAATATCAACGGCAAATTCCAGACGGACGAAACGGTCATTCCAGCGGATCAGCTTGTCCCTGAGCAGGTAATGGCGATGCGAAAGAGGGTCCGTATACTCCCATATATAGAACGTTTCGCTGTTGAGGAGCGCATTCGTGCAAAACGGGCATGGCGCGTCAAAGCCTTGGAGGGCTTCATAGCACTTCCTGTCTTCTCCGATACGGGTGATTCCAAACGCCTTCTTTCCGAACTCATTCAGATACAGAAGCTCATAGGTAGCGATATCGCTCACATAAACGATTTCATCCGCGTCATCCATGATGATCTGCAACAGGCTCTCCGGACAGCCTTCGCGTTTGCCGGAAAGGTATTGCATATTGGAAAAACATGCTGGCATAATGCGACCCCATTCACATATTGGATCACGAGTATTCCCGGAACCGCCCGACTACGAATAACCTTAGCCAGCAGCCAAAAGGGAGTGCCGTATCTTTGCGCATTCCCTTTCCCCTTTTTCAGTACCGAAAGGAAAACTGTTTTGGGAGTGGCACTCTCGGTTAACCTGTTTTATTTTATACTGGAAACAGTGCGTTATCAAGATGCCGGAGGAACGGGCCCCAGCCTCCTCCGGGGCAATCCCGCCTTCTTTTTCCTCATGGAAGCACAGGGAGGTACCGGCATACCCATGACACGGAGAAGGCCCTCTCTATCCATTAAAGAAGAAACTCCGGAATGGCAAAAAGAAGGCTCAGGGCAAAAGGTGTCTTGAAAAACTCAACAAGTTATTTTCATTGTAGAAAAAAAATCACTCTTAACGCCGGGAGGCATTAGGCTATCCACTGTCCCCCTCATGTTTCCCCTCGCCGGTACCGCTTCCATCCGCCATATCTTGCAGAAAGCCGCTCCTGCTTTATTGCATCCCCGGTCTTCTCGGGCTATCACACCGGCCATGAACACGTTACAGCTCAGGAATTCCTTTTTGCTGCTCCTCACCGCCGTCATTTGGGGAGTGGCCTTTGTCGCCCAGAGTGTGGGCATGGATTATGTGGGCCCTTACACGTTCACCTGCGTGCGCTCCTTCATCGGCGGCCTGTTCCTCATCCCCTGCATCGCCCTGCTCAACAGGCTGAACCCGATCTCTCCCGGAGGCATCAAGCCTGCGAACGCGAAAACAGACGGCCAGCTCTGGATCGGCGGCGTGTGCTGCGGCGTGATGCTCTGTTTGGCGAGCTGTTTCCAGCAGATCGGCATCATGTATACGTCCGTGGGCAAGGCGGGGTTCATTACGGCCTTCTATATCATCATCGTTCCGCTCCTCGGGCTGTTCTTCAAAAAACGGTGCGGCCTGTTCGTCTGGATCGGCGTGGCGCTGGCTCTCGTCGGCCTCTATTTCCTGTGCCTTACGGAGAACCTGACCATTCAATTGGGCGATTTCCTGATCTTTATCTGCGCCATCCTGTTCTCCGCCCACATCTTGATCATCGATTATTTCACCCTGCGCGTGGATGGCGTCAAAATGTCCTGCATCCAGTTTTTCGTCTGCGGCGTGCTCTGCGCGATCCCGATGCTGCTCTTTGAGACGCCGGATCCCGCGCAGCTCTTCGCCGCGTGGAAACCCGTCCTCTACGCGGGGGTCATGTCGAGCGGCGTAGCGTATACGCTGCAAATCGTTGGGCAAAAAGGCATGAACCCCACGGTCGCCTCTCTGATCCTCAGCCTTGAGGCCGTGGTGTCCGTGCTGGCTGGATTCGTCATGCTGAACCAGCAATTGACCATGCGGGAAACGGTGGGATGCGTCTTCATGTTCTGCGCGATCGTGCTCGCGCAACTTCCACAAAAGAGCATGAAGACGGTTGGGGCTGAAACGGCTTAAACGCGGCGGAGGGCGGCATGAGGGTATGCGTCATCACAGGCGGCACCGGCGGCATCGGATTTCATCTTTGCGAAGGCTTCCGGCGTGCGGGGTATGCCGTCACGGCCCTCGATGTGGAGCAGCGTAAAGCATTGCCGGACGGGATCGGCTTTATCCAAACCGATTTGAGGCAAGCCGGAGCCGTCAGCGAGGCCTTCCGGCGGGTGACGGAGCGGCACGGTGCCGTCCATGTCCTCATCAACAACGCGGCCCTTGCCCATTTCCACAAGCCCGTCACGGAAATGACGACGGACGAATTCGACGACGCGCTTTCCGTAAACCTGCGCGGCGCGTTCCTGTGCGCGCAGGCCTTCATCAAGGCCAACGCGGGACAGGATTACGGGCGCATCATCAATATCGCATCCACCCGCTGGAACCAAAACGAAGCGGGATGGGAAGCCTACGGCGCGTCAAAGGGCGGGCTCGTCTCCTTCACCAGCACGCTGGCCGTTTCCCTGAGCGCGACCCCGATCACGGTCAACGCCGTAAGCCCCGGCTGGATACTGGCCGACGGCTATGAAACGCTTTCCCCCGCGGATCATGCGCAGCATCCTTCCGGCCGTGTGGGCATTCCCCGCGATATCGTGAACGCCTGCCTGTTCCTTGCCCACGAGGAAAACGATTTCGTCAACGGCCACAACCTCATTGTCGACGGGGGAATGACCAGAAGGATGATCTACGTCGAATAGCGGGTCAGGGCACGGCACCTTTCCGCGACGGCACATGGGCTGCAAAACGAAACGCCATACAGTTGGAGGTTCTCATGGATTCTCAATGCGATACGGAAACCTGCTCCCCCCTTCAGGCTCAACTTTTTTCGCTTCGGGGGCATACGGCCCTTGTCACGGGGGCGGGTTCCGGGCTCGGCAAATACATGGCCCATGCGCTGTTGCACGCCGGAGCCAACCTCATCCTCGTCGGCCGCACGGCGGATCGCCTCGAAGCCTCGGCGGAAGAGATCTTTCTGAACTTGGAGCAAAGGGGAGGACTTTCCCATGACTCCGATCCGGCAAAACATTCCCCACAGCGGAACCCGGAGCAGGACAAGCGCATCGCCTGCATCCCGTTCGACGTGAGCGAGCTGAAGGCGTTGCCTGAACTTGCCGAGAAAGCCTCACGCCCCTTCGGCACGCCGGACATTCTCGTCAATGCCGCCGGGCTCAATCCGCGCAAGCCGTGGGATGAGCTCACGCCCGATATTTGGGAGTATACGCTGCGGCTTAACCTTTCCGCACCGTTTTTCCTTGCGCAGGCGCTTGTGCCCGGCATGATGCGGAAAGGATGGGGGCGCATCATCAACATCGCCTCCCTTCAAAGCAACCGTGCCTTCCCCAACGGCCTGCCCTACGGCGCGTCGAAGGGCGGCATCGCCCAGCTTACGCGCGGCATGGCCGAAGCATGGTCGCGCCCCGGAACGGGCATCACGGCCAATGCCATTGCGCCGGGGTTCTTCAAGACCCAGCTCACCGCCCCGCTCTTCGACAAGCCGGACGTCGTCGAAGCCCTCGCCCGGCAAACCACCATGAAACGGGTGGGCGGCGCGGACGACATTCAGGGACTGACCATGTTTCTCGCCTCTCCCGCTTCCGCCTATATCACCGGGCAGGTCATCCATATCGACGGAGGCTGGAGCGCCATATAGGGGCAAGCTTCCATGCCGCCGCACGGGATAAGGGAGCCATCTCCGGCTTCCTTATCCGGGGCCGACCCTTCTTTTTGAAGTGCCGGGCCCAACGTGCCGTTTTGCGCATACCCTTTGGGGGGATTCTCCGGAAAGACGGCATGAAGCCAAGCGAAGAGGACTTGCGTTTCCTCCCTCTTGGTTCCGGCTATTTCTTCCGGAGGGCGATGCCGAGCGCCTTCATTTTCAGGTAAAGGGTATTCCTTGAGAAGCCGAGCAGCTTCGCCGCCTTGCTCTTGTTGCCCCCCGCCAGCGACAAGGCGGATTCAACGGCCCTTTTTTCTGCCTCCCGCTGCATGGCCTGAAAGGAGAACGCCCCCTGCTCCACAGGCATGGACGCATCGCCATGACAGGAACCCATGAAAAGGCGTTCGGGGAGATAACGCGGCGTCAGCTCCACCGCGTCGTCGTCCATGCAGCAGTACGCATAGGCGAGCACATTCTTGAGCTCACGGACATTCCCGGGCCAGCCGTACCGCATGAAGAGGTCGAGCACTTCCCGCGATATCCTCATCTCAAGGGCTTTTTGCGGCCCGCA
>USCL01000210.1 GCA_900553145.1 uncultured Desulfovibrio sp.
GAAGGGAGAAGGAAGCCCTTCTTCAGAAGGGTTCCTTCTCCCTTCCCCCGGTTCCGGTACACCTTCAACTTTATAAGGAACTCGCGTGAAAAAACTCCTCGTTGCGCTTGTCGCGCTGCTGATCGCCGCTTCTCCGGCTTTTGCGGAAGAGGCGAAGGAACTGAACGTGTTCAGCTGGTCGGAATACATTCCGCAGGAAGTCGTCAATGGCTTCACGAAAGAGACAGGCATCAAGGTGGTGCTTTCCACCTATGAATCCAACGAGGCCATGTACGCGAAGCTCAAACTGCTCGGGGGCAAGGGCTATGATCTGGTCATCCCTTCCGGGTATTTCGTGGAAGTGATGGCGCAGGACAACCTGCTCGCCAAGCTGGACAAGGGCAAGATCAAGGGCCTCGACAACCTTGATCCCGCCGCGCTGAACCAGCCCTTCGACAAGGGCAACGTCCTGACCATCCCCTATATGTGGGGCACGGTGGGGCTGCTCGTGAACAAGAAGGCCGTGGACGTCTCCACCATCAAGAGCTGGAAGGATCTCGCCCGGCCCGAATTCAAGGGCAGGGTACTGCTCTCCGACGACCTGCGCGATACGTTCGGCGTGGGCCTGAAGGCGTGCGGCTATTCCATCAACAGCACCAACCCCGATGAGATCAAGGCCGCCTACGAGTGGCTGAAGGCCCTCAAGCCGTCCGTGCGCGTGTTCGACGTGACCGCTACCAAGCAGGCTTTCATCAGCGAGGAAGTGGTGGCCGGGCTGGCGTGGAACGGCGACGCCTTCATCGCCATGCAGGAAAACCCCGACCTCGAATTCATCGTGCCCGAAGAAGGGCTGATGATCTGGCTCGACAACTTCGCCATCCCCGCCGGGGCCGAGCACAAGGAAAACGCCTACAAGTTCATCAGCTACCTGATGCGCCCCGAAGTCGCCAAGCTGTGCGTGGAAGAGTTCAACTACTCCACGCCCAACAAGGCCGCCGAGAAGATCCTTGAGCCCGAGTATGCCGAGAGCAAGGTCATCGTCCTCGACCCCGAGGAGCTCGCCCGCGGCGAAGTGACCGTCAACGTGGGCAAGGCCCGCGAACTGTACGAGAAGTATTGGGAACAGCTTAAGGCCGGCGACTAGCGCCGGTTCCGGGTGAGGGGGAATGTCCCGGAGGACGTTCCCCCTCCTTTTCTCCTCGGGTTTGAGCCGTTGGCCTCTGCCCCGGTTCCCCTGTTTGCCGTTTTCCGTCCTTTGGGGCGGTTTTTTTATAATGGGGCCGCGTCGCCGTTTCTTGGGCGCCCCTTTCCTGAAAATCGCCTGCGCGCCGCAAGGATGGGCTGCATGTCCGGTACGAAAAGAAAAAAACGTGTGAAGGATGGAAAGGATGCCGGCCTGCTGCGCGGGCTGTACGGAACGCTCGGGAAAATCGCATTGTGGGGTGCCCTCATCGGGGGCGTCCTGCTGTGGGGGGCGGGGAGGTGGCTGTATGCCGACGTGCCGCTGGAGCATGCGGACGCCATCGTGGTGCTTGGGGGCGAGTCGGGGCAGCGCGTGATCGGCGCGGCGGAGCTGTATCATCAGGGCGTTGCCCCGAAAGTGTTTGTGACGGGTTCCGGCGACGGCGGGATCATCGCCCGGCGGCTGGGCATGGCGGGCGTACCGGACGTGGCCTATGAGGGCCGATCCCGCAGCACGTATGAAAACGCCGTGATGACCAGAGAGGCGCTGGAATCCTCGCGCCCCCGTTCCATCATGCTGGTGACAAGCTGGTTCCACAGCAGGCGGGCGCTCGCGGTGTTCCGGGGCGTGTGGCCGGAAGTCACGTTCGGGATGCATCCCGTCCAAGCGGGCACGACGTTTTCAGGGCGTTTCCGCATCTACGAGATGGGGTATATTTTTTCGGAGTATCTCAAGGTGCTTTGGTATATGCTGCGCTACGGCATAGCCTGAGGGCTTTCCGCGGCGGGCAGCCTTGTGGGGGAGGGCCTCCGCTTATGCCGGAGGCTTTTTGTGGGGGAGGCGTTTTTGAACGGGCTGCGGAAAATGTTCTTGTCAAATAGTCCGTATGAGGATAGTCCTTGTACGTACTAAATGGCGGGATATGCGCTGTCCTCTCCGGGATGGCACGTTTTCGCTTTAGGGAGAGGAGATTTGCACGGGCGGTGCGCTTTTTCCTGCAAAAAGGCGTTGCCGGATCTCCAGCGGGCGGTTCCCGTCAGAGGCGCCCTCTTTTTTCTTTTGCGTGCGGCAGACGGCATGAACATGCCCCCATCATGAGTTCAACCACTTTTGCCTTCCTGTGTGCGGCAGACGGCGCGGTGTCCTGTCGGCGTGGTGGAATGCGTTTTTTCGCGCGGCTTCCCCAGTCGCCGGACGTCATGCGGGGCGGGGTTCCCCCTTTCAAGCGCGGGCTTTTTTCCAAGAATCACGACATGTCATAACCATTTGTTGAAGGAAGACTATGCACGGATTGGATCTCATGCTGCACGGGCCTCTGGTGCGGACCTTTTTGCGTTACTGCATCCCGTGGACGCTGGCCATGCTGCTCCAGTCTTCGGCGGCTATCGTGGACGGCTTCTTCGTAGGCCGCTATGTCGGGGCGTTGCCGCTGGCGGCCCTCAACCTCGTCATGCCGATGTTCTCCCTGTTTTTCGGGGTGGGCGTCATGCTCGCTTCGGGCGGGGCCGTCCGGGCCGGGAAATATCTCGGCGAGCGGAGGGCTGACGCCGCCTCCGCGATTTTCACCAAGACGATGATTTCCCTGCTCGTCATCGGCGTGATCGCGTCGGCGGGCATGCTGCTGTCCAGCGGCGGGCTGGTGCGCTTCCTCGGCGCGGATGAGGAGCTGGCCGGGCCTGCCGAAGCCTACTTGCGCGGTTTGATGTTTTTCGGGCCGATGATCCCGTGCGGGCTGGCGCTCTCGTATTTCGTCCGCGTGAACGGGAAACCGGCGCTTGCTTCCGCCGGGCTCATGTTGAGCGCCCTCATCAATATCGCCTTGGACGCCGTTTTCATCCCGGTGTTCGGCATGGGCGTCGAGGGCGCGGCCTACGCTACCGGCATCGCCTATACCATCACGACGGCCATCCTGTGCCTGCACTTTTTCACCGCTGAAGCGAAGTGCCGTTTTACCCGCGCGCTCGGCGCATGGAAAGAAGTCGGGCAGGCCTGCTGGAACGGCATTTCCGAGCTGATCAACGAGACGTCGATCGGCTTGGTGATCTTGTTCATCAACTGGATACTGCTTGCCCGGATCGGTTCCTATGGCGTGGCGGCGTTTACCATCATCAACTATGCCGCATGGTTCGGCGCTTCCGTGGCGTATGCCATCAGCGACTCCCTGTCTCCGCTGGTGAGCGCCAATTTCGGGGCCCGGAACTTTGCCCGCGCCCGCCGGTTCCTCGGGCTGGCCTTGAGCATGGTGTTCGGCATAGGGCTCATCCTGTACGGCGTGTTCGCCTTGTACCCGGAAGTCTTGCTGAAGATCTTCCTGCCCGGCGAAGAGAAGGTTGTGGCGGTGACGCTGGAGTTCATCGACTGGTTCAAGCTGGCTTTCCTGTTCAGCGGCCTGAACATGGCTCTGGCAAGCTTCTTCACGGCGCTGCACATGGCCGCGGCGTCCGCGGCGGTGGCGTTCATGCGCAGCCTCCTTTTCCCGGTGTTTTTTTTGTGGCTGCTGCCCCGGCTGTTCGGCAATGTGGGCATTTACGTAGCCATACCGTTGGCGGAAATGTGCACGCTGGCCGTGGCGAGCATGATTTTTGCGGCCACCCGGAAGCATTTTGCCGATCGCAAGGCGCATCACGGCCTGGAACGGACGGCGCGGGACGGAAAAAATCCGTAGGCCGGGTGAGCGGCTGAACAGGGCGGGATACGGCGGGGCACGGGCCTGCGGCAACGGAGCGGCGGGCCCGTGGTTTCTTGTGCCATGCGCCCTGATGCGTTTGTTCCGGAATGCACACTGTTGGTAATGTTGCATGGTTGCAGCATCTATCGTGTTACGAAAAAATGATAAGTGGCACATTTCCGCCTGTTTTGATTGACACAATCCCGGCCTCTGTATAATACGATTATAATCTTTTGCTGTCGGCCGCATTCTGTCCGTCCTCAGAGCGCGCGTTGTGCAGCATCCCTTGCTATCCATCGTATCAACATGCCTTTATCAAGGAGGCAGGAATGGCTCTTTCCAGACGAGATTTCGTCAAACTGTGTTCAGGCACGGTGGCCGGGTTCGGGGTTTCCCAGATGTTTCACCCCGCCATCCACGAAGCCTTTGCCCAGACGCTCACCGGCGAACGTCCTCCCGTTTTCTGGGTTCAGGGGCAGGGGTGCACAGGCTGTTCGGTGACGCTGCTGAACAGCACGCATCCGGGCATCGCCGACGTGCTGCTCAAAATCATCAGCCTCGAATTCCATCCCACCGTCATGGCCGCCGAAGGCGAAGGCGCGTATGATCACATGATGCGCGTCGCCGAAAAGTACAAGGGCAAGTTCATCTTCGCCGTCGAAGGCGCCGTGCCCGTCGCCCATGACGGCAAGTGCTGCGTGGTGGCGGAAGCCAAGCATCATGAAGTGACCATGACCGAGCTGACCAAGGTGCTGTCCGCCAACGCCGCCGCCGTGCTCGCCGTGGGCACCTGCGCGGCCTATGGCGGCATCCCCGCCGGGAAAGGCAACGAAACCGGCGCAATGGGCGTTTCCGCGTTCCTCAAAAAGGAAGGCATCCCCGCCCCCGTCATCAACATCCCCGGCTGTCCTCCGCACCCCGACTGGATCGTGGGCACCATCGGCCTCGGCCTTCAGGCCCTCGCCACCAATACGCTCGGCCTGCTGGTCAAGCAGGGGCTCGACGCCAACGGCCGCCCCAAGGCGTTCTACAAGAACGTGCACATGAACTGCCCCCACCTGAGCGAGTTTGAAGCCGGGCACATGGTCAAGACCATGAGCGACAAGGACGGCTGCCGTTTCAGCATGGGTTGCAAGGGCCCCCGGAGCGCCTGCGACTCTTCCGAGCGCAAGTGGAACAACGGGGTCAACTGGTGCGTCAACAACGCCACGTGCATCGGCTGCACCTCCCCGAGCTTCCCCGACGGGCAGTCTCCCTTCTACGTCAACTAGGCCGTTTCCCGGCCGGGAGGCGGCAATCCTCCGGGATTGCGCTTATCTGACACTCTGAACGGGGTTCCCCGTTCCAGTCGCTTTTGAGGAGCCACTTATGGCAGAAGCTACCCAGACGAAAACCACGATCGCCATCGATCCGGTGACCCGCATCGAAGGCCATCTCAAGGCCGAGGTCGTGGTTGAAAACGGCAAAGTCGTCGATGCGAAACTGACCGGCGGCATGTACCGTGGTTTCGAATCCATCCTGCGCGGGCGCCATCCGCGCGACGCCGCGCAGATCGTGCAGCGCATCTGCGGCGTGTGCCCCACCGCCCACGCCACCGCCGCCAGCATCGCGCTGGAAAAGGCCAGCGGGACCAAGGTTCCGAGCAACGGCCGCGCCACCCGCAACCTGATCCTCGGTGCGAACTACCTCCAGTCGCACATCCTACATTTTTACCATCTGGCGGGTCAGGACTTCATTCAGGGGCCGGACACCGCCCCGTTCATGCCGCGCTACGCCAAGCCCGACCTGCGCCTCCCCCCGGCCATCAACGCCGTGGGCGTCGACCAGTACGTCGAGGCGCTGGAAGTGCGTGCCGTGTGCCATGAAATGGTCGCGCTTTTCGGCGGCCGCATGCCTCATGTGCACGGCATCCTCGCCGGCGGCGCCGCTGAAATCCCCACGAAGGAAAAGCTCGTCGAATACGCGGCCCGCTTCAAGAAGGTCCGCAAGTTCGTTGAGGAAAAGTACCTTCCCGTGGTGTATCTGGTCGGCAGCCAGTACAAGGATCTCGGGGCGTTCGGGCAAGGGTACCGCAACGCGCTGTGCGTGGGCGTGTTCCCGCTGGACGACGAGGGCAAGGAGTTCGTGTTCAAGGCCGGTGCTTATCAGGACGGCAAGGACATGCCCTTCGACGTGAAACAGGTGACCGAGGACGTCAAGTTCTCGTGGTTCGCCGATTCCACCTCGGGCAAGCCCTTCACCAAGGGCGAGAACGTCCTTGAAGTGGACAAGAAGGGCGCGTACAGCTTCGTGAAGGCCCCCCTGTACAACGGGAAGCCCATGGAAGTCGGCCCGCTGGCCCGCATGTGGGTGAACAACAAGCCCGTTTCCCCCATCGGCCAGAAGCTGTTCAAGGAATATTTCGGCCTCGACGTGAAGAACTTCCGCGACATGGGCGAAGATCTCGCCTTCTCGCTGCTTGGGCGTCACGTGGCCCGCGCCGAAGAAACCTACCTCATGCTGGACGTCGTCGAGCGTTTCCTCAAGGAAGTGCACCCGGACGAAGAAACGTTCTCCATGCCGATGATGCAGGACTCCGAAGGGTTCGGTTTCACCGAAGCGCCCCGCGGTTCGCTCATGCACTTCACCAAGGTCCGCAACGGCAAGATCGACAACTATCAGATCGTGTCCGCGACGCTTTGGAACTGCGCCCCCCGCAACGATACCGGGATGCGCGGCGCCCTTGAGGAAGCCCTTATCGGCGTGCCCGTGCCGGACATTGAAAATCCCGTCAACATAGCGCGGCTCATCCGCGCCTTTGACCCGTGACTGGGTTGCGCCGTGCACGTGCTGCACGCCGAAACCGGCAAGGTTGCCGTCATCAATATGGATTAAGGTTGGATAAGATTTGAAGATTGGGGAGGGGAGAGGGAACCCTTCTGTAGAAGGGTTCCCTC
>USCL01000211.1 GCA_900553145.1 uncultured Desulfovibrio sp.
GGGGCTGGGTGTGCGACCGCACCACCCCGCTGTTCGCCGCGAAGCTGCTGTTCCTGTGCAACGCGCTGTCGCTGGCCTGCATCTTCCTGCCCCAGAACTTGTTCAACGTGATCCTGTTCGTCGTGGGCTACGGCGTGTGCATGGGCGGCATCTGGACGGTGTTCCCCGTCGTGGTCGCCCACCTCTACGGCAAGAAGCAGTTCCCGCATGTTTACAAATACATTTCCCTGTTTGTGGCGGTGAAGTCCCTCGGCTACGCGATTGTCGGCCTCTCGCACAGCCTGACGGGGAGTTACAATACGGCATACCTTGGGATGATCATCCTGCTGCTGGCGGCGTTCGCCGCGACGTCGACCATCCGGGAGCATGAGGCCGCGGAAGGAAACGTGTTTTCACCCTGTAACTGAGAGAGGAGACTTTCAGATGGCATTTGCAACGCACGTGTATCGCAACGGGACCATCCTGACTATGGATTCTGGAGGGAGTCAGGCGCAGGCGCTCGCAGTAAGCGGGGAAACCATCCTCGCCGTCGGCTCCGACGCGGAAGTCATGGCCCTTGCCGATCAGCACACGGTGGTTACGGATCTGCGCGGGCGGACCATGCTCCCCGGTTTTATTGACGGGCATAGCCACTTTGTTTCCGCCGGTCTCATGGCGGCCACCCAGCTTGACCTTTCTTCGCCTCCGGTGGGCGGTGTGAAGAACATCGCCGAGATCAAGGAACGTATCCGCCGCAAGGCCGCCGAAACGCCGAAGGGCGAATGGATCCTTGGGTTTGGCTACGACGACACCGGCCTTGAGGACAAGAGGCATCCGCTGGCCTCGGACATCGATGAGGTCGCGCCCGAGCATCCCGTGCTCCTGCGCCATGTGTCCGGCCACCTTTCTTCCTGCAACAGCATCGCGCTGGCGAAGGCCAACTATACGAAAGAAACCCCCGACCCGGTGGGCGGGGTCATCCGACGCGACGAACACGGCAACCCCAACGGCGTGCTGGAGGAGCCGCCGGCGCGCGAGCCCGTGTTCCGCCACATCCCCGCTCCCACGGAAGCCGACTGGATGGAAGGCATCAAGGCCGCTTGCGCCGCCTATACGGCGAAGGGCGTGACCACGGCGCAGGACGGCTTCACCGCCACGGGCGACTGGGGCGCGCTGAAGCGGGCGCATGAGCTCGGGCTGCTCCGCAACCGCGTGCAGATCCTGCCCGGCGTATCGCGCATGGACATCAGCACGTTCAACACGCACGTTTCCGGCACGCAGCTCACCGCCGACGGCAAGATCAGCCTCGGCGCGGCGAAGCTCCTCGCGGACGGCAGCCTCCAGTGCTACACCGGCTACCTGAGCAACCCGTACCACAAGGTCATCTACGATCTGCCGGACGGCCCCATGTGGCGCGGCTATCCGATGGAACCGGAACAGCAGTTCATCGAAAAGGTCGTGGGCCTGCACCGGCAGGGCTGGCAGCTCGCCATCCACGGCAACGGCGACGACGCCATCCAGATGATCCTCAACGCCTATGAAGAGGCGCAGAAGCGGTATCCCCGCGCCGATGCCCGGCACATCGTCATCCACTGCCAGACCGTGCGCGAAGATCAGCTCGACCGCATCAAGCGTCTCGGCGTGGTGCCCTCGTTCTTTGTGGTCCACACCTATTTCTGGGGCGACCGCCATTATGAAATGTTCCTCGGCCAAGATCGCGCCGAGCGCATCAGCCCGCTCCGCAGCGCCCTGAAGCGCGGCATTCCGTTCAGCAACCATAACGATACGTTCGTGACTCCCATCGATCCTCTGCTTTCCGTCTGGTCCGCCGTCAACCGGCGCACCAGCGGCGGGCGCATCCTCGGCGAAAACCAGACCATCCCGGTCATGGATGCGCTGCGCAGCGTGACCTCGTGGGCCGCCTATCAGGCTTGCGAAGAGCGCATCAAGGGCAGCCTTGAACCCGGCAAGCTGGCCGACTTCGTGGTCCTCGAAGCCAATCCCCTGACGGTTGCCAAGGAAACCATCAAGGATATCGGGATCGCGGCGACCATCGTAGGCGACGAAATCGTCTACGGCTCGCTGGATTAATACGCTCCTCCCTCGCCGCCGGGGGGGAGGGCAACCTTCCTCCCCTCCGCCCCGGCGTTTCCATAAAACGGAACATCTGACGGGCAACACGCAACCAACAAGGAATACGTATGGAAAGCACTTTTTATCCTTATCTGGGCGCACTCGGCTGGACAGGCCTCTTTCTCCTGATCGGCACAATCATCCGCGCAAAGGTAAAGTTTTTCCAGACTTTTCTCTTCCCCGCCTCGCTTATCGGCGGCATCATCGGGTTTTTCGTCCTGAACGCGGGCTGGCTCGGCATCCCCAGCTCCACCGGCTGGAAGACGATCACCCCGGTGACGTTCAGCACGATCACCTTCCACCTGTTCGCCTTCGGTTTTGTGGGCATCGGGCTTTTGCAGGCCAAGAGCGGCACCAGCGGTAAGGTCGTGGCTCGCGGCGCGTTGTGGATCGCGCTCATCTTCGGGCTGCTCTTCTCGGTGCAGGCGATCGTCGGCAAGGGGACGTTCGACGTGTGGAAGCTGCTCTTTGGCGGCGACTTCTTCACCGGCAACGGCTATCTGCTCGGCGCGGGCTTCACGCAGGGCCCCGGCCAGACGCAGGCGTACGCCAGCATTTGGGAAACCACCTATAAGATCAGCAACTCGCTGAACGTGGGCCTCGCCTTCGCCGCCGTCGGCTTCCTCGTCGCGGGTATGGTGGGCGTGCCGCTGGCCTTCTACGGCATCAAGAAGGGCTGGATTACCATCGAAGGCGGCAAGCTTCCCAACTGCTTCCTGCGCGGCCTCATGGACAAGGGCGACAACCCCACCTGCGCCCGCTCGACGACCCATCCGGCCAACATCGACAGCGTGGCTTTCCACCTCGCCATCATGGCCACCCTGTACGCCCTCGCCTACGCCTTCGGCGTGTGGTGGCTGTGCACCATGCCCAAGGGCATCAACGGCCTCGGCATCGGCATGATTTTCGCGTGGGGCATGTTCTTCGCCATGATCGCCCGCAAGGTGATGGCCAAGTTCGACCTCATCCACCTCATCGACGGGGAGACGACCCGCCGCCTGACCGGCGCCACCGTGGACTTCATGATCTGCGCCGTGTTCATGGGCATTCAGGTTCGCCAGCTTCAGGAAGTGGCCATGCCGTTCATCATTGCGGTTGTAATCGGCACTCTCGCCACCTTGTTCATCTGCTTGTGGTTCGGCCGCCGCTCACCCGAATACGGTTTCGAACGCGGCCTGACCCTGTTCGGCTATTGCACCGGCACGGCGGCCTCCGGCCTGCTCCTGCTCCGCATCGTCGACCCCGACTTCGATACTCCGGTCGCCGTTGAAGTGGGCCTCATGAACGTGTTCGCCACTATCCTCTTTAAGCCGATATCATGGTCAATGCCGTTCGTCCCAGTGGAAGGCTTCCCCATGCTCTGGATATTCGTGGCCGTGACGCTGATCACCCCCATCGTCATGTACTTCCTCAAGATGATTAGAAAGCCCGCCTTCTAAAGGCATCCGGGGCGGCTCTGCGTGGGGCCGCCCCTCCCCCGGAAGCAGGACCGCGCCTCTCGGCGCTTTTTCCCATAACGGCAAACAAGGGCTGGAATGCTCCGGCCTCAACCCTCTAAATGGAAGGAAGGAATGTATGAAGCGCATCGTCACCCTGATTCTCGCCGCCGGCCTGATCCTTGGTGCAACCTCCGCCGCGCAGGCGGTCGACTTCAAGGTTTCGGGCTTGTGGCAGCACCGCGTGTCGTTTGCCGACCGCAACTTTGAAAAACACAACGGCGACGACAAAATGCGGGCGGCCAGCCGTCTGCGTACCCAGATCGACGTCATTGCCTCGGAATCCCTGAAGGGCGTGATGTTCTTCGAAATCGGCCATCAGAACTGGGGCAAGGCCGCTCAGGGCGCGGCTCTCGGCACGGACGGCAAGGAAGTCAAGGTCCGCTACAGCTATGTGGACTGGGTGATCCCGGAAACGGATGTCAAAGTCCGCATGGGCCTCCAGAAGTATACGCAGCCGAACTTTACCGGCCTTGGCTCTCCGATTCTCGACGCCGACGGCGCGGGCATCACCATCAGCAACCAGTTCACGGAAAACGTAGGCGCGAACCTGTTCTGGCTGCGCGCCGCCAATGACAATGATCCTGAAATAACGAAGCATGACGCGCATGACGCCCTTGACTTCATCGGCTTGACCGTGCCCTTGACGTTTGACGGCGTGAGAGTGACGCCGTGGGGCATGGGCGGCATCATCGGGCAGGACAGCTTTAAGGGCAGCGGCCCGGATATGACCGGCATCGCCATGATCGGCATGCTCCCTCTCGGCGCTGACGCGGCTGTGGCCGCTGCCTCCGACAAGGATCACGGCAGCATCTGGTATGGCGGCGTTTCCGCGGACGTGACCTACTTCGATCCCTTCCGTTTCGCCCTTGACGCCGCCTACGGCAGCGTGGATCTGGGCACCAGCAAGCTCGACGGCAAGAACTTCGATGTGAAACGTTCCGGCTGGTACGCGGCGTTCCTCGCCGAATACAAGCTGGAATCCTGCACGCCCGGCCTGCTGTTCTGGTACTCCTCGGGCGACGATTCCAACCCGTACAACGGTTCCGAACGTCTGCCCTCCATCGACCCCGACGTGTACGCGACCTCCTACGGCTTCGACGGCACGAACTACGGCGGCGCGGCCCAGACGATGGGCTACGGCATCTCCGGCACTTGGGCCGTGATGGCCCGGGTGAAGGACATCTCGTTCATGGAAGACCTCTCGCACGTGCTGCGCGTCGTGTACTATCAGGGCACGAACAACAAGGAAATGGTCCGCAGCAAGATTGCAGGGACTTCCGATGGCCAGAATCACTGGATCACCAACCCGCAGTCCAGCCAGTACAGCATGATGTACCTGACCACGGGCGACAGCGCGGTGGAAGTGAACTTCGACACGGAATACAAGCTGTACAAGAACCTTTCGCTGTTCGTGGAGCTCGGCTACATCCGCCTCGATCTCGATAAGGATCTGTGGAGCGGCGTGGGCTATCAGGCCAAGGAGAACAACTTCAAGGGCACCTTCAGCATCGGCTACAGGTTCTAGTCGTTTTTCGGCATAGGCGGGGTTCCTCCTCCGTTTCCCGCCGCGATAGCGCCGTGCCGGAAAACGCCTGTAAGGGAACCGTCCCCCATCGGGAGGTTCCGGGGCGGGCCATCGTTGCCGGGCGCAAAAACAAGGCATCGCCCCGCATTACGGATCAGCCGGGAGTTTTCCTTGCTTCCCCTGTAGGGTGGAACAAGGCCGTCGGGCACCCAAGGGCCCGGCGGAATCCCGGTGGCGCCGCATGGAAGAAACGGACGCTCTCCGCAATGGCGGGGGCGTCCGTTTTGTATGGGAGACGGCTTTGAGCCGTATCGGGGGAACCTTTGAGGCGGGTTGCGCGGTGTATACAGGGCAGGGAGGAGGCCTTTCCCCTCAATCCCATGCCGTGCGTTTTCCGGCGGTGAAGCGGGGCGGCGTTTCGGGACCGGCCCGCGCTGGCCGGAAGGTTTGGCGGCGTTGCCGCGCCGCCGGGATTCCGTGTGCGGGCCCCGTATCCGGCGTAAGGGCCTGCGTTTCCGATCACCGGCGGGCTGCCGGGATCTTGTTTCCCGGTGCGGTGGGCGATGCCTCGGATTCCGCCGGGAGTGCCGTCTCAGCCGGAGAGGTTTTGATTGCGCCCGCCGTTTTTCCGGAACGGATCGCGTCAAGGATGGCGGGGAACGCCTCATCGACCTTGGCGCGGACTTTGTCGTCGCGGATGATGGCGACGGGGTGGGGGACGGTGACGCAGTGCAGGGGCCCCATGCGGAGGTTTTGGCGGACGTTGTGGAAGGTCTTGAGGAAAGGCCGGGTCAGGATGGTCAGGGTGGGGATGCCCGCGCGCTCGAGCTGGATCTGGTCGATGGCGAGCCATGCGGAACAGGCCCGGCAATCCCCGGTCGCCGCGATGACCAGATCGGGGCGCAGGTTGCGGAGCGCTTGCGCGGTGGCTTCGGATTCGGGCAGATCCTTGGAGACGCCGCTGAGGGCGGGGGCCTCTTCATAGGCCTTGATAAATTCGGTGCCCGGGAAGGCGCGGGACAGGAGCGTATGCAGATAATCGAGCAGGACGTCGCCGTTGTGCTTGCCGTTCCAGCGCAGGATCACGCGCTTTCCGGCGATATCGGCGGGCCACGGGGCCGGAGCGTACAGCGGGGGCAGGTCGTTCCATACGGTCAGGCTTTCCCACGTCACGGCCTGCTCTCCACGGGCCGGGTAGGCCAGCAGGAATACGGTGCACAACGCGATCAGAACCCTTCCCATGACAATCTCCCTGTGTTCCGAGGAAAAAAGACCGCCCGATCCGTTCCCCGGAGGGGCGGATCGGGCGGACGGTCGAAAGGTTTACTTGAAGGAATCCATGCCGCTCAGCAGTTCGTCATACATGGCGGGATAGAAACGGCTGATGAAGTGGGCCGTGGAGCGGCAGGCCTTGCCGACCACGAGGTCGATGTGCCTGCCGCCGGCGCGGGTGGCAAGGTTGGGGCTCTTTTCGCCCTTGCTGTTTTCGATGTGCCACGCCTTCACGATCTTGCCGTCAAATTCGTCGATAACAATGGAGAAATGCTTGTTCGGACCAACAAACACGTTGTTGGCTCCCCCGTCGAGAACGATTTCCTTGTCGTTTTCAAGGACGATCTCGTG
>USCL01000212.1 GCA_900553145.1 uncultured Desulfovibrio sp.
CGGGTAATTGACCTCGCACAGCATGAAACGATCAAGCCACGCGAGATTCATTCTGCCTGTTCCCTGATAGAGCCCCGTATCATCCCCTCCTCCGTTCGTGTTGCCCGTGCAGACGATACGGAACATTTCATGCGGAGGAATGACTTCCCCACCGTTTTCCGGCAAGCACAACGGCGCACCTTCCAGAACGCCATTGAGACCCACGGCAACCTCTGGTGAAAGCAGTTCCACCTCATTGATGAGAAAAAGCCCGCCATAGCGCATTGCCAGAGACAGGGGACCATACTCATACAGCATACTCCCTTCATGGAGGGAGATATGACCGCACAAGTCTGCGAACTCCAGACGTGTATGTCCCGTCACCTCGAATACAGGGTAGTTCAAACGTGCGGCAAGCTGTTTGATGAGGCTCGTCTTTCCTGAACCCGTAGGGCCGTAGAGATATAGCGGATCAAGTTTGTTCATGAACCAGACGGCGGCATCCCGTGCCGATTCATGAAAGCTGTAATGAGGGTCAATGGCTGGGGTATACAGGCAGGGATTCTGGAATCCCCATATGTTATTGCCAGTCGGTACTCCGCTGAAAACAAGTCCGGCATCCATTTCTGTTGGCGTGAGGGCTTCCAGTTCCTGAATGGTCTGTGATTCCATGATGTTCTCCTTTGGGGGGGCAAAAACAGAAAATCCCGGCCTCTCCGAAGAGAAACCGGGATGTGGCAAATCTTTTTTCTTATCTTATATGCGACTGTGCGCCGTACCGTATACGATGCTACGCTCTCGTTTTCCAACAGCGATTACGGTAACATAAACGATATCGTCTTCAACGCGATACACAAGACGATAACCTGCCGCCTTCAGCTTGATTTTATAGCAATCAGGCATACCTGAAAGAGCGGCGGAAGGAATTCTTGGCTGTTCCAAACGTTCTGCGAGTTTCTTTTTGAATTGCTCCTGTAGGATAGCGCCAAGTTTTTTCCACTCTTTAAATGCCTGCTCATGAAATCGAAGTTTATAGCTCATTCAGTGATACCTCAACAAACGGGCCATCACTGCGCTCAAGAACAAGTTTTCTGTCTTCGGCATCTTCCAATCGGCTCAAAAGCTGTTCGTAATGCCGGGCGGGAATAAGGTAGGCTTCCGGCTTGTTATGATTCAACACGGCAACCGGGTTCCCCTGTGCAGAAGCGAGAATACCAGCAAAATTTCGCTTCAGTTCCGTTACGCTCACTGTCATGTCTGCGTGGATAGTTTCCATTTCAGACCTCTTTTTAGTATCTATTTACATATTAAATTAGGCGTTTTTTAGTGAACTGTCAAGCTGGAGTTCTGCCTTTTATATCTGATTCGCATACACTCGCTCAAAGGATTCTCCCTGCTTTTCGCACTTCGCCATAAGCGTTTGGGTAGCCTGTTCCCCAAGCAGAGTGTTAAGCTCTTCAGCCACACGTTTCCGATCCCGTGTGACTCTTCCACGTTGCGGAATCACCCGGAACCTATGGTTTCCTGTGTTGATCCATTCTCCTTTGACCGTATGGGAAAGCTGGTAGGCCACCTTCAGGCGGCTCTCCAGCTCGTCGATGTCCGCTTCAAAAGACTTCTTCTGTGTTTTCAATTTTATAAGTTGTACAAGCGCCTCGATGCGGGCGTCGGCGCAGGGGACGGCAAGGCACTCCCCGCCGAGCGCCCGGGCAAGGGGCTTTTTCAGGGTAAGCCCGTCCGGAGACGCGGAGGCGACGGAAAAAGACTCGAAGGTCAGGGCGTCCCGCCACAGGATGCCCCGGCCTCCATCCCGCCACGCGCCGTCCGAAGTGTCGAAGGCGAGGCGTTCCGAGCCCGCCGCCGGGGACGGGATGCGCTTCGCCTGCTCGAAAAGCGGCAGGACGAAGCTCCCGGCCCGGTGCGAGTAGATGAGCGACTCCGCGTAGGCCGCTTCCCGGCCCACGGCGGCATAGGCCGCGCCGTAGGACACGCGGGGCACGTCGCGCAGGGGCCGCCGCTCTTCGCTGTGGTCCAGTCCGATCACGATGTGCGTCAGCCATTCCCCTGTCTCGGAAAGGCCGCGCTCGGGCGCAAGCCCCCACACGAGCCAGCGGGAACCCGTGATGGCAAGGGGAACCGAAACCTCATCCACGGAAAAGAGCAGAACACCGTCCACGTCGGGCGTGCCCTGCATGGAGACGGTCACGGAGAAGCCCACTTCCCCCAAGGCGGCGAGCCCGACCGAGGAGCCCGCGGTATCGCTGATCCCCTCGTAGTTGCGCCGAAGTGTGGACACGATTTGAGGAACCGGAAAGGCGTTCCAGAGCACGCACTGGTAAGTCATGCCCTGCGTCAGCAGCCCCACGTCGATGACGCCGGGCAGGAGATGAAGCTGCCCGTAAATGAGGCCCGCAACGCTTTCGGCTATGCGGTGTCCCGAGGGCCGGGCAAGGGGGGGGCGTCCACATGGACGGCCTCCCCGGTGAGCAAGCCAGAGGCAGGCCATGCCCCTGCTGGGGCCGCCGCCGAAAAGGCGTGCTCGGGCAACCCTTCCCTGAGCGGCCACAGGACGGACGAAAAGGTCATGCCTCCACCTCGACGGCAAGGCCGATTTCGTCGTCATCGGAGATATCCGGGAAGACCATGAACACGCGCCCGCCGATGCGGATGCGGTCTTTCGGCTTCAGGCCTCGCATATTGACGGCCCAGTATCCGTTGCGGCCACGCCGACCATGCCGGACAGAGGCACCAGATCGCCGGAAGACACCGCTGCGGAACCGCTGTTCTTCCAGCGCATCCGGGAACCGTTCTGCATGAAGTTCTTCATTGTTCAGCCTCCTTACGCCGGAGCTACGCCGGGGTTTTGGGTTCCGGCGCGGGGATCATTGATGAACGCGCCCGCGTCGATGCTCACCTTGAATTCCGTGCCGTCTATGGTCCAGCCCTGCCGCTGTTCCACGCGAGGGGTCTTGTTGCCGCCGAGCCACGCCACGGAAAGGAACGTGCCGCGCATCCCGGCGAGGAACCACGGCAGCGCGCCAGTGCCGTCGAGGCGCGGTTCGATGACCGGCGTGCAGTAGTTCGTCCACGGGTTCGGCCTGTTCGGCTCCGCCTGCGTGCCGATGACCGTTGCGTTCAGGAGCTGGTAGGCTTCCATCTGAAGCGCGACCGGGATGATCAGGAAGGAGGGACGCAGGGCCAGCGTTTTGCCCGCGCCGTCTTTCTGCGTGCCCATGGCGGTGACGGCCTTGCCGAACGAGGCCGCGGAAATGGCCGCCCCCGTCAGCAGGTTTTTGCGGTCGGCGTGGAAGAGCGGCTTGCCGTCCTTGAGGTTCGCCGTGCTGGTGAGCAGGCCGTGGACGAGGTCGGCGACGGTGCGCTCGGCTGCCTGCCCCATCTTGCGGGGTATTTCCGTAAACTGGTTCAGATCGTTGTTGATGACGGCCTGACGGGAAATGCTGAACAGCTTCCCGTAGGTGGCGACGCTGAACACCGCGCCGCGATCGCTGATCGCGTCGTGGGTGTATTCGCCGTCTTCGTTCACGCGGTCGAGCGTGGAGAAGGATTCGAGCGTCGCGCCGGTATGCTCGCGGAAGTCCGCCGCCGTGGCCTCGCCCGTCCACAGGGAATAGGTTTCCTGCGCCTCTTCGGCCCCGGCCAGCACGGCCCGGTGCGCGGCGTCGGCGAGGATGGACGGGAAGTCGGACGTGGTGAACGCGCGGCCCACCATGTCCATGTCGCCGCGCGTGGGCTTCCCGGCCCGGCGCAGGCAGTCGCGGGCCAGTTCCGCCAAGGTGAAGCCGCGCAGCTCTTCCGCACCGGGGGCGGGTGTTTTGACCACGCGCCCGAAAGAGGTACGCAGCACCAGCGAATCGGCGGCGGCCGCCCGGAACTTTTCGCCCTCATCCTGCCCCATACTGACGCGGAATCCGGGGACGGACTCGCTGTTTCGGGTGGAAAGGGCGTCGAGCACCTGCGCCCGGAAGGCGTCAAGGCTCACATGCTCGCGGATGGCGCGTTCCGCCAGTTCCGGCATCCCGTGCCGGACGGCGAGGGACAGGATATCTGCGGCGCGGGCCGCGTCGTCGGGGACGACGGGTTCCTGCACCGCGTCGGGAGCGGTGACGGGCAGCGGCTCCGAAGCGGAGCGGTTTTTCTGGACGGGGGGCGTGGCGACGGGTTCGGGCGTCGTCTGGGAAGGGAGCGTATTCGGCATGGTTGCCTCCGGGTTACACTGTTGAGAGCGGGCTTTGGCGGCGTCGTCCGCCCCGATGGGCGTCAGGGAACCTTCCCTGACGGTCCATTTGCTGACCACGCGGACGGGCCCGGCGAACGAACGCCCGGATTCACCGACAAAGCCCGTTTCGCCTTCGGGAATCCAGTACGATTCGTCCACGCTATAGCCCACGGAAATGTCGGTAAGATGCCCTTCGGCAACCTTGCGGAACGCGTCTCCGGCGGTGCTGGAAAAGTGCGCCGTGGCCAACAGGCTTTCGCCTTCAACACGCAGGCCGCGCAGCGAACCGAGCTGGTCTTCTATTGAACAGCGGCTGTGCGCGTCGAGCAGCGGGACCTGTTCCGGGAAGGAACACCCGGACATGAGCAGGATTTCGTCAATCCTGCCGCGTTCCCAATCCCAGACGGGGACGCGGGATTCCGTGGCCAGCACGAAATCAACGGTGCGCGCCGTATCATCCAGCGAGGCGGGCGACTGGCGCAGGCCGAACGCGGCGCTGCGGGTCGTCAAATTATTTTTCGGCATCGAGTCCTCCGGGGGCGGTGAAAATGTCGCCGAAACCCAGCCCCTTGCTTTCGGCCTTGGTTTTGGCTTCCGCAATTTCGTCCACCACCTCGTCATAGTCGCGGCCCCGGCGGGCGGCGATTTCCTGCGGCGAGCGGACACCGAGCGCTACTTCGGCACGGAACGCGTTGATTTCCTTGAGCGGGTCGGGAGATTCCATGCCCGGCGCGATCCATTTGTCCGACCACGGCTCAAGCAGGGCGAACGCCGGGGCCAGTTCCGGGCGGCGCAGGCTTTCAACCTTCAGCCAGTCACGGAAGGCCGGGCGGCACAGCCAGCGGATATGGTTTTCCTGTGCGGGCTTGAGGGCTTGCGCGAGGTCAAGCCGGATGCCGCGCAGGTTGGAGTAGGATATCTGGTCGTAGTCGCCGGTGAGCAGCTCATAGGTAAGCCCGGTCCCCACGGCCAGCGTGCGGAGGTTGAAGCGCAAAAACGGCTCGAACGTCCCGGACTGGCGGTTTATCTGCGCCAGCGTGACGGAATCCCCGGCCCGGAGGTATTCGAGCGTCGCGTTGGAAAGGTGTTCGGCCCGGCGGCCCGCGGCCTTGCGGTCGGCCTGAAAGCCGACGGGGTCGTTTGACTGCACGAAGCCGAGGTATTTGGATTGCAGGCGCGTGGCGTCCAGTTCCGAGTCCAGCAGCTCGGCGAGGTCGCCCGCGACCATGACGCAGGCCACGAACGGGCTGATGCCGTGGAGCTGTCCGGGGCGCAGTGCCTCGAAGCCGTGGATCACCTGCGCGGCGGGCACGCGCACCACGCGCCGCGTGAATGCGCCGTCGTCAAACCAGTAGGCGGCGATGCGGCCCGTGGCTTCTTCGTATTCGATGCCGCCGTCCAGCGCGTTGCCGTCCGCCGCCCGCGCGCCGTGCCCGGTGAGCCGGTCGCCTTCAATTCCTTGCAACGCGTAGCGCCCCCGGTCGAAACGCCGGATAAAGAAGTACTCGCCGCATTCGAGGAGCTGACGCTCGGCAAGGGCCTGCATATCGTAAAAGTGCAGGCGGCCGGAGAAATCGGCCTGTTCGCACCAGCGCTCGAACGCGCTTTCCACGGCCTCATTGAGCTTGGCATTAAGCGTTGCTGAACCCTTTTCAGCACCGTAGTAACGGGCTTGCAGCCGGATGCCGTTCCCCACCACCAGCGCGGCGCGCATCCTCACAGCCCGGTCAAAATAAGGAAAATCGCGCACAAGCTGGCGCACGCGGGCACGGACGACGCTGGAACTTGCCCGCACCACGTCGTTGACATTCCGATCCATCGGAAGCCACCCGGCGGCGTCTTCCGTAGGCCGGGCCGCCGCGTACATGCGTTCGCCGTGCGCGAGCCGCGTCCCCGGCGCGAACAGGCCGACGAGCTTGCCGAGCCGCGCGGACAGGCTCATCGGTCCGCGCTCCGCACGACCGTGCGCGGACGGTATCCGGTATCGCGCGCCGCCTCGTCCGCCGCCTTGCGCTCCACATAGTCGAGCATCTGCATGAACTCGGCGGGCGAAAAAAATTCCCGTTGCATCCCGTCAATATCATACGACTTGACGCGCCAGTTTCCCGACGCGAGATCGTTGCGCATCCGTTCCAACGTATCCCGAAAACTTGTAAACGCCATACCGCACGCTCCTGATTGGCGAAAGCATCAGCCAGAATTGAGCAGAAAAAAGGCGAACGCGCAAACGGGGTTAATGCGGTGCGGAGAACAACGTGGAAACGTTAACGGGGAGAGGGCGGCTTGCCGACAGGGGAAGGCGGATGCTGGCGGGAGCATCCCCAAAAGGGCATGTGGATGGCAATGTCGGAGTGGCCGCCGGCGCACCCGGAAGAGGCGGGGCGACGAATCCGGCGGACAGGATGCCCCTCGGAAAGCGGGAGGGGGCGGGATGGAGAAACCCAAAAGTGGTGCGGCTGGAGGAGCGTCGCACACAAAAAGGCAAAGCGACGTTTTTCCGCTCCATGAGCGGCCGGGGCCTCACGGACCCC
>USCL01000213.1 GCA_900553145.1 uncultured Desulfovibrio sp.
CTCGGAACCCTCCCCCCGCTTGCCGGAAGAGGGCCGCCCGGAAAAGGCCCCCATGTTTCCTCCCGAGCTGGCCCCCTCTTCATCGCGGCCTTTCGATCGGCGTTCCGATCTCCGCCCCTTCCTGCGCCGTGCCGCCGCGCTGTGCGGGATCGTATTGTTCATGATCGGCGGGCTGGGGCTGCTGGCCCTGTGGGCGCTTTCGGAAATGTACCCCGTACGGTTGACGGACTGGAACGGTTCGCGCCATACGGGCCTGTGGGGATTTCTCCTTGCCCATGAAATCCGTTCGTTGTTTTGGTTGGCTTCAGGTTTGCTGGCTTCTGGCGGCGTTCTCGTCGCGGGGGCATGGCGGGCTCGGTAGGCCCCTTCTTTTCACTGTCGAGGTTGTTATGCGTTATTTTGTCGTGGATGCGTTCGCGGACAAGCTGTTCCAAGGAAACCCCGCCGGGGTGTGCGTGGCGGACAAGCCGCTGTCCGAAACCCTGATGCAGCGCATCGCGTCGGAGAATAATCTTTCGGAGACGGCGTTCCTGTCGCGCCGGGATGACGGCGAATATGATCTGCGCTGGTTCACGCCGCTGGAAGAGATCGATCTCTGCGGCCATGCGACGCTCGGTTCGGCCTTTGTGGTGCTCAACGAGCTTGAGCCGGATCGGGAATCCGTATCGTTCCATACCCGGAGCGGCGTGCTGTTGGTTGTCCGCCGGGGGGATCTGTTGGAAATGGCGTTTCCCGTGTGGCGTCCCAGACGCGTCCCGCTGGACCCCATTGCGCCGCTGCTCATCGAAGCGCTTGGGGTGAGCCCCGTGGAAACGTGGCTATACCGCGATCTGCTCGTGCTGGTGAACAGCCAGCGGGACGTGGAGCGGCTTGCGCCGGACGTAGGGAAAATGCGGCTGTTGCCGGAGGGCAAAGGCCTTGTGATCACCGCGCCCGGGGATGCGGGCGGCCCTGATTTCGTGTCCCGTTTTTTCGCGCCGGAAATGGGGATTGCCGAAGATCCGGTAACCGGCTCGTCGCACAGCATGCTGGTGCCGTTCTGGGCGGATCGCCTCGGCAAGGATCGTTTCGCCGCCCGTCAGCTATCGTCGCGGGGAGGGATGCTGCATTGCGCCCTTACCTCTGATGCCGTGCTGATCAGCGGGCGTGTCGTCCCGTATTTGAAGGGAGAGATTTTTGTGTAGCGGGAAGGAAGATCGGGAGGGGACGAGAAATCTTTTGTAGAAAAGGTTTCTCCTCCCCTTTTCGAACCCATCTCTTCTTTTTCCAAGGCTTTTGGGCGTATTGAACCCCTAGCCGCGTACGTTCCGGATATGATCGTCTGGGGCTGTGCGGGCAATGGCGGCAAGGCGGGCTTACCCGCCTTTTGTTTTTTGAGGGGAAATGGCGGGTTGAGGGTTTATGCCGTTTTTCTTTGGAGTTTTCGGGCGAGGGCTTGAACCTGTTTGCCGAGCATGACGAGGGTGACGGAGGCGCTGATGAGGATCACGCCGCCGACGAGGGCTGGAGTGAAAGGTTCGCTGAAGACGAGGATGCCCACAAACACGGCGGTGAGCGGCTCCATGACGCCGAGCACGGAAGTCAGGGTTGAGCCGATGCGCTGGACGGCGAGCACGAGGGTCAGGTTGGACAAGACCGCCGTGATTACGGCGAGCAGGGCGGCCATCATGAACTCCCACCACGAGGACAGGGGCTGGAAGGTCCCCGTGGCCACGGCGTTGGCGAACGCGAACACCGCCCCGAAGAACAGCACGTAGAAGGTCATGACGAGGCCGTTTATGTTCTTGATCCTCGCGACGTGGATCCCCGTGATATACAGGGCGTTACAGAAGCCCGAGAGCAGCATCATGCCCACGCCGAGCATGGTGACGGGCCTGCTGCTGTCGCCGCCGATGGAAAGCAGGGCCACCCCCGCCACGGCGAGCACGATGGAACAAGCTGTGATCATTGAGAACTGCTCATGGAAAAAGACGATCATGAGCAGCATGACCATAACGGGGTACAGGAACTGGATGGTGGTGGCGACGCCACTCGGCATGTGGTTCAGGCCGTAAAAGAGCAGCAGGGCGGCCGCCGTATACATGAAGCTCATGCCCGCCAGCTTGCACAGATCAAGCGCGCTGGCATGGAAACGTTCCCGCCGCAGTACGAGCACGCCCCCGAGCGTCAGCGAGGCGATGAGGAACCGATAGAACAGCACCGAGGCCGGGGAAACCCCGCCGTGGATCAACGGCAGGGTGAACAGCGGGATCAGCCCGAACGTCGCGGAAGAAAACAATCCCAGAAAAAAGCCCATGAATGCCTCCCTGTGCCCCGTGGCGTCCTGACGGCAGGCCCGCCTCCCGCGCATCTCCGTTTCTGGGCGAAACCTCCGGTGCGGGCGGGGCGGTTTCGCCCGGTCTTGCCTTATCAACATTGGGCAAAAGGCACAATGGCATCCTTTCTGTGTCTTTTCCCCTGTCTTCTCTTTTTCGTCGGTTTGAAGGGTGATGGGGGACCGTGGAATCCGAGGTTATCCCCGCTGAGGAGGCGGTTTGGGTTGAAGGCCGTTTGAGCTGATGGCATGGGCGGGACGTTTTGCCCCCTTGTCCCGTTTTTGGGGCGCATCGCCGGGCATCATCTTTCGTGTCCCGCTGGGTACGATACGAAATCGTACCGCGTACGGGCCGGCGGCACAAAAAGGTATCCGAAGATTGATTGGTCGTTCATTCAATATGCCGGAATAGCGGGCTTTCTCCATTGGGTCGGATTGGCACTGTTCCTGCTTTCCCTTCCGTGTCCGGCCGCGGCACGCGGCTCAACTCAGGAGGGGATTGTATGGAATGGACAAGAAAAGATTGGTTAAGGCTATGCCTTGCAACGGGAAGCGCGGCTCTGCTGATTCCCGAACTGGCCCATGCCGCGGGTGAGGCGGCTTCTTCGGCGGCCGCCGTGCCTCCGGCGTCGGAATCGGAGCCCGGGCTGCTGACGCAGGCTTCGGGCAATACCCTGTGGACGATGGTGGGGGCCATGCTGGTCATGTTCATGCAGCCGGGGTTCGCGCTCGTGGAATGCGGCCTTACCCGCGCCAAAAACGCCGCCAATATCATGATGAAGAATTATGCCGACTTCATGATGGGCAGCATCCTCTATTTTCTGGTCGGCTTCGGCCTCATGTTCGGGACTTCAATCGGTGGGATCTTCGGGTGGTCGATGTTCGGCATGTCCGGTATCGGCGCGGAGGACGCCTCCGGCCAGTGGGCATGGACGTTTTGGTTCTTTCAGGCCATGTTCGCGGCGACCTCGGCGACCATCGTGTCCGGTTCCATTGCGGAACGCACGGAATTCAAAGCGTATTTGCTTGTCAGCATGTGCGTGTCCGCGTTTATCTATCCTGTGAGCGGGCACTGGATCTGGAGCGGCCTCTTCGGCGGCGGTGGGGGCTGGCTCGGTGAGCTTGGGTTTATCGATTTCGCAGGTTCCACCGCCGTGCATTCCGTGGGCGGCTGGATCGCCCTCGCCGGAGCCGTGGTCGTCGGCCCGCGCATCGGCAAGTACGCCAAGGACGGCACGGCACGGGCCATTCCGGGCCACAACATCCCTATGGCGGGGCTTGGCGTGTTCATCTTGTGGTTCGCCTGGTTCGGCTTCAATTGCGGTTCCACGACCACAGCGGACGGCACCCTCGGCTATATCGCCGCCAACACGTGCCTTGCCGCCTGCGCGGGCGCAATCGGCGCGATGCTGACCATCTGGGCCAGATACGGCAAGCCCGATCCGTCCATGACCTTCAACGGCGTGCTCGCCGGGCTGGTGGGCATCACCGCAGGCTGTTACGAAGTCTCCCCCGTGGGCGCGATCGCCATCGGCTTCCTTGCGGGCATCCTTGTCGTGTTCTCGGTCTTGTTCATTGATCAAGTCCTCAAGGTCGACGATCCCGTGGGCGCGGTTTCGGTGCACGGCGTTTGCGGCGCGTTCGGGACGCTCATGGTCGGTTTCTTCGCGGCTCCCGGCTACGGCGAGGCCACGGGGATCCTCTACGGCGGCGATTCCAGCCTGCTGGTCACGCAGATCATCGGCGTGTTCACGGTGTTCCTCTGGGCGTTCTGCTGCGGGCTCATTGTCTTTAAGGCCGTTGCGGCGGCCGTCGGATTGCGGGTCAGCCCCGAAATGGAACTCAAGGGGCTCGACATTACGGAACACGGCGCGGACGCCTATAGCGGTTTCCAAGTCTTCTCGAATGAATAGCCCCAAAGGAGGGCACACCATGCAGATCATCACCGCCTATATCAGGCCGGAAACGTTACAGGGCGTGAAGCACGAGCTGTATGCGCGGCAGGTTTACAGCATGTCCGTCACCAATAGCCTCGGCTCCGGACGCCAGAAGGGGTATACCGAAATGTACCGCGGCGTCACCACGCAGGTGACCCTGCTCAAAAAGGTGCGCATCGAGATATGCCTCGCCGACGAGATGGTCGACGCTGCGATGGAGGCCATCGTCAAAGGTGCCCGCACGGGCCATGAGGGCGACGGCGTGATCTATGTCGTCGAGGCCCGCAAGGGCATACGCATCCGGACGGGGGAGAGCCTTTAGCGGACGGGGAGTTCAGGAAAAGGTTTTTCTTCCCGAGACGTTTCGGGCTTGCCGGGTTCTTCCCGCTCCCCTAAACTGAGAAGGGGGGGGGAAGCCTGCGGACTCCAGTTGAAAACAAAAAGGCCGGAAAAATCCGGCCTTTTTGTCATTTGCTGCAGAAAAGGGAAGGATGCTTTCTTGAAGAAGCGGGCATGTCGGGGAAACGCCGTTTCCGCTGAGAGGCCGCGATGTTTCTAAAGTAGGCCGTCATGGAGCCTTGAACAGCCGTCTACGAGCCCTGATGGCCGCACCGGGTCACTTCTTCTGATGATCAAAATCGTAGTAGAGCTTAAAGTATTTTTTGTGGACCTCATAGGACCAGTGCTCAATGCGGAAGATGCTGACGGCGGCTTCGCGGTTGCCGAGCTTGACGGAGTCGATGAAACGCTGATGGGTGCTGAGGTTCATGGATTCCCATTCATAGGAATACTGGCGGCGGGGGAAGTCGTAGAGGCGGCGGCGCAGCGGGATGAGCGTCTGTTCAAGCAGGATGTTTTCGGAGAGCGACAGGAAGATGCCGTGAAAGCGGATGTTTTCGTCGTAATATTCCGTGTAGTCGTTTTTTTTGAGCAATTCCCACTGCTTTTCGTTGGATGCCTCAAACTGCCGGATATGGTAGGCGGTGAGCTTGTCGAAGACCTCGTTGAGGCAGTCGGCCTCGATGGAGCCGATGATCTGGTACGCGCTTTTGATGAAATCCTGCGAGATCGGGTTGATATACACGCCCTTGCGCGGCAGGATGGTTACGAAGCCTTCCGCTTCGAGGCGGATGAGGGCGTCGCGCAGAGGGGTCTTGCTGACATCGAGGGTTTCGCAGATGCTATCCTGATCGAGGAACTCGCCATACCGCAGTTTTCCCGCGCTCATGGCGTCCTTGAGATATTGATAGACGCGCTCCCTGAGCGAGTCTATTTTTGGCTCCTCTCTGAGGACGGCGTCTTTGACGGCTTTTCTGGAATGCTTCACCCTCGTGCTCCCGTTCGTCATAAGATATATGAGATAGGCATGTGTGGCATGACCCGGCCCCAGAGGTCAAGGGAAAACCCGTGGAGCGGCGATTGTTATCATTTGGAACTATACATGATAAGGAAGAATATGAGCTTTCCGTTCAACAATGCCTTGTGGTGTCCCTACACTTTTGATATATAAGAATGGCCCGAAGAAGACAGTAGCGTATTCATCGGGCATGGTAAAGCGCCCCAGCGCTTTGCCGATAGTGGGGTTTCGGGTGTCCGGCGCGTCTGTGCCGGGAGAATTGGAAAGTTCGGTTTGAAACCGACGCTGGCCCGCAACCGTGAGAGGGGACGAATCCGCGTAGCCACTGCGGCAGAGCCGTGGGAAGGTGCGGAGGAGAGTGATCCTTAAGCCGGGAAGCCAGCCCGAAGCCTGTATCCTCATAACCGGGATCGCCGTGAGGCGTGCCCGAGCTTGCCCACGCGGCATGGGCGGGAGGTTTTTATGGCTTCGCATTTGCTCGAAAAAATGGTTCAGGACGGAACGAATTCCCTGCGTGAGCGGGTTTATCGGCATCTTGAAGCCGCCTTGCGCGAAGGGCGGCTTCACCACGGGACATGTTTGGATCAAGACCGCCTCTGTGAGGAACTCGGTGTCAGCCGCACCCCCTTGCGCGATGCGCTCCTCAGGCTGGAGGCCGAAGGGTTCGTAACCATCCAGCCGCGCAAGGGCGTCTACATCACGCCGGTTTCGGACGCCTTCGTCAAAAGCGCTTGCCAGATCTTGGGCGCGCTTGAAGCCGATTGCCTCGACATCGTTTTCCCCCTGTTGACCTCGCGGCACATCCGGCAGCTTGAAGAATCCAACAAGCGGCAGGAGCAGTTCCTCGAACGGCGTCAGGCTTTGGAATACCATGCTGAAAACGCCCGCTTCCACGACATCTTCCTTTCCCTCTCCTCCAATACCCTGCTGCATCAGACCATCGGCCCGTTGCGGCGGCGTCTGGACATGCTGCCGGATCATCCGTTGGCCTATGATCAGGCGCGGGCCGCGCTCAACGATCACAGCAGGATCATCGACTCCCTCAAG
>USCL01000214.1 GCA_900553145.1 uncultured Desulfovibrio sp.
CCTGGGGGACCGGATCCCCTTTTTTGCCGCATCCCGCCGCGTTCAGCAGCAGGCAGCACAGTATTGGCGTGATCCACGTTTTCATTGCTTTGGGGCTCCCCATAAAAGTTTCCATTCCGTAATCCGTTTCAGGGCCTCAAGTGGGGTGAGGGCATCCGGGTTGGTGTCCCGCAGCGCCACGAGAAGCGGGTGTTCCGGTTCCGCGGCGGGGGCTTCCTCGGCAACCTTCTTGGGCTTGGCCTCGGGAAGCTGGATGCCGGGCAGGAGGTTCGGCATGACCTGCCGGACGGGAGAGGAGCCTTTGTTCTGCTCCAGTTGCGCGAGGATTTCCCGGGCCCGCTGGACGACGGGCTGCGGCACGCCCGCCAGCCGTGCGACTTCGATGCCGTAGCTCCGGTCTGAGGGGCCGGGGATCAAGCGCCGCAGGAAGACGATTTCCCCGTTCCATTCCCGGATGGCGATGTTCATGGTGTGCACGCCGGGGATTTTCCCCTCCAGCGCCGTCAGTTCATGGTAGTGCGTGGCGAAAAGGGTCCGGATGCTGCCCCCGGCGCGTCTCGCCAGTTCTTCCGCAACGGCCCACGCCAGCGCAAGCCCGTCGAACGTGCTTGTGCCGCGCCCGATTTCGTCGAGGATGACGAGGCTGCGTTTCGTGGCCTGACGCAGGATGCGCGCGGTTTCCATCATTTCCACCATGAACGTGCTCTGGCCCTGCGCCAGATTGTCCGAAGCGCCCACGCGCGAGAAGATGCGGTCGCACAAGCCGAGATGCGCTTCCCGGGCGGGGACGAACGAGCCCATCTGCGCGAGGAGGCAGATCAGCGCGGTCTGGCGGAGCACGGTCGACTTGCCGGCCATGTTGGGGCCGGTGATCAGCAGGAGCCGCCTGTCCTCATCCATATGGAGATCGTTGGGGACGAACGCGGCCTCCCCGATGATGGCCTCGACGACCGGATGGCGGCCTTCCCTGATGGTGACGGCCTGCCCGGCGTGGAGTTCGGGGCGCGACCAGTTGTGGCGCACCGCCGTTTCCGCGAGCGACTGCCAATAGTCCAGCTGCGCCAGCATGTCGGCCATGAGCAGGATGCGGGGGCGCGCCTCCGCCAATGCCCCGCGAAGCTGCTGGAACAGCTTGTATTCGAGGGATTTGCGCCTGTCCGCTGCGGAGAGCAGTTTTTCTTCCAGTTCCTTGAGGCGGACGGTCGTGAACCGCTCCGCGTTGGCCAGCGTCTGCCTGCGGATAAAATGCTCGGGAGGCGTGCCGCCCACGGATTTGGACAGTTCGAAGTAGTAGCCGAAGACCCGGTTGTAGCCGAGCTTGAGCCTGCTGATGCCCGAGGCTTTCTGCTCCTCTTCGAGCAGTGCCTTGACCCTGTTTTCCCCGTGCTCGACGAGATCGAGCAGCTCGTCCAGTTCCGCGTTGTAGCCCTGTTTGAACAGGCCGCCTTCGGTGATGAACTGCGGCGGATCGTCGGCAAGGGCTTTTTGCAGGGTGGCGGCGTGGTCGCCGAGATCATCCCAGTGTTCCGTAATGGCGCTGAGCACTTTGGGCGCATCGTCCCCGGAAGCCGTGATCGCGGACTTGACCGGAGGCAGCGCGGCGAGGCTTTGCCTGAGGGACAGCATGTCCCGGGGGGAGGTTCGGTTCAGGGCGATCCGGGTGGAAAGGCGTTCGAGATCGTACACGCCGGAAAGCGTTTCGCGCAGCTTCTTCCTGTTTTCAGGGTGCGCGATGAGCCATGCGATGGCCTCCTGCGTATCCTGAATGGGCCGCAGTTCGCGCCAAGGGTTGCGCAGCCGTTCCTCAAGCAGGCGGCCGCCCATGGGGGTCTGCGTGGAGTCGATCACATGGCGCAGCGTCCCCACGCCTTTGCGGCCGTCGAGGCGGCGGAACAGTTCCAGATTGCGTTCCGTAACGTCGTCGATGAGGAGGTGCTGGCCGAGATCCAAAGGCTCGAACGGCGCAAGGTGCTTGGTGTCCTGCATCTGCGTCTGTTCCAGATACGCGAGCAGCGCGCCGCAGGCCTGCACAAGCTCTTTGCGGTCCTCCAGCCCCAAGGCCCCCAGTTCTGCGACGGACTGGGCGGCAAGGACGCGCTCGGCGGAACGCTTGTAGTCGAAATGGCTCCGCAGCGGGACGCGGACGGCCTGAATGTCCGTAAGGTGCAGCGAGGCGGGCACTTCGGCGTCTTCCGGCAGCAGGAGCTCGCGCGGGGCGATCTTTTGCGCCCACTGCCAGAGCTCCTGGCCCTTTTTGATGTGCAGCCCGGCCCAGTAGCCGGTGGAGACGTCCACCCACGCGAAGCCGCCGCGATCCGTATCGGCGTTCCAGAACAGGGCTCCGAGATAGGTATGCCCCTTGGGTTCGAGGCTGACGTCTTCAACGGCGGTCCCCGGCGTGTAGACGCGGGTGACGGCCCGCTCGACAAGCCCCTTTGCGGCCCTCGGGTCTTCAACCTGATCGCAGAAGGCGATCTTGTAGCCCTTGTTCAAGAGCTGGCTGACGTACCCTTCGGCGGCATGCCACGGGACGCCGCACATGGGGATGGGGGATTCGGCGTTGGGATTGCGCGAGGTCAGCGCGATTTGGAGCTCGCGCGAGGCGACTTCGGCGTCCTCAAAAAAAAGTTCATAAAAATCGCCCATGCGGTAAAAGAGCAGGGCGTCAGGATAGCCCTCCTTGATGCGGAGGTACTGTTCGAACATAGGAGTAAGGCGAGGTGGTGATGCGGGCTGTTGGCTCATATGCGGCAATAATGCCCACGCACGGCCCGCGCGGGGCCATCCGTGGGCATTATGAAAGATTGAGGGTTACGCCTGTTCGGAGAGGGCGGAAGCGGCCTTTTTCGCGTTTTCGGCATCTTCGGCGAGCTGGGCGGCCTTGGCTTCGGAGGCGTCAAGCTTCTTCTGGACGGCTTCGGTACCCTTGAGGGCCTTGGCGAGCTCCTTTTCGAGGCTGCGGGCGCGCATATTGGCCATGGTCAGCTTCGCGGACAGGGAAACCCGATCCCACATCAGCATGGCGAGGATGCACAGGGCGCCGAGCACGAAACAGATGATCAGCAGCGTGTAGAAGGGCAGAGGAGCGGATTCGGCCGGGGGGAGGAAGAGCAGGTCGAGTTTCAGCGCGACGGCCTGCGAGAACGCACCCTGGTTCTGCACGAAGAACATCATGACCAGGAAAAACAAAATGACCAGCAGCAGCACTTTGATGTAACGCATAGACCTCTCCTCATGCGGGTTGGCCCGGGCGCAACCGGGCGAAAAGGGGTTTGAGTTTGGTATAGGTCGAAGCCAGATGATCGGGGATGACCCGCGTTTCACTCATCACGGCCATGAACGATGAGTCGCCATTCCAGCGGGGGACGAGGTGGAAATGCAGGTGGTCGCGGATGCCCGCTCCGGCGGCTTCGCCAAGGTTGAGGCCTGCATTGATGCCTTGCGGCTTGAAGAACTCCCTGAGAATGGTCGTGCACTGCTTGAGCAATTCCATGATTTCCGTCGATTCCTCCGCCGTCAGAAGCGGCAGATCCATGACGTGCCGCAGCGGGGCCACCATGATATGCCCGTTGTTGTACGGAAACTTGTTCATGATGACGAAAGCGGTCTTGCCCCGGTGCAGGATGAGCCGTTCCTCGTCATGCGAAAGATCGTCGGGCGGGAGGCACAGAACGCACGAGTCCGGTTTCGGCCCCAAAATATAGTCCATACGCCATGGGGCCCACAGGGGATGTGTCATACGACAGCTTCCTTATCTTGAGTGAAAATCGTTTTTCCTCTTCTACACGGCAAGGGGGCTCACGGCAAGCCCTTCCCGCCTGTTGGGAAGGAGCCTTCTTGGGGGCGGCGCATGCCGTTGCGCCGCATCCTTGCCTGATCCGCTACCTGATCAGCTCCTCCGCCAGCTTCAGCTGGGCCTCCCTCGTCTCGGCCTTTCCGTCCAGCTTTGCTGCAAGGACCGTGCGCATCACGCCGCCGAACCGCGGCCCGGGTTCCAGCCCGAGGCGGTGCAGGTCGTCGCCGTTGATGTCCACTTTGATCTGCCGCCATTTGTAGATGTACTGGGAAACGCTGCTGCTGATTTCCTCGCTGTCGGAACGGGCCATCAGGTAGAGCGTGCCTTCGAGGGGCAGGGGGGCGAGCAGGGCGCAGAGGCGGCTCACGGCATGTTCTTCCTGCCCTTTCTTTTGCGTATCCCGGTGCCAGTTGATGAGTTCCACCAGCGTGGTGCGCACGCTCTCGCGCAGGCTGAGGATTTCCTCGCGCATCGTGGGCGTCAGGCCGAGGCGGTGCAGGATGTCCGCCGTCTCGATGGCCGGGACGGCGCTGCACAGGGCCATGAGGTACAGGGTGGAGAGCTCGGGCGTCTCCTTGAAGTACAGGAGGCGGTACCAGTCGATGACCTCGCGCAGGGAATCGAGGAGCTCGTTCTTGTCGGCGTTCAGGACGAGGCTCGGGTGGATGGCGGCCAGCACGCCGAGCCCGTTTAGGCGGCGCAGGCAGGTTTCGGGCCCGTCCTCGCGGAAGATGAGGTTCAGCTCGTGCAGGATGCGTGCGCCGGAGAGCTTCTCCACAAGGTTCAGGGACAGTGCGTTCTTGATGAGCTTTTCGCCCTGCGTGCTGATGTGGAAGCCGTAGCGCTGCTCAAAGCGCACGGCCCGGATGATGCGGGTGGGATCTTCCACGAAGCTCAGGGCGTGGATGATGCGGATGGTCTTGCGCTGGATGTCGCTCTGGCCGCCGAAGAAATCGACGAGGCAGCCGAACTGCCCCTTGTTGAGGCGCAGGGCCATGGCGTTGATGGTGAAGTCGCGGCGGAAGAGATCCATCTTGATGGAGGAAAGCTCCACGGTGGGCAGGGCGGCGGGGTATTTGTAATATTCGAGGCGCGCGGTGGCCACGTCGAGGCGCTGCTCCTCGCCGTTTTCGTCATGGTAGATGATGAGGGCGGTCATGAAGGTCCGGTGCTCGCGGACGCGGCCTCCGAGTTCCCGGGCCAGCGCCTTGGCGAAGGCGATGCCGTCGCCCTCGACCACCAGATCGACGTCGTCGAATTCCACGGCGGGCTGAGCATGATGTCGCGGACGAAACCGCCCACGGCGTAAACGCTGACGTTCAGGCTGTCCCCGAGCTCCCCGGCCCTGCGGAGCATGGCCAGCATGGGGTGCGGGAGCCGTGTGGACAGGAGTTTCGCCAGGTTCCGCTCGCGGGCGCTGGTGTTGACCGGGATGGGCACCCCGGAAGGATCTTCGACGAACATGTTGATGAGGTCGGTGCGGGTGACCACGCCGATGACTTCGTTCTTTTCGACGACGGGGACCAGCCGCTGATGCGCGCCCACGATGATCTTCATGAGGCGTTGCAGGGGGGCGTCCGGCGGGACCGTCAGGATGGCGCGCTGCATGTATTCGGAAACCGGCATGTCGCCCAGCTCGTGGGCGATGGCCCGCGAAGCCGTCTGGCACTCCATGTAGCCGATGCAATGGCGTGTCCCAGCCCGGAAGACGGGGGCGGCCTTCAGGCCGTAGCGGTTCATGAGCTGCTCGGCTTCCCGGATGGTCTGCCTGTCCTCAATGCCGACGGCGGGCGAGGACATGAGATCCCGGGCCTGCTTGTTCGGGTTCACCTGCATGTACAGTTGCTGGAAAATGGCGTCCTTGAGTTCGGGGATGGGCACGCTCTTGACCGAAGCGGAAGCCGCGAAGCGGTGCCCTCCGCCCCCGAGGGCCTTGCAGATCAGGCCGACGTCCACGGCGTCGACGCGGCTGCGGGCCACGACCTGCACCTTTTCCTCCATGTTGGCGAGCGCGAACAGGACGTTGCAGGACTCCATCTCCATGAACTTCTGGGCAAGGTAGGCGAAATCGCCCATGAAGCTATCCAGCGTCGCTTCCGCGAGGACCACGCTATAGGGGCCGACCTCATGCACGGACGCGGAGTCGAGCAGCTCGTTCAGCACCTTGATGTGGACGCTGGTCATGCCCGTCTGGACGAGATCCGCGATGAAGGGGAGATCCATGCCGTGCCGGCGCAGCCATGCCCCGGCCAGAAAATCTTCCGGCTTGGTGGACGTGTACGTGAACGCGCCCGTATCGCCGTAGATGCCGAGCCCGAGGAAGGTGGCCTCCTGACAGGCCGGGGTGATGCCCCGTTCCTGCAGGGCTTGGCAGATCAGCGTGCAGGTGGAGCCCGTGGTGCCGATATGCGTCATATCGGCCCTGATGGCCTTGTTCTTTTCGCCGGAGGAGGGGCCGGGTGTGGGATGGTGATCCCATACCTCCACCTCCACGCCGGGAAGATCGAGCAGTTCCTGCACATGCGGCACGCGGGAACGGATCTGCGTGTCCACGACGACGACGCGCTTCACGCCGGCGTGGTCGATCTCCTTTATATTCCTGAACGTATACAGAAACACGGCCGTTTCGTTGAAAAACTGGTTCAGCGGCTTTTCCATGCTGCCCGGGAAGATCATGATGCTGTCGGGGTAGAGCATGGACATGCCGATCATCGAAGACAGGGCATCCCAGTCGGCGTTGCTGTGGCAGGTGATGACGGTGGGGGCGGAGGCCAAAGAAGGTTTCATGCGGTTTCCTTATGCAGCTTACGACAGGTCG
>USCL01000215.1 GCA_900553145.1 uncultured Desulfovibrio sp.
GAGAGGGAAGCCTTTCTTCAGAAAGGTTCCTTCTCCCCTCCCCCAACAAACTTCTTTACATGCCCCAGCAGGCGAGGACGCCCTTGCGCCATGCGGCGAAGGCTTCGGCGAAGCCTTCCGCGGGCAGCTCGCCCTTCTCGCCGGTCTTGCGGTTCTTCACTTCGACGATGCCACGGGCGAGGCCCTTGCCGCCGACGACGACCTGCATGGGCAGGCCGATGAGGTCGGCGTCCTTGAACTTGACGCCGGGGCGTTCTTCGCGGTCGTCAAGGAGCACGTCGAGGCCCATGTCGGTCAGCAGGTTGTAGAGTTCGTCGGCCTTGGCGGCGGTGTCGGCGTTCTTGGGATCGAGGTTGACGAGCTCGAGGTCGAACGGCGCAAGCGGCGGGGGGAAGGCGATGCCGTCGCCGTCGTTGTTCTGCTCGATGCAGGCCGCGACCACGCGGGAAACGCCGATGCCGTAGCAGCCCATGATGATGGTCTGTTCCTTGCCGTTCTCGTCAAGGTAAATGGCGTTGAGGGCGTTGGAATATTTGGTGCCGAGCTTGAAGACGTGGCCCACTTCGATGCCCTTGGCGAAGGCCACCGGCTTGCCGCAGCGGGGGCAGACGTCGCCTTCCGCGATGGCGCGCAGATCGGCGTAGGCGAACGCCGGGACGTCGCGCTTGAGATCCACATGCAGGATGTGCGTGTCGGCCTTGTTCGCGCCAGCGATCCAGTCCGTGCCCGCCATGAGTTCATGGTCGGCGACGATGGGGCCGGCGGTGAAGCCCACGGGCCCCGCGAAGCCCACGGGGGCGTTGGTCCACTGCGTCACCTGCTCGGGCGAGGCGAGGACGACCTCGTCGGCCTTGAAATAGTTCTTCAGCTTGATCTCGTTCAGTTCGCGGTCGCCGCGCACGAGGGCCGCGACGGGCTTGCCGTCCACCACGTAGAGGAGCGTCTTGATGAGCTTCTGCGCGGGGGCTTTAAGGAAACCGCACACTTCTTCGATAGTATGCTGATCCGGGGTGAGCACTTCCTCGATGGCGGCGCAGGTTTCCCCGCAGGCCTCGGCGGGGGCGAGGACGGCGGCGCGCTCGATGTTGGCGGACCAGTCGCATCCGGTGCAGTAGGCGATGGTGTCTTCGCCGGTTTCGGCCAGCACCATAAATTCATGCGAGAAGTTGCCGCCGATGGAGCCGGAGTCGGCTTCCACGGGGCGGAACTGCAGCGCCATGCGGCTGAAAATCTTTTTGTACGCCTCGAACATCTTCTTGTAGCTGATGTCGGCGCCCGCGTCGTCCCGGTCGAAGGAGTAGGCGTCCTTCATCAGGAACTCGCGTCCGCGCATCAGGCCGAAGCGGGGGCGGATCTCGTCGCGGAACTTGGTCTGGATCTGGTACAGGTTCATGGGGAGCTGACGGTAGGAGCGCACTTCGCCTCGGATGAGGTCGGTGACGACTTCCTCGTGCGTGGGGCCGAGGCAATAGTCGCGTTCGTGGCGGTCCTTGAAGCGCAGGAGTTCCTTGCCGTAGTGGTCCCAACGCCCGGATTCGCGCCACAGGTCAGCGGGCTGCACGGTCGGCATGAGGACTTCCTGAGCGCCCGCCCGGTCCATTTCCTCGCGCACGATGTTCGCGGCCTTGTTCAGGGTCCGCAGCCCCAGAGGCAGCCACGTATAGATGCCGGAAGTGAGCTTGCGGATCATGCCCGCGCGGATCAACAGTTTGTGGCTGATGACTTCAGCGTCGCCCGGGGCTTCTTTCAGAGTGGGGATGTACCATTGACTCCAGCGCATAGATGTACCTCAGAATGAAATGGGGAACCCTCCGCATGCGTTCGGGCTCCAAAGATGGGCAATAGTGTAACCCCGAACCGGTAAAAAGGCAAAAGATACCTGTCCGTCCAATGCGGCCTCCGGTTTGGGGATCGTGCCGCGCCCGAGGCCCGGGGCGGGCCGGTTCGGGAGTACGGCGGCATCATCCGTCCGGCATGAGAAAGTCGGCCCCAGCCGAACAGGATGGGCCATTCCGCCGTGCCGGGCATGTGGGGGAAACGCGGCTTCTCCGGCGTTGCCTCCCTCGCCTTCCCCATATTCCTTCGTGCGCGGGGAAAGCAATTTCCAGCAACTGTAATGCAGATGAACCCGAACCATTTCCCTCGTGCGCGGGGAAAGCAAGCCGGAGAGATGGGGGGATAGAGCCGCCCGTGCCGCTTTTCTCGTACGCGAGGAAAGCAAACGGACCAAAGGCTTTCGCATCGTACATGGAGGGCCTTTTCCCGCGTGCGGGGGAAAGCAAACAGGATGGTGGACGGAATGGGGAGGCCCTTTCCTCTTTTTTCCCGTGCGCGGGTGAAGGCCAAAGCAGGGCAAGAATGCCCGCCGTCCCGGAGCATGGAATGGCGGGGGTATACAACACGATACTTTCCGGTGTATTGGGACTGTTCATTCCGCCCGGAAGGGCAGCAAAACGCTTTTTGGGAGAAAGAGATGATTGCAAAACACTTCAAGGTATTCACCGTTGCCGCATGCCTGACGGCGCTGGCTGCGTTCGGCATGCCGGGCACTTCGCTGGCATGGGAATCGGACGGGCCGCGTTTCAACATATATACGCAGGGCTATGAAAAGGCCGACGTGGACGAGGGCGGCTCGTATTCCAAGACGGAAACCGGGGTGTCCGCCGGGTACAAATGGTTCACGCTGGCCTACAAGCGTTCGGACTACAGTTGGAGCCATTCCGATTCGGCGCGTTTCAGCAAGAAGGGCGCGCCGTGGGATCAGCTCAACAAGCTGACGCTGGATGCCGCGTTCAACGGTTCCCTGAGCGAGTCGGTGAGCTGGTTCGCGGGAGGCTCCATTGTTTCCGGCTTTGAAGATCAGATATGGGATTCGTTTACCTTCGCGCCTCGCGGCGGCTTGACCTTTTCGCCCAACTACGACCTGAAATTCCATGTCGGCGCGGCCGGCCTGATTTCCCCGGTGCGCCCGCTCGTCCTGCCGATAGTCGGGGCGGAGTGGCGCAGCGAGCACGATTATGGGCTGTCCGGCATCCTTGGGTTCCCCGGCACGAGGGTGCAGTACCGCTTCAACGATCTGCTCGCCGCGCGCGTGGCGGCAAAATGGGAGCGCGACATTTATCGCCTGTCCAACGACAGCGGCGTCGCCGAGAAGGGCTATGTGGAGGAATCCGGCTACACGGGCGGAGCGTACCTCGACATTACGCCCCTTGCCGGTTTGAAGTTCACGGTCGGCGCCGAACTGCTGTTTGATCGTCAGTTGCGCCTGTACGACAAGGGGGGCGACGAGTTTTCCAAGACGGACGTGGACCGCTCCCTTGGCGCGGTATTGCGCGCCAGTTATAGTTTTTAAGGCATAGGCCGATCCTAAAGGAGGGAGCCGTTCCGGAGTATGCACTTCGGGGCGGCTCCTTTTTTGCCTTCAAAACGTCGTTTGCCTGCTCTTCGGTTTCATCCGTCCATCGCTTCGGCCTGCCTCCGGGGCAAGCGGAATTGCGTTTGGGAAGCATGCGGGGAGGCTTTACGGGGCTTTTACCCATGCCTCCGGGGCGGTTTTATGGCGCGGCGAAAGGGGCCGCCCGGGGGTTCCCGCACAGCCGCCGGAGGGACGGGGGCCGCTGTCCCGGCATGCCGCCGCGCGTTTCCCCAACCCAGCCGTTTTTTTTATCATATAAGCCCATAGACAAGGGTTCGAACATGCGATACTTCGGGCAATCCCGACGGTATGGTGCCGTGGGGCGCCGGGGGGCTCCGGCACACTTTTGAACATGGCTGGCCCCGTTCTCAGCCCGATCCGCTTCTTTCTGGAGTAGCGAGTATGAACCGCTTTTTCACATCCGCCTGCCTGTGTGCCGCGGGCGTCGTCGCCATGGCGCCGAACGCGCTGGCCTTGGACAATTTCAGCACCTTTACCCTGAAGGGGCTCGGCAATGACGTTGATCCGTTCGCATTGTCCTGCAAGCAGTATACAGGGCTGGAAGCGGGCACGAGGCGGCTTGTTACGGCCTTCCTTGAAGGCTACGCCGCGGAAGGGTCGAGCACGGTATTCGTCCCCGGGGCCGTCAAGAATTTTGAGAACGGCATTCTGGGCGTCTGCGCCAAGAACCCCGGCAAAACGCTCGACGATATCCTTGAAGACGTGCAGTATGACGTGCCCGAAGGCGGAACCGAACTGCGTTGCTCCGATCTTGACGGGACGGCGAAGACCGACGACCTCGCGCAGCTGTTGCTGTGGACGCAGGGGTATCTGGAATCCGAACTTTCCGAGAACGAGGAGGCGGATCAGGATCAGTCCATCCATCAGGATACGTTCCGGGAGGATGCGGCCGAAGTGCTCGCCCAGTGTAAGAACGGCGGATCCGACGCCAAGCTGATCGACGTCATGCGCAAAGTGGTTATGGGCGAAGAGTAACCGCTTGGCTCACCGTATAGAAAAAAGGCCGGGGTGCTTCCCGGCCTTTTGCTTTTGGACTTCAAAGCGATCAATCCGTACTGATGATGCCCCCCCTGCTGTTCTCCCTGAGGCTTCAACATTCCCTTTTCCCCGTCCGACAACAAAAAACGGGCTGTTCTCACGGATCGCCACTTTCGGGCAAGCCGCGGCGGAGGATTCGATAAACGCAAAAGCCTTTGAAGGGAGGGATGGGGTTTGTTGTTACAATTTCAATTCAGGCAAACCGTTCTTGGAGCGGTCGTCGTCGGATTGGCCGAAGGAGGAAGGCGGGTCCATGCTCAAACCGTCGAGGGGAGAGGACGCCCTCTCGGCAGGTTCCGACGCGCGATCCCATGTCTGGGGCGCGGGCTCCTGCGGCTCGTCCTGAGGGTATGGCGCGGCCAGCGGGTTGACGGCGATGCTGGCCTCAAGCTGCTGGAGCGTGGCGATACGCTTTTCCAGTTTGGCCAGCGTGGAAAGGATGGCGCCGTGCTCTTCGCGCATGGTTTTCAGCATGCCGTCCTGATTGCGCAGGATGCAGAAAAACATGAAGGCCAAACCTCCGAACAACACAACCTCGAAAGCCAGCAGCATAACCTTTTCCTTTTTCCTTGCGTGATGTGCGCGTCGCGGCCCTTGCGGAGTCGTGCCGCTTCCAGTACCTGTAGGCGCATTGGCCTACCTCATAATACCCATTGACCGCAACCGCAAGGACCTTCCATATGGCATCTCCCTCCATCCGCCCCCACATGCTTGTCGCCGACGAGCAGGGGAATATCTATGATCATCCCGACTTTCTGCTCCTCTGCCGCCGGGGCGAGGAATGGAGCCTGCCCCGGCCCGACGAGCTGATGCCCCTGCCGGACGAGAGCGAGCTGTTCCTGCTGCCCGGACGCCGCGCCGTGGGCCTGAACCCGGAAACCGGCGAAACCGAAGTCATGGAAGACTGGGCCGTGGCCGCTTTCGCCGCGCCCGCGCATACGTTGACGGCGCATCCCGTGTATGTGACCGATGAGGGCGCGCCCATGCTGCCCCTGTTCGCGTATGGGGCGGTCGGGTTCGCCAACGGGCGTTTTTATGTCTGCGCCAAAAAGGTGGACGAGGATGCGCGGCAGATTTTCAAGGGGGTTTCCCGCGGCAAGATCGAGCGATCAGCCCGCAAGATCATCGAAGAATTCCCAAACAACAGGCTCATGCAGCACATCATGCAGAACTGCACGCTGCGTTACGGCTGCCCGGCGGCGAAGAATTTGAGCCTTGGCCGCTATGAAGCGCCGTTGCCGACGTCCCGTACCTGCAACGCCCGGTGCATCGGGTGTATTTCGCAGCAGGAGGAAGGCTCCAAAATCTGCGCCACCCCGCAATGCCGCCTGACCTTCACGCCCACGCCCGAGGAAGTGGTGGAGATCATGCAGTTCCATGCAAGCCGCGAAACCGAAAAGCCGGTCTTTTCCTTCGGGCAGGGCTGCGAAGGCGAGCCGCTGACCGAAGCGCCGCTGCTCATCGAGTCGGTGCGGAGGTACCGCGAGGCCGGGGGGCACGGCACGATCAATCTGAATTCCAACTCCTCCCGTCCGCAGGCCGTCGCCGAACTCGCGGAAGCGGGTTTGACCTCGCTGCGCGTGAGCCTCAACAGTGCCCGCCCCGAAGTGTACGAGAGGTACTATCGGCCCCACGGCTACACGTTCGACGATGTGCGGCAGTCGATCCGGGAAGCCCGTTCGCGCGGCGTGCATGTCGCCGTCAACCTGCTGTATTTCCCCGGCGTCACGGATACGGAAGAGGAAATCGAGGCCCTCATCGAGCTGTTCCAGTCCACCGGCATCAGCCTTGTGCAGCTTCGGAATCTGAACATCGATCCCGAGTATTACCCCGCGCTGCTCGAAGGGATTTCCTTTGGCCCGTCCGTGGGGCTGAACAATTTCCGCAAGCGCATCCGTCGCGCCTGTCCGTGGATTACGTACGGGTATTTCAACCCCTATCTTGGCGATAAGGCCGACCTCGGCGACACGCCCATGCCCGGCGAGTGGAGACCCGCCCCGCTCGAAGTTTCCGAAGCTGAAGAAGGGGAATAGGGCGGATTTACATAATTATGAAGCATTGGGGAGGGGGAGGGGAAACTTTCTGAGGAAAGTTTCCCCTC
>USCL01000216.1 GCA_900553145.1 uncultured Desulfovibrio sp.
GGCTTGTTCAGCAGCGTATCCAAAACCTGCGCCATATCCCGGCCCGGGAACAGCGACTCCACCGCATTATGGATATTGGCCCGTTCCTTATCGTCGATGTGCCCGTCGGCGCGGGCGGCGAAGACCATCGCCTCCAGCAGCAACAGGGCCGTCTGATCCGCCGAAACGGCCGGGGGCGGCGTCTGCTGCAGTTCCGCGGGCCAGCCGCCCGGTGCGGGTTGGGCGGGTGCCGCTTCGCCGGCCTGCCCCTGCGGGGCCGTACCGCTGGTTCCCGACCACTTCTGATAGAATTTCCACGCCAAAGCCCCGACAGCGGCCGTACCGCCGACCACCAGCGCGCCTTTCGCGACCTTGCGGGCCGTTTTGCCCGACATCAGCGTGCCGAGCAGCCCCCCAAGCGCCGCCGAACCGAGCAGACCGCCCAGCCCTCCGGCAGATTTCACCATATCGCCGAGCGCGTTGCCCATGCCTTGGCCGGACGGGGCGTCCGCCTTCTGCTGTCCGCCGAGGGCGTTGTTCAGCTTGTCGCCAAGCCCTCCCAATCCGCCGATCCCATTGCCTATCTGATTCAATAAATCCTTCATGAGGAACTCCTTGCCTGTTTGTACGGCGGGAGGACCTCCCGCCCGGTTACGACACTAACAAAACCGGGCAAATCCGCCAGCGCATGAGAATCTCACGCTTCCCGGCTGTGATGGGCGCGGCGCATCTCCCGGAGGAACATATACAGCACGCCCATTGAGGTCACGAACGACAGCGCGTCGGAAACGGGCAGGCTGATCCAGATGCCCTTCAATTCAAAGAAACGCGGCAGGATCAGCAGGCAAGGCGCGAAGAACAGCAGCTGCCGGGTCAGGGAAAGGAAGATCGACAGCTTGGCCCTCCCGATGGACTGGAAGAAGTTGCCGACCACGATCTGGATGCCCACCAGCGGAAATACCAATGTGGTCAGATGCATGCCTTCGACGGACAGGGCGATCAGCCCCGCGTCGCTGGTGAACATCCGGGCGACCAGTTCCGGGGCGAACTGCCCGGCGAGGAACCCCGCCGTAGTGATCAGGCCGCCCGTGATGACGCCATACTTCAGGGCCTGCTTTACCCGGTCGAACTGCTGCGCCCCGTAGTTGTACCCCACGATGGGCTGCATGCCCTGCGTGAGCCCCATGACCAGCATCACGAACAGGATGAGTATGCGGTTCAGGATGCCGAACGCGCCGATGGCCATATCGCCGCCGTACCGCTTCAGGCCGACGTTGATGAGCACCGTCACCAGACAGGCACACACGTTCAGCAGGAACGGGGACATGCCGATGGAAAAGATGCTTGATACGATCTTCCAGCGCAGCCGGTACGTGCCCTTCTGGAAATGCACGGTACTTTGGGGATCACGGAAGTGGCTCAGTACCCACACCATACCCACGCACTGCGACAGTACCGTGGCCACGGCCGCCCCCCGGATGCCCCATTCCAGCCAGAAAATGAAAAGCGGTGCGAGGATGATGTTCATGCCCACGGTCAATACGGCGGAAAGCATGGCTTTCTTGGGATACCCCGTGGCCCGCATGACGTGGTTGAGCCCGAACATGGTACAGGTGACCGGCAGGCCGAGCAGGACGATCTGCATGAAGTCGCGGGCATAGGGCAAGGTGTGCTCGCTGGCCCCAAAGGCCGTCAGCACCGGATCGAGCACCAGTTGCGACAGGAGACCGAACGTCACCCCGTTGATGAGGCCGAGCACAAGGACGTTGCCGAGCACGCGGGTCGCGCCGTCGATATCCTGCTGCCCCAGCCGGATGGAACAAATGGACGCGCCGCCGATGCCGACGAGCAAAACCAGCGCGAAGGTCAGGTTCATGACCGGAAACGTGATCGCAAGGCCGGAAATAGCCAACGGGCCGACGCCGTGCCCGATAAAAATACTGTCGATGATGTTGTAGAGGGAAAAGACCACCATCGCGGCGATGGCGGGCAAGGAATAACGGAGAAGCAGCTTCCCGATCGGTTCTGTTCTCAACAAAAGCGTGGCGCTGGTGTCGGCCATATGTACCTGCCTTGTCACTATCAATTGGAGCAATGCGAAATGCGGAAATCCGTTCTGCGTTTCCGCGCAGGACGGGGAAGGGAGTGTCACTCGACGGAGGGAAGAGCGGAAGGGAAAAAGCCGAAAAGGAGGGAGTGGGCAGTCCTGTTTTGCGATATCCGGGCGGCAAAATCAAGCGGAAAAACACGCTTTCGGAACCGCCCGAAAAGACGGGAACAGATGGGGCGCACCGCTGTTACTGAGCCCCCGGATCAATACAAAAGGCGTCCCGCATTGAGACGCCTTCCGCTTGAAGATGTCAGGCCACGGAAGGCCGATGCTCCAGAAGGAGCCGCCCGTCCAGCCCGAACACGCGGAATGCTCCCCCTTCGAACAGGCCATAGGAAGCCGGGAAGCCGCCCTTGGGCAATGTCGTGCTGCCGGGGTTCCAGAAATGAACGCCGTCGATGGTTTCCCCGCGCGGAATATGGGTATGCCCGCTCAAGACCACGTCACCGGGGCGCACGCCGGGAATGGGGGGGCGGCCCGGAAGATGGTGCCCGTGCTGCGCCACGATGCGCAAGCCGTCAGCGGCGATCACGGCGCTGTCCTCCACCGCGAACGGAAGCAGCATAAGATCCACTTCCGCGTCGCAGTTGCCGCGCACGGCCACGATGGGCGTCTCAAGATCGGCCATGACGGAAACCACGCTCGGCGGGCCATAGCTGGAAGGAAGGGGATTGCGCGGGCCGTGATACAGGTAATCGCCCAGCAGGACCAACATGTCGGGGGACAGTTCCTCGCAGCGCTGGCGCAGAAACGCGGCGGCCTCCGGGGAACCGTGCAGATCGGAAGCAATGAGCAAACGCATGGGATGGCTTTCTCCAAAAAGAAGTTGTGCCAGTTTACCCTGTTCCGCCATTGCACGCAAACGGGGTATAAAGGCCATCCCCGCATGGCCGCGCATAAGAAAATCTTGGGCGCGATCATGGTTGACGGAATCCTGATCCGGAAGATAGGGTTCGGCGCCGGGCCTTTTCCGGCGGAAACGACGACCGTCCGGGCCGCCCGAAACCTCCTGAGCCAGCCATGCCCATCCTTTCCCGCACCGTCACAGGATATCTGTTCGCCCTGCTCGCCACCGTGGTCTGGAGCGGGAACTTCGTCGTGGCCCGCGGCCTTGCGGACGCGCTCTCCCCGGTTGAGCTGTCCTTCTGGCGCTGGGGCATCGCGTTTCTGACCATCCTGCCCTTTGCGGGCCGGAGCTTGCTGCGCTCGCTCCCCCTTGTCCGCGGCTTGTGGGGCAAAGTCATCCTTATGGCCCTGCTCGGCATCACCTGTTTCAATACCTTCATCTATCAGGCAGGGCATACGACCGACGCCACCAACATGTCGCTGCTCGCCACGACCTCCCCCGCCGTCATGGCCATCATCGCCTATCTCTTCTTGCGCGAACGGATTTCCCGGTTCCAGATCCTCGGGCTGTGCTGCGCCCTGTGCGGGGTCGTCGTCCTTGTATCACGCGGCAGGCTCGATACGCTCCTCGGGCTGAAGTTCGCGCAAGGCGACTTATGGATGATTGCTTCGGTCTTCCTGTTTGCCATCTACAGCCTCATGCTCCGCTGCCGCCCCAAAGCATTTCCGCAAAAAGCCTTCCTGGCCCTGCTCATCGGCATCGGCGTGCTCGGGCTGCTCCCGCCGCTGTTTTGGCAGGCCGCCACCACGGGGCTGAGCCCGCTGAACGGCCCTGTCTTCAGCGCCCTCGTCTACATCGGGGTCGGCGCGTCGGTCATTTCCTTCCTGTCATGGAACCTCGCAATCGAACGCATCGGCGTAGTCCGGGCGGGCATCATCTACAACAGCATCCCGTTGTTTGTGAGCCTTGAGGCCACATTCGTTTTAGGCGAATCCATCACGCTTCCGCAACTGATCGGCGGCGTACTGATCATAGGCGGCATCTGCTACGCTTCATTCGGGGATTTCTGGGCGACAAGGCGCCTCCTCAAATAACCTTTCCCCTATCGGCGCAAAACGGAAAAGGCCCTTCTCAACGGAAGGGCCTTTTTTCAATCTCGGTGTTTCTTATCGTGGTGTTCCTTGAGCTTTTTCGCCTGTCCGGGCGGAAGCCCCTCTTTCTTGGCAAGCCCCGGAGGCACCCCGCCTTTTTTGGCGAGCCCGGGGGGCACGCCCCTCCACTTGTCGCGCTCGTGATCGTAGCGCGACTGGCCATACCCGAACCGGCGCGGATCAACGTTATACTTCCGGGCAATGCGCTCCCAGCTGTACCCATCGTCGCGCAAGGAACGGATACGGGATTCGCTTACCCCCGCGATATGCGCCATAGTGCGGACGCGCGCCCGTTCAAGGCGGGATTCGGCATTGCGCCAGTCGCGATCATACCGGCTGTAATCCCGGCCACCCCGCAGGGCATCGTTCAGGGACTCGTGCGCCCTGTCGGCGGCGCGGGTCATATCCGCCAGCTGTTCGAGCGCATCGGAAAAGCTGTCCAAGCTTCCCGAAAAGGCCGGAAGCGGCGCAAGGCTCATCATTCCGGCAATCGCCAGAACCAACAGACCATGCTTTTTATCCATGTGGCGGTTCTCCTGTTCTTGTGCTGCAATCCTGACCGTGTGGAAACGCCTCTACGATGTTTCACCTGAAAGCGCAACGCCCTCAGGGCCGCCTCCCAAGGCTCGTTTCTCTCCCTTCTCTAAAACAAGCTGTTTTCATTAAAAAAATGATAACACCGTGATGCGGAACAAAATATATAACGGCATATTGATTAGAGGGCAGGCCCCTGCCGCGTCGTGAATGTCAGAGGCGATCAAAGATCTTGAGCCCACGCAAACAGTGGCTCCATTGGCCGTGGCCGCCTCGCTTCACCTGCGCTCTGTGAGGGAAATGAAGACGCGTTTTGAACTTGCGAAATGTTGCCGCCGGCACATGCTGAAGATTCCGACACGGCGAGCCCCACTCTTACAGCCCTTTCACAGCGCACAGGAAATGCGGCCCCCGATACCGGATAGAGCCTTCTCCAACCCGGCAAACCATCTCTCGAAAATGTCCGATGGATTCCTTTAATTTCAATATGTTGAAATACATCAAACTCTACGGCAAAAAACATTGTCGCTTGCCGGATGCCAGCCCTCAAAAAATCCAACGGATCTACCCCGTTGTCTCTCTTGCCATCACTGATTTTCAGCCTTGTTGCGCCTCCCGGCTAAACCGTCAAGACTTGGAACGCATGAGAGAAAGCTTTCGGGCGAAGAGGACAACCAACGGGACTATCAATAAATATCAAGCGTATATATGCGCTATACTTGCATGGGGTGTAGATCAGGATTTGATACGCATCAATCCTTGGCGAGACTATAGGCTTCTAAAGCATAATCGTCCTATCATTAGGGCCAATGTTGACGATCTTCGAAGGCTTTACCCATATCTACCTGAATCATTGCAATGGATGGTAAAAACGGCCTTTTTCCTTGCCCTGCGTCCGGGTCAGGTTGAATTGCTCAGTCTCACTTGGGACGCCTTCAACTGGCGGCGTGGCATAGTAATTATCCGCCCAGGCAAAAGTGAAAAGCTGAAAACAGTCATTCCCCACCCTGATTACTTCGCAGAGGCTCACCAGAGATTCAGGGTGACACGGCAAAAGGTATTCAGTTTGTTTGCCACCGCGATAACGGTCAGCGTATCATATCTTTTAGAACAGCATGGAAAAATGCATGCAAACGCGCCGTGGTATCCATGCGCCCCTATGACATCCGGCATATCGCTGCAACTGAGATGCTCTCACGCGGGGCAGACCTTGCTGCCGTTGCAGCACAGCTTGGGCATAGCAATGTCGCAACCACAGGCTGTACATACGCCCACGTCACTCCGCAGGGACAGCTTTTGGCCGCATCCGTGATGCCCGCGCTAGAAGAAAAAGACCGCACCAAGTAGCTTGGTGCCATTTGGTGCGAATTTGGTGCATGATTTTACGAAAAAAGGGCCTACGCTATCAGCGTAAACCCTTGGATTATCTTGGTACCGGGAGCGAGACTTGAACTCGCAAGATGTTGCCATCGGCGGATTTTGAGTCCGCTGCGTCTACCAATTCCACCATCCCGGCGTGTTGAAGCTGTCTTATGCCACAACGCTTTCCCATGGTCAAGTGGAGAACGGCCCTGCGCTCCATTTTCCGCGCAGAGCCTCGCTTTCCGACTGCATCCGCGGCTCAGCCCTTGCGTCATACCGGATTCTCTGACACAACAGTCATGTTTTCGTTCACCTTTTTTCACAACTATGAGGCATCGCATGTTCCAGTCTCTGGGCGCAAAGCCATTTATCCTTCCGACTCCAGTATTCCTCGTAGGTACATATGACCATACCGGCCGCCCCAACATCATGACCGCCGCGTGGGGGGGCATCTGCGCCTCCCAGCCGCCGAGCATCGCCGTGTCCATCCGGAAGAGCCGCTGGACCTACAGCGCCATTCTTGAGCGCAAGTCCTTCACGATCAATATCCCTTCCCGCAAGCTCGCCGCCCAATCCGATTTCGCGGGC
>USCL01000217.1 GCA_900553145.1 uncultured Desulfovibrio sp.
AGGACGAACCCTCCGGTCATGCCGCCCGCCATGCTGCGGCTCTTGCGAAATTCCGCCATCCCGTAGACGGGCCTAACGCTCGCTTGGCTGCGTGCTGATAACAAAGTGCCCTCCTCTCTTGAGCTTGGCGATGTCTATGACGCCGACAAACGCTTCAAAAGGGGCCTTTTCGTCGACGTACAGATTCAACAGGGCTTCCGGCCGCGTCTCAAGCACGGCGGTCAGCTCCTCCTTCGTCAGCTGCCGATCCTGATGGTGGATGGTCCCGTCGGCCTTCACCGAAATCACCAGTTCCGATCCCTTGCGCCCGGCATCCTCCGCCGTTTCCGAGGCGGGCAGGACGATGTCGAGCACCGGCTTGCTGAACGTCGTGGTCATGATGAAGAAAATCAACAGCATGAAGATAACGTCGATGACCGGCGTCAAGTCGATGCCCGCGTCTTCGTCAAAATCATGCATGGCATGCCCTCCTGCTTTCAGGCCGGGCCTCCCGTTTCGCGCCGCCGCACAGCTCCAGCGCCCGGTAGCTGTGCTCCACGGCTTCGATATGGAACCCCTTAAACTTGAGCATCAGGTAATAATAGAACATGAGCATGGGGATGGCGACGCACAGGCCCATGATCGTGGTGATGAGCGCTTCCCAGATGCCCGCAGCCAATTGCGCGGCATTGGGGGCGCTGTTCTCCGCGATGGTGCGGAACACCGTCACCATGCCGAGGATGGTCCCGAGCAGGCCGAGCAGCGGAGACACCACCGAAATGAGCCGCAGCCAGCACAGCCCTTTCGTCACCTGCTCGAAATTACGGTGGAAAAGATAGGCCACCTCGGCCCGGATGTCTTCGGAGTGCCCGCCGTGGGTCTTCACGACATCGCGGATAATGGCGATCAGCGGGTTGTCGCTCTTGTCGCACACGTCACGCATGCAACGGCCTTCCTGATGCTCGATGTCGAGAAAGTCCCGCTTGAAGTCGCGCCAGACGAAGTGCAAGTACAAGAGGTTCCGCAGCGCGAGGTACAACCCCGCGCAGCCGACAACGATCAGCGCGACGCCGGACGGGCCTATGGACGCATAAATTGAGGCAACATTCATGTACGTTTCCTGAACACGACGTATGGGCGGCAAAGCCGCCCTTCCGGTTTCGGGGCCGAAGCCCCGTTTGATCCCTCGGGCCCGTCAGGCCACCTGTCCCGCGAACGCCTTGAAGGCTTCCTGCGCACGGAGGCAGTCCGCCTCGTCGGGATGCTTGGCCGCCTCCTCAAGGCGCGCCTTGCGCTCCGGCGTCATGGGGTGCACGTCGGACGCCATTTTCTGCATCATGGCAACGATCTTGGGGTCGACCTTCCCCTGACAGAGATAGGTGCCGAGCACCTTGTTCCCCCGTTCCGGGGCGTTCACCAGCGCTTCGCCCTGCACGATGCATTCTTTGGCGTGCTCGGAATCCGGCCACGCCCCGAGCGTGCCGAACAGGGCCACATTCGTATCCCGCACCGTTTCCAGATAGGCCTTGGCCTGCGCGTCGGGCATGCCCTTGTCCACCCAATAGCCCACGGCGACCAGATCATAGCCCACGGGCGCGGGAGCGGACTCCACGGGGTGCAGCTCACAGCCGGGGAGGACGGCGGCGATGGCTTCGGCGATTTTCCGGGTATTCCCGGTCCGGGACGAATAGACGACCAAACGTTTCATGACGGTTCCTTCATGCCCACGGCCTCGCGCAACGCGAAGAACGACTCGCGCGCGGCCGGGATGAGTTGACGGTTTTCGCGGCCCACATACACGGAGAACAGCACCGTGCCCGCCGCGTTGAAAAACTGCACGGAATGGCTCTCCAACCCCATAAAGGGCAGCGAGAGGAAACAGATGTGATCCAGATCATCGATCTTGAGATGCCCGCCGAGCCCGCTGCCGCCCATCAGGTTGAAATAGCCGTGCCCATGCTTGCCTTCCGGTATGCGCCCTTTGATTTCGACGACCGAACCGAGATGTTCCATGATAAAGGTGGCGTTTTCCCACGAAGCCAAGGCCTGCCAGACAGCATCAAAGGCGTCCTTGCCCGCGAAGGCCCGCGCCCCGTCCGGCAGGGCCTTGGCGACCTCCAGTTCCGAAACGCCGAAGCGTTCCGCGAGGCTTCCCAGCATCACCGGCTTTTTTTCCTGCAAGGCCGCGGCGATGGACTCGCGCAGCGTTTCCGACGTTTGGCAACACGATGCCGTCATACTCCATTCTCCTGTTTGCTATAAGAGGATTCCATACGTCCCGGCTGGAGGGGGAGCCGCAACGCCCGGGCGCAGGACAACCCCATCAGTTCGAGATCGTGGGTGATTACAAGGACGCAGGCCCCCCGGCCCGCCAGCAGCTCCAGCGCGTCGGCGATGCGGCGCATGTTGCGTCCGTCGAGGCCGCTGGTGGGCTCATCGAGGATGAGCACGTCCGGGCGCTTGGCGAAGGCGCAGGCGATCACGAGCCGCTGCTTTTCGCCGCCGGAAAGCGACTGCGGGTGCCGCTCCGCGAGCCCTTCAAGCGCGAACAGCGACAGCAGGCCCGGGACGTCGCCCGCGCCGTGCCCCGCCAGCGACAGGCTGACTTCAAGCTCCTGCCGCACCGTTTTCATATGAAGCTGGTGATCGGCGTTCTGGAGCACGATGCCCACCTTCAAAAGCAGCTTCGACGCGGGGACGGGCTGCCCCCCGATGGCGAACTGCCCGGCCTGCGCGGCGTTCAGCCCGGTGAGCAGGCGGGCGAGCGTGGTCTTGCCCGTGCCGTTGTCCCCGACGAGCGCGGTCACGCCAGCCGGGACCGACACGTCCACGCCGTCGAACAACACGGGTTTGCCGGAATAGGCGAACCGCAGGCCGGAAACGGCCAGCCCGCCTTTGCCTCCCGCTTGTCCCGGCCTCTCAACCGGTTCCGCCGCGCAGTCTGGCAGCGAGCGGCGGGGATCGCCCACACGGGCCGCGCGCAGCCCGCACCGTCCGCGCAGGGCGTCGTCATAGAGCATGTCGAAACCGCCTTGTTCCTCGATCCGGCCTTCCCGCATGACAAGCACGCGATCCGCCACGCCTTCCAGCCAGTACAGCCGGTGATCCACCACGAGGATCGCCATGCCCCGCGCCTTGAGCTCGGCAAGCTTGCGGGCCAGATCTTCCGTGGCCTCGGGATCGAGGTTGGCGCTCGGCTCGTCAAGGATCAGGGCTTTCGGCCCCTGCGAGAGGATGGAGGCCAGCCCGACCTTCTGTTTCTGCCCTTCGGACAGCTCATGGATGGACGAGGACAGGATCGGCCCGAGCCGGAATGCCCGCGCCGCCTCGTCGATCTTCGCGGCAATGGCTTCGGGCGAAATGCCCTGCCATTCGTGGGCGAACGCCAGCTCGTCTTCGACGTTCAGGGCGAAGAACTGCTGCTCGGGGTCCTGAAACAGCGTCCCGACCTCCCGCGCAATGGCGTTGATGGCCCGCGCGCTTGTCGGCTCTCCGCCGATCAGGACGCGGCCTTCCTGCGCCCCCTGAAAATAGTGGGGGCACAGGCCGTTGGCGAGGCGCATCAGCGTGGACTTGCCGCAGCCGCTGGCCCCGGTGCACAGCACCAGTTCGCCCGGGCGTACCGAGAACGAAATATCCGAAACCGCCGGGCGGGTCTGGAACGGGTATGTATAGGTGACGTTTTCAAAACGGATCATCAGCGCATCCCCCCTTCCAGCGGGGCCCAGCCCACGGCATGCTGGCACAGCACCGCCGCAACGGCCACAAGGCAGGCCGCGACCAAAAGCCACGTGTCGGACGCCTTCCAGACCAGCTTCCGGTAGGGCCGTATCCCTTCGCCGTAGCCGAGGCCCTTGAGTTCGGCTGCGATGCCGAGCTCCTCCGACGTCTTCAACGAGCGGAACAGCAGCGGCGTGAACACCAGCCGGATCAGCAGCACCGGATGCCGGAAGGCGTTCCACGGGGTCATACGCCAGCCGCGTATCCGAAGCGTCTCCGAAACCTGTTTGACGTCATGCAGAAACGTGGGGATGAAACGGATCATCACCGCCGCCGGAAGATAGAGCCAGAACGGCAGGCGCAGGCTTTTCAGCGCGGTCAGCAGGCTCTGCACCCGGCAGGAAAAGGCCAGCGGCAGGATCACGTTCAGCATCGTGGCCATGCGCAGGAACGGCACCACCAGCGCCGAGGCCGAAAACGCGGGCATCGTCGGGATCAGCAAGGCCATCCCGAACGCGCACCCCATCGCCAGGAGCGACATACCCACAAGGGCCGCATACCCGATCAACAGGATGCGAAACCGCCGCATCCCAAGGGCGTACACCAGCGACATGCCGAAAAGCACCATCTGCGGCTCCACCCCGGACAACGCCACCGTCGCCACGGACGCCAGCAGGCTGACGAACATCTTCGCCCGCGTGTCCGCCGCGTGCAGCCCGCCGCCCCAAACGGGGCCCTCAGTTACGGACAATGCCTGCATGACGCAGCTCCCGGACGGCGCGGACGCCGGAAAAAAGACCGCACAGCGACCCCACGTAGCCAATGGCCACAATGGGGACGATGACATACAGCAAGGCCGGGCTCTCGCGCATGAACAGCCACGATACGCCCAGCGAAAACGCCTTTGACGTGAGATCATACACCGCGACGCCGAGCACGGGCGCCCACGGCTTCCGCATCCCGCCGGAGCAGGCCACCGCCGCCTCGGCGCAGCCCGCCGCCAGCAGCATGGCCGGGAGCAGCGTCACGCTGCCGCCGAGCAGGAGCATGCTGATAAGCATGTTCACGAGCACGAACAGGGCCAGCGTCCCCGGCTTGCGGACCTTGTAGAGCATGACCACGAGCAGCGTGGTGAAAATGAGATTCTTGGCGAGCAGGCTCACCGGGTTCATCCCTCCCCCCACCAGCGCGACCAGCAAGGTGGAAAGCTTGGCGGCGGCCGAGAAGACGCCGAGGACCACAAGTTCCCGCGCGCTCCAGTAATGACCGTTGCATACCCGTGACAGCATCAGCATTCCTTTTCTTTTCCCCCGCCCCGGCGCGCGGCGCCCCGGGCGTCCGCCGCCGGAGCGGGGAAGGATGTTTTATTGATAATATAAATGAAATTCAATTTCAATATAGAAGTACAGCCTTCCTCATGAAATCAGAATCTCATGCCCACCTTGATGTTGGCGTGCAGGCCGGGTTCCAATATGCTGTCTTCCTGACGGTACCGCTTGTCGAAGAGGTTCAGGACTTCGGCGGCCACGGTATACTGCTTCTCGTCGCCAAACTCGAAACCGAAAGCCACGTTCGCCGTCTGCCAGTTGTTGTAGTGGTTCGTCTCGCTTTCGGTCTTCTCGATGGAATTCGAGGAGAACCTCCCGTACACATCGGCGTTGAAGTCCACGGTTTCGCTCAGGGCGTGCCTGAAGCGCACCCCCGCCCTGCCCGACCATTCGGGCACGCCGGTTTTCCATGTGGTCAGCGTGCCGTAGTCGAACTTGCGCCGCATCCATGTCGCGGAGGCGTACGGCGTGAGGCCGCATTCGAAATCATAGCTCGCGGACAGCTCCACCCCGTGGGTCTTGGCCGACGAGATGTTGATGTAGCGCGAAGTGTCGGTGTCCGCGTCGATAGTCGGGTTGTAGATGTAGTCGTCCGCGTCGGAATAGAAGGCCGCCACGTCCAGCGTCAGCCCCTCATGGGCATACCGCGCCCCGATTTCATAGCTGTTCGAGGTTTCCGGCTTGAGGCCGGGGTTCGGCAGGATCGTCCCGCCGCCCATCGCCGACATCACATACTTTTCCTGCAGCGAAGGAACGCGGAACCCCTGCGCGAACGTGGCCCGCAGCGTCAGATCCGGAATGCCCGACCACATGAGGCCCACATTAAAGACGGGCCGGCCGGGAATTGTTCGAGGAGCCCTCCGTGCCCACATCCATGCCGTTCACCGTGCCGAAGGTGCCGAGGGTCTTCATGCCGTCGGCGCGATCCATGCTGGACTGCACCCATGTGTAGCGGACTCCATAGCTCAGCGTGAAGTCGTAGGGCAACGTCGATTCCATCTGCGCATACAGCGCGTTGCTCAGCATGTTGCCCTTATGGTAGGCCGCCGAGGCATAGTTGAACGTGTCGTCGATGCTCTCGATGGCGGCCTTGATGCCCGCCGCAGAAGCGGGATTGATGAGCGACAGCCTGTCGTAGACGCTCTTCATGGTCGTCAGCGTCCCGGACATCATCTCGGAGCTGGCGGTGGCCCGCGTCGTCGCCTTAAGCGTATCGCGGCTGATATCGTAGCCGGTGATCAGGTAGTGGTTCGCGCCGAGCTGCCAGTCCGCCTGAATCGATGCACCGACCTGCCCGTTTTTGTTGTCCGCGTAGTTGTCGAGGATCATGGGCATCCCGTCCACTTCCACGTGGTTGTGCATGTTCTTTTCGTTCTTCTGCCAGAAGGTGTCGAGACGCACGCGGGGGAGCCACGGCGTCACGTTCTTGGCTTCGGCGAAGGCATACACCTTATCGCGCTGCCACTTGGGGACGTCCACGGCGAAATTCTCATAGCCGGGCTCCATGCTCCCGGAATGGATGGAGCCTTTGAAGCTGTCCAG
>USCL01000218.1 GCA_900553145.1 uncultured Desulfovibrio sp.
TCTCTCCTTTGGGGTTGGACATACTCCGGGTGAGGGGACCCCGGCATTCCCTCTTCCTCCGGGGGGACGAGCCCCCCGCATCCCTCATGTGCAATCCGTTTCCGAAAGGATCAGAACGCGGGCTTGCGGATGAACTTCAAAAGATACATGGCGATGGGCGTCACGATGATGATCGCGGCGAACACCCAATGGCTGACCATCAATGCGGCGAAAGCCGCTCAACCGCCGCGTCCAAAGAAACCCGGCGGGGAGGCGGGAAGGAACGCCCCCACGCCGCCGGATTTCCGGCAAGGCTATTCCAGCGACCCGTATACGAGTTCGTTGCCGACGATGGTCGCCAGCACCGGGATGTCGCGGATGGCCTTCTTGTCCACGGCAAGGGGATTGTCCCCAAGCACGACCATATCGGCCAGCTTGCCGGGTTCGAGGCTGCCCTTGCTCGTCTCCTCGCAGGCCTGATAGGCGGCCCAAGAGGTTACGCTGCGGAGCGCGTCCATGACGGAAATGGTGTATTCCTCGCCGAGGACCTGCCCGCTGCTGGTGAGCCGGTTGACCGCCGACCACACGGAGAGCAGGGGGTCAATGGGGGTTACGAACGTGTCGTTGTGGTTGCTGAAGAGGATGCCGCGCTTCAGGGCGCTGCGGAGCGGGCTGATGCGTCTGGCGCGATCCGGGCCGAGGAAGATGTCGCGGTGGCGATCGCCCCAGAAGTAGGTGTGGACCACGAAGAACGATGGCACCACGCCGAGGCGCTTGATGCGGTCAAGCTGATCTTCGCGCACGGTCTGGCAATGGATGATGATGTGCCGGGCATCGGCGCGGGGATAGCGCTTCTGCGCCTCTTCGTAGGCGTCAAGGATGAGCTGGATGGCCTCGTCGCCATTGCCGTGGATGGCGATCTGCCAGCCCTGCCGGTGCAAGGCCACGATGCGATCAATGAAGCCCTGCGGGTTTTCCTGAATATACCCGCGCCACAGCGGGCCGTCCGGCAGATCGTAGATGATCTTGTGATAGGGATTGCTTAAGTAGCCGGTATAGCATTGCAGGCTGCCGTCCACGAGGTGCTTGATCGCGCCGAGGCTGATCTTGCGGTCGGCGGTCAGCGGCGTGCCGGAAACATGGGCCGTAAACTGATTGAGATCGCAGCAGCCGAGGCCGGGCAGGATCTGCACGCGGTTGCGGAGCAGGCCCTTCCCGTGGGCCTTGCGGAGCTGCGCCCATTGCTTTTCCTGCGTGAAGCCGTCCTGTGCGGTCGTGACGCCCTTCGCGGTGTAGGCGTCGCAGGCGGTTGCGATGCTGCGCATCCAGTCTTCCTCGGACGGCTCGGGCAACAGCGCGGCCACGGGGTTCATTGCCGGGGGTTCCTCAAGCACGCCGTTGGGATTGCCTTGCGCATCGCGGCGGATAATCCCGCCGAGGGGGTCGGGCGTATTCCGGTCATACCCGACCAGCGCCAGAGCCCGGCTGTTGCAGGAACACAGGTGGCCCGAAACATGGCGCAGAAGCACCGGATGATCAGGGGTTACGCCGTCCATGTCGGACGCAAGCGGGTGGCGGCGATCCGCAAGGGCGGTGTCGTCGTAGCCGTATCCGAGAATCCATTCCCCCTTGGGCGTGGAAGCGGCCTTTTCCTTGAGCAGCTCGCGGATTTCAGCGATGTCCTTCACCTTGCCGACCGGCGGGGAGGAAAGATCAAGCTGCGTGGCGAACAGGAGCCCGGCCCAGACAAAATGGCTGTGCCCGTCGACAAAACCGGGCAGCATCGTCCTGCCCCGCAAATCAGTGATAACCGTGTCCGGCCCCGCAAGGGCCATGACCTCATCATCGGCCCCCACAGCGAGGACGGCGTCGCCTTCAACGGCCAGCGCGCTGACCACGCTCCCTCGTGAATCCATCGTCAATATCGTACCGTTCCGGTAGATCTGCGTTGCCTTGCCCATAGTGGTGGCTCCTCTGTTGAGATTGTTCACGTGATTGCCCTTTTTAGAGCAATCGACATGCCAATCGGAAAACAAGGAGCCTTATGACAATAATCCATCTGTTTTTATTCTATTATCTAGAGACTGCGACAGCAGGCCTCTCCATTGGGAGAAAGAGCAAGGGCCCCTGCAGTCCAGCTTTTTGGACAAAATGGCTTTGCTATGGAAATAACTTAGTGAACACACAGAAGAAAAGAAGAAAACAAGGAAGTGGAAGCGGCATAAAGAGAGAAAAGAACGGAACATCTCTTCACAGTTAACATCCAAAAATCTTTTGTTTTTTCAAAAGGAACCTTTCTTGCGTCAGTATCTCGCCATGTTTCCAGAAAACTGGAATCATCCAAAAATAAAGACGCGATGTTTCCTTCTTTTTGTTCTTTTTAGAACACACGGCTTTCCCCGAAAGTTCATCCAACGGGGAGGGTCATTCCCCCAAAACCGCCGAGACGCCACTGCACTGCCGCTCCACACTGCGTGAGGATTTTCCCCTTATAACCGCGCCCGTCCGCAACGCCCCTCTTTTGCTTGCCCGTATTCGGTTTGAGCCCCTATAAGAGGCTGCGGAAGGGGCCTTTCCGGCAAAATAAGTTACATTGAAGTAACTTCAAAAAGAAAAAATTCCCGCGCGGCAACGCAAGCCTCCAAAAACGTCACTTACGGGAAACGGAGGGAAGATTGGGCAAGGCGGACACCTCCGATCGCACAGGGCGTCAATCCGCCTTCTCCCCCAACGGCTTTTCCCCCTGTGCGGAAGGGCCGGACGGCTGGATGCCGCTTTGGGCGCGCACCGTTTCCAAGTGTCCGTCCCATCTTGATTTGTATGCGTCACGCTCTTTTTCGGCTTGCCTGAGCGCATCCCTGCATATGGCAAGTTCCTTCTGGGCTTCGGCAAGCCGGCTCTCCAAAACGGGCTCCTCTTCAGGCTGGCTCTGTGGGATAACGTTCCGTATATTCATCCCTACCGCCTGCATGTACCGGAGCATGTCCGGGAAAGGCGTCTTTTCCCCACCAGCACCTTCAAGCCACCGTTTTGTGGTCACTTTGCTGACCCCGCACATTTCTCCAAGCTGTTCATAAGTCATTTTGGGCTTTTGGTTGCGCAAGGCCTCAAGCCGCCGGATGAACTCCTTCCAGACCTGTTCAAAAATTTTTTCTGCGTTCATTTTAGTTACATAAGTGAAACGATGTTACATCGGTAGATCGGTTTTCGTTGACTTAGAAGTTTCATTGAAGTAACTTTTTGTCATAAGCCAACATGGCTATGGCCTCCCACGCGGAAGGCACAACGCGGTGCCGCAACGCCCCGGAAGCAGCCAAAGGCCCAAAGTTCCCAACACGGTACAGCTGCCATAACCATCTGGCAGGACTTGGCATCCGCGCCAGCATGAGAGTTTTGACACCCATCAGGGGGAGCTTATGACGCAGGGAGTGAGAGACTGGACCTTTTGCGGGTTCTGCGGCCTGATGGGCAGGCGCGGCAAGGAGCAGTCCCCTTGGTATGACATGACTACGGCGGCGGTGGCCATGATTGCCCGGCTCTACATCCCGCAGGGCGGCAAAGTGTATGATCTGGGATGCGCTACCGGGAACGTCGGGCGCGTGCTGGCGCCGACGCTGCATGATCGGGAGGCGCAGTTTGTGGCGCTGGACGGGTGCCGGGACGTGGTGGTGGCCTACTGCGGGCCGGGGCGGGCCATTATGGCGGATGTGGCCAGCTATCCATACAAACCCTTCGATGTGGCGGTGGCTTTCCTCACGCTCATGGACCTGCCCGCCCCAACGCGGCAGCATCTGTTGTCGACATTGCGGAACAAGATGAGGCCGGGCGGGGCAATCATCATCATAAATAAGGAAAAGGCACCCAACGGTTCTTCCTCCGCTGGAACATCCCGGCTGGCGTTCTGCTGTAACAGAGGAAGGACGGATCATGAAACAAGGATGCGGAAAAAACACTATGATGCTTTAGGGATACAATCCCCTCTCTACCGCAGCGAACTGGGGCCCGATGCCGTGGAGGCTTTCCGGCTTGGTGATTTCGTAGGGTGGCTGATAGAGGGATGAGAGGCTCTGCTCCGCCCGGAAACCGAAAGCCTCCCCGGCCTGTCCAGTGCCGCCGGTCGCAACAACGGCATCCCCCCTGCTGCCGTTTCCAATCAATACAGCGAACATATTGGCATATCCCTCTCCATAGGCGCACAAGGTTCCCGGGATGCACCTCCGCACGCCCATCCCTCAACGGATGCCCCTTATCCGATAGATGCCATACGCATTGTCGACGTTCGGTTTCCGACATATGGGGCTTTCACGTGGAGTCCTTTTCATTCCGCCCGGATACGTTTATAAAGCCGGATGGCTCCTGCCGCTCGCCATACGCCGCATCGCATTACGGACGGCCCCTTTCCCCGGCCTTTGGAGGTATCCATGCCCCGCCCGCTGCATCTTCCCCAAGCCGTGCTCCTCATAGCCCTGCATGCCGCCGGACGTCCGCTCCTGACACAAGAACTCGCCGTGCTGGCAGGAAAGCCGCAGGAAACCATCCCCCCTCTTCTTGAGCCGCTCGTCAGCGCGGGGCTTGCCGCCCGTGCCGACGGCCCGGGCGCATGGGCTTGCCCCGGCCTGCCGGACGCCGTCCGGAACGGGCTTTCGCGCCTCCTCGCCCGGAACGCCCCGCGGGGCAGCCTCATCCATTCCCTCGCCCGGCTCGGGTCGCCGGACATGGCCCTCGACGACTGCACGGCCATCGCCGAAGCCATCGGCGACGAACTCGGCAAGCAGCGGCCGGGCAGCATCATCTGCATGGAATTTGCGCTGCGCTTCCTGATCGCTTGGGGCGAACGCCACCTGCACGACGCGGAAGGCGCGGAAAGCTGCCTCTACGCCAAGCTCGCCCTGACCTTCCAGAGCATGTGCATCCTCGCCAACCGCCATATCCCGCTGGCCTTCAAGCTCTCGTCCATCGCCTATGAACTCACGGGGTACGGCGGCAACGAGCGCTTCCGACCCCTCATCGGCATCCTCAAAAACTACATGCGGCTGCTCTGCTTCGAACTTCCGGAGGAGCCGTGGAACATCAGCGAGGTCGAGACCGAATTCCTGCGCCTGAGGGACGCCTGCGAACAGGAGATGAAAAACTACATCGTCTGCTTCGCGGGCCTGCTCTACGCCATCAGCGGCAACTACCCGGACTCGCTGCGCAGCCATGTCCATCAGGGCGAGCCCGGCGACTGGCTCAGCCGGATCGCCCTATTCCATGCCGTGAGCATCAGCCAGTCGGCCATGTACCTCGGGCGGTACACCCTCGCCATCGGAACCGTGGAATCCGCCCGCCACTCCGCCGAACTTGCCGGAGAAAAAACCTTTTCCCTGCTCTGGCTGACCCATTTCTGCTTTCTGCTGCGCAAAGGCGATTGGGACGGCGCGCTCAACCATCTGGATTTCCTGTTTTCCTGCACCCATCCGGTGGAGAACCCCAAAATCTTCTCCAGCACGGTGCGCGGGCTGGCGCTCTACCACTACCTCAACGGGCGGCGCGGCGCGGCCTACCAAATCCTCCGCCGCGAAACCGAAAACGCCATTGCCGCGGGTTCGCCCCACTCCCCCTTCGTCGATCCCTACATCCTGGACATGCTGTACGACTTCAAGCTGGCGGGCTATCCCGAGATCCCCCGCTACGCATTCCAAGCGACGCTCGAATCCCTCCTCCGCAGCCCCAACCGGCAACTCCGTGGGGCGGCGCTCCGCGTCAAAGCCCTGTGCCTGCGGGACGGCAAAGCGGGCCGCTGGGATGCGGAAAAAGCCGATCCCTTGGCCCTCCTCCGCCGGAGCGTCGGCTGCCTTGCCTCTTCGCAGGACGTGCGGGAGCTGGCTCTGGCCCGCCACGAACTGGCGAACACGCTGGAAAGCCTCGGGCGCCGCGACGAAGCCCGCCCTTTCCGCATGCAGGTTTCGGAATCCATAGGCCGGACGGCCCACGCGGGTATGCCGCCCCTCGAGGTTTCCATCCTCGCCACGCGGGACAGGGACAGCGAGGTCTTTTCGCCGGGCGGCCCGGCTAGCGGCACCCCCTTTCTGAAAGAGGATCTCATGGACCGCTGCCATGACGCCTTCAACGACGTCCCCGTCCGGCAGATGCTGGAGGATAACCTGCAACGCATCGTCAACGTCGCCCAGCTGGAACTCAAGGCCGAACGGGCCGCGCTGTTCAGGCCCTCGGCGGGCGGCCCCTCCGTGGAATGCGCCGCCTCGGTGAACCTCACCCGCACCGAGATGCAGAGCCCGGCCATGCGCGAGCGGATAGCATGGATTGCGGATTGCCTGAACAAAGGGAAGGGGGACCGGGATCGGCAGGCCATCTGCCTGCCCTTGAGCGTCGGCGGGCGGCAGCCGTGGCTGCTGTATCTCGACACCCGGTTCGGAACGGGCTTTTTGACGCAGCTCAAGAAAAGCGAACTCCGGGAACTGGCGCGGCTGTTCGCCGCGGAAGTGCGGACCGCACTGCGCCTCGACGACATGCTGCAACAGGAAATCCACTGGCAGAACGCCAAGTTCAACGCCGTAACGCTCCAGAAAAAC
>USCL01000219.1 GCA_900553145.1 uncultured Desulfovibrio sp.
CCCGAAATCATCGGACGCAACCTCGGCACCGGCGTCCGCCGTTTCATGGAAGTGTTCGCCATCGCGTTCATGATCATGGTCGGCGCGGTGTTCGTGCTCGGCCCCGCGGCCCTGCTCGCCAACCTGACGAGCTTCGGCCTGCCCTTCTGGGCCACGCTCATCTTCGCCTACTACTTCCTTGCCACGATCATGCCCATCGATGCCATCATCGGGCGCATCTATCCCTTCTTCTCGATCCTGCTGCTGGTCATGGCCTTCGGGCTTGCCGGTTCGCTCATGCTCAGCGACCGCCCCGTCCTGCCCAACACCGACTTTTTCGTGAACACGGACCCGAGCGGCCTCCCCATCTGGCCGCTCCTGTTCATCACCATCGCCTGCGGCGCGATCAGCGGCTTCCACGCCACCCAGTCGCCTCTGATGACCCGGTGCATGGAAAGCGAAAAACACGGCCGGATGCTGTTCTACGGCCCCATGATCGCCGAGGGCGTCCTCGGGCTCATATGGGTGACGCTCGGCCTGTCCTTCTATGAATCGCCCGAAGCCCTCGGCGCGGTCATCAAGGCCGGGACGCCCACGCTGGTGGTGCAGGAGATTTCCATGGCCCTGCTCGGCCCCATCGGCGGCATGCTTGCCATCCTCGGCGTGGTGGTGCTGCCCATTTCCACGGGCGACACGGCCTTCCGCAGCGCCCGTCTCCTCGTGGCCGACACGCTGCACATCGATCAAGGCCCCGTCGGCAAGCGTCTGGTGATCGCCGTTCCGCTGTTCATCGCGGGCATCGCCTTGACGTTCATGGATTTTGCGGTGATCTGGCGTTACTTCGGCTGGGCCAACCAGACCATGTCCTGCGTGACCCTGTGGGCCGTCGCCGTCTACCTTGCCCGCCGCGAGCGCTTCCACTGGATAGCGACCTTGCCCGCGGCCTTCATGACTGTGGTCTGCATTTCCTACCTCTGCTACGCGAAGATCGGATTCGGCCTGTCCGTCGAAGTGTCCACGGCCATCGGCATCGCCTCGGCCGCCGCTTCGCTGGCGCTGTTCCTCTCCCGCGGCAAGCGCATGCCCGAACTTGAGAACGAGGCCAGTTGTTAGGGGAAAAGATGTGTGGAGGGGAAGGGGAACCTTTCTTCAGAAAGGTTCCCCTTCCCCTCCACACGCCCCACCCTATCCTCTCCCAAGGCTTTCGCGCGTATCGAATCACTGTTCACGGCCTTCCACATTTTCACGGAAAGGAGCTTCGGCTCCTTTTCTTATTGGAAGAGAAGGAGGAATAATGCGAAAGGGTATGCTGTGCGGCAAAATGGATGCAAAAGCCCCCGCCGGAACTCCGGGCGGGGGCTGAAAGACAGAAGATAGGGCGGCCGTTACAGTTTGCCGAGCGTTTCGATGACCGCGGCCAGTTCCCGGCCCATGGCGTCGACATATTCGCTTTCATGCTCCGTATCGCCATGCTTGACGGCCTGTTCCGCCGCAAGGACCAGATCCGCCAAAGGCGCGAGAGAAAGGTTGGCGGTCACGCCTTTGAGGGTATGCAGCTCATTATGGGCCGCCTGACGATCCCCCGCGGTCAGGGCGTCACGGATTCTCTCCGCCGTATCCCCATACGAAGCGGCGAATTTCGCCAGCAGCTTGCGGTAAAGCTGTTCGTTTCCCATCAGGCGTTTGACGCCGGATTCCCAATCAACGCCGGGAACCGACGTCCCATGTACTTCCTTCTCAGCCATGTATTCCCCCTGTGTGAAGGCAGCCCGCGCCGATACGGCGCAATTTCAGGAGTATGCCAAACAGGCCGCCCCATTGCAATCACCCATAGCGCTGGAACGGTTGCGGGCGGGGGGCTTTCTCGTCCGTTCCCAACAGGAAAACACCGCCGCCGTACAATCCCGCATCGCCCGGAAGACGAGGCGGCAAGCAGCCCGACGTCCACCGCCGGGGTGGCGAGGCTCAGGGCCGTCCCGGCCTTCAGCCCAACGGGTACAGCTTCATATCCTCGACGGCATCGACGCGGCGCACCGTCCACCAGAGGCCGCCATAGCTTGCGGTGTACGGAAGCCTTTCCGTGAAGATGACGCTGGATGAGACGCTGGCAAAAAATGGCGAGGCGCAACACTGCGTACCTTATCGTCGGAACGGCAAGCCCCGCTAAGGTTCCGGGCAGAACCCGCATGCCCATGTACGCCCCGAAAGGAACGAGGACGCTCACCACCGCGAGCAGGAACCACTCCCCGAGGTCATACTCCGGCATGGAGGCATCCGGATCTTCCGGCGGGGCAGATTCATTTCCCGGCATTCCTCTCTGAACGCCGGATCGGAAGCGAAAAACACTCTGACGCCGCAACCGTGGGCGATAGCGACGTCCTCTTGGGAAAACGACGGATTCTCCATGGTCGCCCTTCCCTGCGGCGTGGGGCCGCCTGTGACGACGAACCTTCCTCGGCCTCAGCCCATACGGGAACGGTTCCATGACGCAACCCTTGAAATCCGCCGCCGAGGGAAAAGCCCCGTCCTTTTCCCATACCACCTCTCCACCGCCGCTTCAAGGCAAGGCGCGCCTTCCCGTGTATTTCCGCAACCCGCGCAGAACCGTCACAAATCTATCCCTGCCTTGCACATTCGCAGGGAAGCGTGTATGCCAGAAACCGACTTTCTTGTACCTTTACCCCTGATCTCAGGAAGGGAGGAAATATGTCCAAAAACGTTATCGTCATTGGTGGCGTAGCCCTCGGCCCCAAGGCGGCCAGCCGCCTGAAACGGCTTGATCCCACGGCCAACGTGACCATGATCGACGAAAACATCAATATTTCGTTCGGCGGCTGCGGCATCCCCTACTATGTTTCCGGCGAAATCAACTCGCTGGATGCCCTGCGCTCCACCACCTACGGAACCGTGCGCACCCCCGAATATTTCGAGCATAAGGGCGTGCACACCCTGAACCAGACCCGCGTGACCGCCATCGACCGCGCCGCCAAGACCGTGACGGCCAAGAATCTGGTTTCGGGCGAGGAAAAGACGCTCCCGTACGACCGCCTGATCATCGCCACCGGCAGCACGCCCAAGGTGCCCCCGGTCGAAGGCCGCGACCTCAAAAACGTGGGCGGCGCGAACAACCTTGAGGACGCCGACGCGCTCCGCAAGGCCTGCGCCTCCGGCAGCGTGCAGAACGCCGTGGTCATCGGCGCCGGGTTCATCGGCATGGAGATCGCCGTGGCCCTCGCCGACATGTGGGACATCAAGACGAGCGTCGTGGAATTCATGCCGCAGGCCATGCCCGGCGTCATGTCCGCCAGCCTGTCCGATATGGTCAGGCACGACCTTGAGGAACACAACGTCGACGTCTACACCGGCGAAAAAGTCCAGCGCCTCGAAGGCAAGGACGGAACCGTGGCCCGCGTCGTGACCGACAAGCGCACCCTCGACGCCGATCTGGTCATCTTCGCCACCGGCTTCGCGCCCAACACCGAGCTGGCCCGCGCCGCCGGGCTCGATCTTGAGGAGCGTACCGGCGCGATCCTTGTCAACGAGCACATGCAGACCTCCGATCCCGACATCTATGCGGGCGGCGACTGCGTGGCCATCCCGAACCTCATCACCGGCAAGCCCTTCGTGCTGGCGCTCGGCTCCCTCGCCAACCGGCAGGGCCGCGTCATCGGCACCAACGCCGCCAGCGACGACGGCAAGGCCGCCTCTTTCCACGGCGCCGTGGGTACGTGGTGCGTGAAGATCTTCAAGATGTCCGCGTGCGGTACGGGCCTGACCATCGAACGCGCCAAAGCCTTCGGGTTCGACGCCGTTTCCGCCAGCCTCGAACAGCTCGACCGCGCGCATTTCTATCCTGAAAAGCACATGATGACCCTCGAGCTCGTGGTCGAGCGCGGAACCCGCCGCGTGCTCGGCATTCAGGGCGTGTGCGAGGACGGCGACGCCCTCAAGGCCCGCATCGACGCCGTGGCGACCATGCTCCAGTTCGGCAAGCCCACCATCGACGATCTCGCCAACGCCGAAATCGCCTATGCGCCGCCGTTCGCCTCCGCGATGGACGCCGTGAACGCCGTGGCCAACGTGGCCGACAACATCCTCTCCGGCCAGCTCAAGCCCATTTCCTCCAAGGAATTCGGCGAGCTCTGGAAGGATCGCGCCAACAACAACGTCTTCTTCGCCGACGCCCGGCCCGCCGTCGCGGGCAACGCCACCGCCGCCAAATATCCCGGCGAATGGCACGCCATCGCGCTGGAAGACGTTGAAGCGAAGTTCGACTCCATCCCCAAGGACCGTCCGGTGGCCCTCGTGTGCAACACCGGCCTGCGCTCCTATGAGGTGATGCTGTACCTGCGCAGCCACGGCGTGACCGACGTCGTGAACGCCCTCGGCGGCATGCAGGCGCTCATCAAGCGCGGCGACAATATGTAAGGACGGCTTGGGGGATTCTCTCCCCCGGCCAGACGCAGGACGGGGAAAAGCGTTCCATTGCCGCTTTTCCCCGTCTTTTTTTGTCTTTATCCCGCCCTTGCCACAGGCCTCCTGTCCCGGTAAACTACCCGGCAAAACAAGGAAGTTTGTATGCACGCTCTCACTTCGAATCCAGCCATCAAGGACATCTCGATGAAACGTAAAATACTCTGGGCTTTTCTCGTCATCTGGCTCCTCCTGACCGCTTACCTCCTGTTCCTTTCCAATAAATGGGCGTCCGCCGCCACCCCGTCCTACGCGGCCTCGAGCGCCGTCACCACGGACAATTTCGCGGAACTGCTGCGCGAAACCCTCCAGAAAAACCCCGACCTGCTGCTCAGCGTCCTGCGCGAGAACAGCGAGGCCGTGCTCGACATCGCTCAGGAAGGCTCCAACCAGCGCCGCCACAAGAGCCTGCTCGCCCAGTGGAAGGCCGAACTGAACCAGCCCAAGGAAGTGGACATCAAGGACCGCCCGTTCCGCGGGGCCGCCGATGCGCCCGTGACCATCGTGGCCTATTCGGACTTCACCTGCCCCTACTGCCAGCAGGGCGCGGCGACGATGGAAAAGGTCCTCAAAGAGAATCAGGGCAAGATCAAGTACGTCTTCAAGCATTTCCCGCTGGAAACCACCGGCGTCGCCCGCCTCGCCGCCGAATACCATGTCGCCGCGGCCCGTCAGGACCCGGAACTGGCATGGAAGTTCTATGACCTGCTTTTCTCCCGCCGCGCCGACGTGCTCAAGGACGGCGAACCCGCCATCGTGGGCGCCGCCAAGGACGCCGGGCTGAACATGAAGAAGCTCGCCGCCGACGTGAAGCGCAAGGACGTGCGCGCCGAAGTGGACGCGGACATTGCCGAAGGCCAGCGCATAGGCGTGCAGGGGACCCCGTATTTCCTCATCAACAACCTCGTGGCCCGCGGCGCGCTGTCTTCCGAACTGTTCAAGGAAGCCATCAACATGGCGCTGCAGGCCGCTCCGTCCGGGCAGAAGTAAGGCATGATCATCACCCGCAATCCCGACGCGCTGGATCTGCCTCTGCCGATTGACCTCTCGCAGGGGACTTCCGTGACGGTGGGCAATTTCGACGGCGTCCATCTGGGGCATCAGGCACTGCTCGCCATGACCATTGAGCGCGCCGCCGCCACGGGGACGCTCCCCGTCGCCATGACGTTCAACCCGCATCCCCTTGAAGTGCTGACGCCCTACGCGCCGCCGCGCCTCACGACCGCGCAGACGCGGCTCGCGCTGCTGGAAGCCTCCGGCATGGCACTTGTGCTGCTTGTGGCCTTTACGCCCGAATTCGCGGCCATGTCGCCGGAAACCTTCGTGCGCCGCGTCCTTCTCGGCACGCTGAACATGCGCGAACTGCTTCTCGGCTACGACTTCACGCTCGGGAAAGGCCGCGCCGGGACGCCCGAGGTGCTCGCCCAGATCGGCAAGGCCGAAGGTTTCAACGTGGATCGGATGGACGCGCTTTCCGTGCACGACGAAGTGGTCAGCTCCACGCGCATCCGCGAGCTGCTGCATCAAGGGCAGGTATGGGAAGCCAGCACCCTGCTCGGCCGCTTGTACAGCGTGCAGGGCGAAGTCATCCACGGCCAGAACCGGGGCGGGCGCCTGCTCGGGTTCCCCACGGCGAACCTCGCCCCCACGCCGACCATGCTCCCCAAGCCCGGCGTCTACGTGACGCTCGCCACGCCGTCGGAATCCGCCGGGAACGGCCTCCCTTCAGTCTTCGATCCGGCGCATCCCACCCCAAACACCTATCCGGCGGTGACGAACATCGGATACAACCCGACTTTCGGCCCGGGCGCGCTCACGGTCGAGACGCACCTGCTCGATTTCGACGCCGATCTTTACGGCAAGCATCTTGAAGTCGCCTTCGTCGAGCGCCTGCGCGGCGAAGTCACCTTTACCGGCCCCGACGCCCTCGTCGCCCAGATCAAAAGGGACGCCGATCAGGCGCGGAAGATACTGGCGACGGTCACCGGGGAACAAAGAGGCTGAGGCCTCCGGCGGCAAGGGGCTACCGCCCCTTGACCCTGTCTGGGGGGCGAGCCGCCCCCCAGACC
>USCL01000220.1 GCA_900553145.1 uncultured Desulfovibrio sp.
ATCCATTGGCGATGCAAAGAAAAAATTTTCGGAACGGGTATCGGAATGTCTTTTCGCCGTTTCTTTGAGTTCCGGGTCAGGCTTCTTCGGGGAGCAGGGTATAGCCCATGCCGCGCACGGTCTTGAGATAGGCCGGGCTGTGGGGGGCGTCCCCGAGTTTGCGCCTGAGCGTGGAGATATGCATGTCCACCGAGCGGTCGTAGCGGTTGAATTCACGCCCCACGGCCAGCTCAAGCAGGTTTTCACGGGTAAAGACCCGGCCCGGATGGGCTGCCATGCCGAACAGGATGCGGAATTCCAGCGCGGTGAGATCCATCGGGACGCCGTTCATGCGCGCCTTCATGGAATTGCGGTCCATCCACAAGCCGCGCACGCGGACCACGCCGTCCTCTTCGGGCTCCTTGCGTTCGGCCTGCACGGGCTGCGCCCGCCGGAGCACGGCCCGCACGCGCGCCAGCAGTTCGCGCGGGGAAAAGGCTTTGGGCACATAGTCGTCCGCGCCCATCTCGAGCCCCACGATCCGGCTGGCTTCCTCATCCTGCGCGGAGAAGATGACCACAGGCGTGGAGCCGATTTCCCGCAAGCGCCGCAGCACGTCAAGGCCGTCCATATCCGGCAGCATCATGTCCAGCAGGATCACGTCATATTCGTTCGCCACGGCTTTTTTGAGCCCGGACGAAGCGTCTTCGGCGATATCGAGCGAAAACCCGAATCCTTCAAGGTAGTCCCGCAGCAGCGCGCACAGTTTGGCGTCGTCATCGACGAGGAGCGCGGAAACCTGCGAATGCTTGATGGTGGACATGCCTTCTCCTTCGGATGGCGCAGCCAGAGGGCTGGTGACGTTTCCCGGGGCACGGCACCCCGCCGCAAGGGACTTTTCCGAGTACGGCGTCCGTGTATCCGCGCTTATTGCCATGCTGATCCGAACTCTTTTTGTTTATACAAAGAAAACAGTATATTAACAAAACATCGCTGTGCCGCGGGCATTGGCGTTAGACGTATTATTCCGTCAAACCGGAGCGTTTGACAAGGCGTTTGGCGATATTTTGTCGACCGATGACGGCATGTCATGGTTTTTTTTCACAAACTGCCGGAGAGGGCGGATACCGCCGCCATACGCCCCGGGGGATCTTCGCGCATGGTATGGAATCCCCCTTCCGGGTGGGCAGGGGCGGGCTCGCCCGGATAAGGGCCGCACGCTGCCGCGCAAGCATGGGGAGTGTCCGCCTCTTCTCCGTAATCAGGTGCCGCAACAGGGCAAAAGAGCCCCCCTCCGAGCACGCGCCGGGAGGGGGCATTGAAGTGGGCACGGAACCGCCCACGGGTAGCGGCTTTGAGCCGGCTCTAGCGGAAGATGCCCAGATAGCCTGCTAAAGCCATTCCCGCCAGCGCAAGGAACATCCACTTGAGTTTACTGACCCGCAATGCCTTGATGAGTGCGGCCTGTTCTTCCAGTGTTTCCTTTTCCGCTTGCCTCATGTTGAAGTTGCGGATCAGCTGTTCCCGGACGTACGCCCCCGCGCTGGTAGGCGTTGTCGTGCAGAAATCGGCTATGATGTCCGCATACGTCAGGTTGCCGTAATGCCCGAGGCCGGTGATCCTGTGCGCCGCCTTGCGCGCGAGGGCCTTGACCACGGCATCATGCTGAAAGGTGGCGAACTCGGCATCGCCGCCGCCCCCGCGGATCAGCACGACGACGTTGCCGGTTGCCTGATCCAGCGCCCGGGCTATGGCAAACGGATCAGTCATGGCTGCCGGGATGGACTCCACATTGACGTTCTTCAGATCAAGTTCGTTTTTGAAGTCGGCGAATACGTTGGCGGCATTTGATTTGGAATGGATCACGGAGATGGTGGTTACGCGTTTCGGAAACGGTGTCCTCTTAAAGCCCAGTTCTTTTAAATGGCTGATCGTCCCTTCGATATTCCTGACGGGGTCTTCGCCGTATTCTTCCCCGGAGGCTTCGATGACCGAAGCCGCATGGACATGCAGCTTGAAAAGGACGACGGATTTTTTCAGGTACACCACCGGGATACCCAGCATATCAACGCGATCCCCCGGACGTATGCCGCCGTTTTGGATGACTTCAAGGGGCAGATCCACACAGATGCTTTTCCCCCCGTCAGTCAAGTCGATGCCGTAATGGACACCGTTCCAGAACGTCCTTTTCGCGGTCCAGTCTCCGATGATCCCCTGCGTCCTGAACACGCAGCCGGAATGCTCCAAAGCGGTTTTAAGGGCGGTCCCCGCCATATCTTCAAAAACGGTACTCAGACGGGCAACAGACAGGGACGGCATGGCGGATATCGGCATATCGGATTCTCCAGAAGGCATTGCGGACACATCAGCATGGTTTCCCCATCGAGTCAATCGAGCGGCACCAATAGAAAAGCCCCTTGCCATATCCCGGGGGGCTTCCTCTTCAGGGCGGCTGCCCCGCATCCCCCCGGACGGGGCGCTCGGGGCTGATGGTTTCCGCTGAGGGGCCTTCAAGAAACAGGCGGGCACTTCAACAGGCATGTTCGGGAGTGGCTGTCCGATGTCAAGATATGGGGGATACGGTGCGGGCGGCCCCGTCCATCGCTCGGGCTCCTCGGAACGGACGGGGATGTGTGGTCGCGGGAGGGATGCCGATCAGGCCCCGCTCCCGTTTGCTTGCGGCTTGTTGCGGCGGCATGGAGCCGAAGGAAAACACAATAGCCCCGTGCGGCCGTCAAACGGTTGGGCCGCACGGGGCGTATCTTATCGGGGGACGGGCGGGTTGCCCCGCAACCTGCTACGGGTTTGCCGTTTCGGGTTCATCTTGAGGGGCATAGGCAAACAGGGCGTTGCTCGTCTCGTGCGTAGCCTCATCCGGATTGGTGCACAGGCAGACCGCCACCATAACCAACGCGTTCAGGAGCATGGCGACAAACCCCTGGTTCAGGCCCCAGAAGGTCACGTGCGTTTCCGTGAGGGCGACGACGGCGACCACGCCCGTCAACAGCCCGGCGAAGACGCCCGTCCGGGTGGCCCCGCGCCAGAAGAACGTCGCTACCGCCATCGGGAAACACTGGGTCGCCCAGAAGTATGCGATGTTGATGACGCCGAGCATCAGGTTGGGGAGCAGCACCGCCAGCACCACGCTGATCAGGAGAGACGCCCCGGTAGCCATGTTCGTTACGAGGACGGCCTGTTTCTGGGGCACTGAAGAACGGAACACGCCCCAGATGTTGCGGGTGAAAATGCCGCCGAGATTGAGGGCGCTCACCGCGATGACGAGGATGCAGGTCAGCGCGCCGCCCGCCGCCACCATGCCCACCGCCCATTCGGGCAGATTGGCCGCTGCCAGCGCCATGAACGACGAGTCCGGGTCGTTCAGGTTCGGCACCGTCACCAGCACGAAGTACGCCGCCACAATCAGGAACGGGTACATGAACATGTACAACGGCATGATGACTTGGTTACGCCGGATGGTGTCCTCCGATTTCGCGGTGAAGATGAATTGGTATTGGAGCGGCGTCACGCAAAAGCCGAGCGCCTGAAAGATGATGGTCGAGAAGACGAACGTGACGTTTTTGGTGATCGGCTCCGCGTCGATGACCACTTTATCCGGGAAATGGGCGACCGCCATGTCGAAGATGCCCGAGATCCCGCCCGGCATCTTGTGGATGGCAACGAGCCCGCCGGCGACGATGGCCGCCATCATGAGGATATCCTTCATGATGCTGATCCATGCCGGGGCGCGGATACCCGCCACAGCGATGTAGAGATAGGCCATCGCCGCGGAAAGGCCGATGCCCACGGTGTAGCTGATGTCCCAGCCGACATAGCGCAGGATGGTGGCCAACCCGGCAAACTGCATCTGCATCCACGGCAGCAGGAAGATGATGCAGATCACGGCGACGAGCACTTCCAAGGCCTTGCTGCCGAATCTCCAGCGGAAGCAGTCCGGCATGGTCATGGCGCCCGAAATCTTGCCCATGCGCCAGATCGCCGGGTTCATGAAATACCCCACCACGAAGCCGAGCAGGATATAGCCGAGGAACCACAGCGAATAGCTGACGCCTTTGGAGTAAATAGCGCCCGGAACGCCGATCATGGTGCCGATGCCGTAGGTTTCGCCCACGGTGACGAAAAACACCATGAACGCGCCGAAAGAACGGCCCGCGACCATGACGTCATCCATCGACTTGGCGATCACGCCGCGTTTCGCCATAAAAGCCAGAACCACTGAAAGAGCCATGAGGGCTATAAAGACGATGGCGGTCATTATGCGTTCTCCTTCGCTGCGTGTGAAGAGGAAGCCCGTTTCTTGTTCCTGTCGGAAAGGGGATCGAGGAGCCAGCCGATGCACATGCTGGCCGATACAAGGAAAAAGCAGGCAAAAATCCATGCGTAGATGAAAGGGAACCCCAAGATGCGCGGCTCCACCCGGTTGTAGAAGCCGAAACAGCCGATAACGAGGACAAGGGGGATGATCAGGGAGAAGATATAGGTGGGGACTCTTGATTGCATGTGTTACCTCACGGGGTCGGGACGCGGGTACGTCCGGTTTAGGCCGTGTAGACGGGCTCTCCGCCGCAAACGGTCATGCGGATCTTGATGTCGCGGAGGGCCGTGGGATCGGCAAGTATCGGATCTTCCTCCAGCAGCACGAAGTCGGCGTAGCGGCCCGGCTCGATGCGGCCCCGGTCTTCCTCGCCGCGGCAGCACAGCGTGGCGTAGGTGGTGTACGCCCGCAGGGCCTCAAGGGGGCTGATGCGCTGATCCGCCCCGAGCAGCCGCCCGCCGTCGGTGATGCGGTTGACCGCCGCATGCATGGAGCCGAGCGCCGTCACCGGGAGCACCGGCGTATCCACATGCAGGCCGAACGGGATGCCCAGACGTACGCAGGACCCGGCGGGATCGAGGCGCGAGGCCCGTTCAGGGCCAAGGAACTGGCTGTAATGGCGGGCGCCCCATACTTCGATGTGCCGGGCGAAAAGGGTGGGGACGATACGGCAGGCCTTCATGCGCATGAGCTGCGCGTCCGACGCCGTCTGGGCATGGACGAAAAGGTGCCGGGTATGGACGCCGGGGCAGGCGGCGCGGGCCTTTTCAAAGGCTTGCAGCGTCGCTTCAATCGCGGCGTCCCCATTGACATGCACCGCGATCTGCATGCCGGTGCGGAAGTATTTGAGGATGGCCGCGTCGATTTCCTGCTGCGGATACGTGAGTTCGCCTTTCCAGCCGGGCCGGGAATAATAGTCCTCAAGCAGGGCTCCGGTATAGCCTTGGATGGAACCGTCCGTGAAATACTTGACCCCGCCGAGCACCATGCGGTCGCTGCCGAACTCCCACAGGCCGTAACGCAGCAGGTCATCCATCGCTTCGGCCAGGGGCTGGAGGTAGACGCGGGCGTTCAGTTCCTTGCTGCGCGCGAGTTCCGCATACGCCGCGATGGTCCCCGCCGCGTCGCCGTTCAGCCCCACGGCGCCGTCCTGAATGGTGGTGAACCCTTTTTGATTGTATTCGGCCACGGCGCGGCGCAGGTTGTGCCGGAAACGTTCCGGCGAAAGGGCAGGCAGGTGGCTTAGCGTACGGTAAAAGGCGTTTTCCAGCAGGAAGCCGTCGGGTTCGCCCCGTTCGTCGAGATGCACCTCGCCTCCGGCGAACCGGCTGTCCGCCGTAATGCCGAGCCGTTGCAGGCCGGGCGTGTTGACATAGCCCATGTGCACGGAAATGTGTTTGACGTACACCGGCCTGTCCGGGCAGGCCTTGTCCAGATCGTGCCGGTTGAGGTGCCGTTTGTCCGCAATGCCCGTGTCGTCGTAGCCATAGCCTACTACCCATTCATCATCGGGGTTCCGGGCGGCATGGGCGCGGACGGCTTGGATGACACCTTCGACGGAGCCACGGGAAGAGCCGCAAAACGCCTGATCCAAGCATTCGGCATAGGATGACAAATGGCTGTGCGTATCGATGAAGCCGGGGTACAGGACGCCCTGAAGTTCCACGCGTTGCGGCGCGGTTCCGCCCGCCGCGGCGAAACGGAGCACATCTTCCTCGGAGCCGACGCATTCAATGCGTCCGTCCGAAACGCAGACGGCTTCGGCTTCCGGCAGTTCATCCCACATGGTCACAACTCTGGCGCCGAGGAACACTGTTTTCTTTTTTCCAATCATAAGACTGACCTATCCATGAAAAAACACCGTTGGACAGGCAAAGATGCGCCGTTTTCCTTTTTGGGGACCGTTTATCGGGTATGGGAGGAGAACGGCCTTTTGCCGGTGCAAAAGGCGCAACGGCCCGTCCCGGCTTGCGCTATGGCGCACCGGAGGCATTGGGCATGCGATCTTTGCAACTTGCCTGTACGTCATCCCTCGGATGGGGAAGAGGCCGGGGCGGCCTGAAACGGCCCGCGCACGGGAAATACAGGCGACGAGGGAAAGGAGGTCAGCAGAGGGAAGGAGGGGGGAGGGGGAAAGGCAGGAGGCCGCGCCATGAAGGGCGGGGGCTCTCAGGGGTGAGGGAATGCAGGCGGCCC
>USCL01000221.1 GCA_900553145.1 uncultured Desulfovibrio sp.
CCCATATCTTTTCCTAAAGCCTACCGCCCCAAGTGATACCACGCGGAGCGGACTGTGTTTTTCATGAGCATGGCGATGGTCATGGGCCCGACGCCGCCGGGCACGGGGGTGATCTTCCCGGCCACCTTGCTGGCTTCGGCGAAATCCACGTCGCCGGAAAGGATGGGCTTGCCCGTCTTCTCGTTGAAGCCCACCCGGTTGACGCCCACGTCGATGACCGTGGCGCCGGGCTTGATCCAGTCGGGCTTCACCAGTCCGGGAACGCCCGCCGCCACGATCAGGATGTCGGCGCGCCGGCAGTGGGCGGCCAAGTCCTTGGTGCGGGTATGGACCATCGTCACCGTGGCGTTGGCCCCGGGCCCCTTCTGGCCGAGCATGACGGAAATGGGCTTGCCTACGATATTGGAACGCCCCACCACCACAACCTCGGCCCCTGCCGTCTCGACGCCCGAGCGCACCAGCATTTCCTGAATGCCCGCAGGGGTGCAGGGCAGAAAACGCACGGCGTCGCCGCCGATGACCATGCGCCCGAGATTGACGGGGTGGAACCCGTCAACGTCCTTGTCTGGATCGATGGCATAAATGACCTTGTTCTCGTCGATATGCTTTGGAAGCGGGAGCTGAACGAGGATGCCGTGGATGGACGGATCGTGGTTGTACTTGTCGATCAGCGCGAGAAGCGCCTCCTCGCTGATGTCCGCGGGCTGGTTGTCCTGGATTTCATGAAAGCCAAGCGACAGCGCGGTCTTCACCTTCAAGGTCACATAACTGACCGAAGCCGGATTTTCCCCGACCAAAATGGTCACGAGGCCCGGAACCGTGCCGTGCTTTTCCCGAATAGCCTCGACTTCCCGACGCAGTTCGTCGAGAATCGCCGTCCGCATCTCCGTGCCGCTGATAATGTCCGCCATAGCGTATCCTTGAGTCAGAGTGTCCGTCAGGCCTGCTGCGCGGCCTGTTCTTTCTTCTTGGCGAGGTAATCGGTCTGGAACGTGCACATCCGCAAGGCATTGCGGTATTCCCCATTGCTGAAGAACTCGTGCTTCAGTTCGCCCTCCACCTCGAACCCGAGTTTGCTGTAAACGTGGATGGCCTTTTTGTTTTCCGTATCCACGACAAGGTACAGCTTATAGAGATTGAGCACCGTGAACGCATAATCCATGACCAGCAAAACGGCCTTCGCCGCGTAGCCGAGCCCCTGATGCGCGGGCGCGATGATGATCTGGAATTCGGCCCTCCGGTGGACGTAATCGATCTCGACAAGTTCGACCAGCCCGACCTTGGCCTTGTCGTGCTCAACGATGAAACGGCGTTCGCTCTGATCGTGGATATGTTTGTCGTACAAGTCCGTCAGTTCCACAAACGCCTCATAAGGCTCCTCAAACCAGTAACGCATCACGCTGGCGTTATTGTCCAGCTGATGGATAAACGGCAGATCTTCCCGCTCCAGCGGGCGCAATCGGATTGATGGGTCAGTGACCATATGTTGCCCGGAAAGTACATTCCTGAATGAAAGATGGATGGGCTCCGCAGCGCCTGCCCCTCTCGGCGGCGCCCGGAATGCCTCTCATATAGAATCAGAAGGAGAAAAAGCAAGCGTACTGACAGGTCACATGCTCAAGGACGGGCGAAAAATCAGCTGCGCCACGCCGTTCCATATTGGGCATGGAAAACGCGCTGAAGCGAGACGGGGCCAAAGAGAAGCCACGGGAGCCCCTTCTTTGCCCTGAAAAAAGCCAAAGGGGACGGGGGCAAGGACGCCAAGGCAAACGTTCAGCTTCCCATCGGCAAGCCCCCTCTCCGCCATCGGAAACCCGCTTCACGGAAGCGCATCAGGATATTGTGCGCCTCAGCGTCTCTATGCGCGATTTTCCGCCTTCACCATAAGAAACTGGAAAGGAGAGGGGGGAACGCCCCGATGGGCCTTTGAGTCAAGAGCCATAAGCTCAGGCGCGCCTTCGGCATCTTGCGGAAGCCCCCTTGGGAAGTGCTCCCCCTCTTCTTTTTCAGCAGTTTCCTGAATTAAAAGATACCCTTGACCCTGCCGGTTTCGACGTCCACGTCGACCCTGCGGAAGGAGGGGTTGGAACCCGTCCCGGGCATGAGCGTGATGGAACCGGAAACCGGAACCACGAACCCCGCACCGCCGAAGGTGAGCACGTCGCGGATACGCAGCTTCCATCCCTTGGGGGCGCCCTTGACGCCCGGATCGTCAGAGAGGGACAGGTGCGTCTTCACCATACACAGGCCAAGCCCGTTGGCGTCGTCGCGCTTCTGGATGTCGGCCAGCTTGCGGGACGCCTCAGCCGAGAAATCCACGCCTTCCGCGCCGTAGACTTCACGGGCCACCAGTTCGATGCGTTCCTTGAACGGCATATCCCACGAGTACAGCGGCTTGAATTCGGTTTTTTCGTTGCAGGCATCCATGACCGCATCGGCCAGTTCCAAAGCGCCTTCGCCGCCGTGCTCCCAATGCGTGGACAGGGCCACGCGCGCCCCGGCGGCCTCGCACAGTTCGCGGACCTTGGCGATTTCCGCCTTGGTATCCGTCACAAAGGCGTTGATGCACACCACGGGCGACACGCCGGAGCGCTTCACCGTCTTGATATGGTGCAGCAGGTTGCAGCAGCCGGCTTCCACATACCCCACATTCTCGGTGCGGTATTCCTCGGGCAGGGGGCGCCCGGGCATGGGCACGGGCGCCGCCGTGGCTCTTGAGCGCCCGGACGGTCGCCACGACCACGGCGGCGTCCGGGGTCAGGCCGCTGTAATGGCACTTGAGGTTCCAGAACTTCTCATAGCCGATGTCCGCGCCGAAGCCGGACTCCGTGACATGGTACTCATTCAGCTTGAGGCCGATGCGGTCCGCGATGACCGAACTCTGCCCGATGGCGATGTTGGCGAACGGCCCGGCGTGCACGAACACGGGCTGGCCTTCGATGGTCTGGATGAGATTCGGGTTGATGGCTTCCACCATCCACGCGGTCATCGCGCCGTCGACTTCGAGATCGGCCGTGGTCACGGGCTTGCCGTCGCGGTCATAGGCCACGATGATTTTGCCCATGCGCTGCCGGAGATCCTTCAAATCCTTGGCGATGGCGAGGATGGCCATGACTTCGGAAGACACGGCGATGTCGAAGCGCGAGCGCATCATGAAGCCGTCGGAACGCCCGTTGGTCCCGTCGATGCCGATGATGACGTTGCGCAGGGACTGGCAGCAGAAATCCATGACCCAGCCCATGTTCACGTTGGTCGGGTCGATGTTCAGCCGGGGCATGCCGGACAGCTTGAGGAGCTTTTCGTCGTTGTAGTTGCGCTCATGCTGCATACGGGAGGTCAGCGCCACCATTGCGAGGTTGTGGGCGTTCATCACCGCGTTGATGTCGCCGGTAAAACCAAGGGAATACTGCGTCAGGGGGATGCACTGGGAAAGCCCGCCGCCCGCGGCCGATCCCTTCACGCCCATCGTGGGGCCGCCCGAAGGCTGGCGGATGGCGGCGGAAGCGCGCTTGTTGCGCCGCCCGAGGCCCTGCACGAGGCCGATGGTGGTCGTGGACTTGCCTTCGCCGAGGGGCGTGGGGGTGATGGCGGTCACGTCGACGTATTTGCCGTTGGGCCTGTCGCCGAGGCGTTCGAGCACGGCCCGGTAATCGACCTTCCCCATCACATGGCCGTAAGAAAGAAGTTCTTTGTCAAGGAGGCCCATATCCCGCCCAAGCTGCTGCACGGTTTTCATACGGGTTTCGGCATCCTGAGCAATTTCCCAGTCCGCGTGTTTTTTCGGATCGAGCACCATAAGTGCCTCCTTTTTCTTTTTGTAAGAAAATCAAAAAAAGTCTGTCGGCATTGACAAGATGGACTCCCCATATAACCTTTTTCGAAAACTTTCCAGAGGAATCTTTATACCTTCCCCATGTCCGCGGGGGAGGGCAGGAAACGGAACCGCCGGTCGTTCCCAAACTTTTTGCTTGCTAACAGCGGGGCTGGGCTGGCAAAAGAGACAGACGGAATGTTTCCGCCCGATCCCCTGCTGTTGCGCCCCTGTTTGGGAAAAGCCAAAGACCTGTTGCGTGAGGTATCTGTGAGCAAAATAGTCGTTTCGGTCATCGGCCTGGATTCCCCCGGCGTCGTCTACGCCGTGTCCAGCACCCTTTCGGCCCTTGAATGCAATATCGAAGAAGTAAGCCAGACCATTCTTAAAAACCAGTTTGCGGCCATTTTCGTGGCCAATAAACAGGAACGTCTGGACAACGGCACCATCCACACCCAGCTTTGCAAAGCCATCGAATCCCGGGGGATGCACCTTTCGGTTACGATCCGCGATTTTGAGGAAAGCAATACGTCCGGCGCCTTGGAAAGCGAACCTTTTGTCGTGACCGTGGACGGTGAAGACCGCTTTGAGATCATCTCCGCGTTCTCCAAGATCTTCGCGGATCAAAAGGTGAACATCGAAAACCTCAAAGCCCTCATGCCCGAAGAGGAAAAGCGCGCCCTGCTGGTGTTTGAAATCGCCCTGCCCATGGAAATCGACCGCAACGCCCTGCGCCGCACCCTCAAGGACAAGGCCCGCACCCTCGGCCTCCAGCTCAGCATGCAGCACCGCGACATCTTCGAAGCCCTGCACCGCGTACAGCCGGTTTAAGCGGCACACGCCGGGTTCCCGGGTCTTCAGCGGCAAATCCCCTCCCCTTTTTGCAGGCATCCCTCAAGGAGGCGGGCAGGCTCCATCCGAGTCAAAAACAAACTTCCCGGAGGAAGTTTCCATGCTTACAGATCGTGAAGTCCTCAGCACCTTGAACATGCTGCGCAACGAGCACCTCGACGTGCGCACCGTGACGCTCGGCATCAGCCTTTTCGACTGCGCCAGCCACGATTTCGACGTGTTCGCCTACCGGGTGCGCGCCAAGATTGCCAAATACGCCGCAAAGCTCGTCGCCACCTGCAACGAGGTGGGCGACAAGTTCGGCATCCCTGTCGTCAACAAGCGCATCAGCGTCAGCCCCATCGGGGTGGTGGGCGCGTCCTTCACCCGCGATCAGATGGTGCGGGCCTGCCAAGTGCTCGACGAGTCCGCCAAAGACGCGGGCGTCGACTTCCTCGGCGGCTTCGGCGCGCTGGTGGAAAAAGGCATCACGCCCGGCGAGCGCAACCTTATCGACGCGCTGCCGGAAGCCCTCGCCACCACGGACCGCATCTGTTCCTCCATCAACGTGGCGTCGACCCGTTCCGGCATCAACATGGACGCCGTGGCCCTGCTCGGCCAGCGCATCCTCGACGTCGCCGAAGCCACCCGCGACCGCGACGGCCTCGGCTGCGCCAAGCTGGTGGTGTTCGCCAACATCCCGCAGGACGTGCCCTTTATGGCGGGCGCCTACCTCGGCGTGGGCGAGCCCGACGTGGTGATCAACGTGGGCGTTTCCGGCCCCGGCGTGGTCAAGAAGGCCATCGACCGCGCGATGGAAAACCACAAGCCCGGCGAATTCACGCTCGGCGAAGTGGCGGAAGTCATCAAGCGCACAGCCTACAAGGTAACGCGCGTCGGCGAGATCATCGGCAAGGAAGTGGCGCAGCGCCTCGACCTGCCCTTCGGCGTCGCGGACCTGTCCCTTGCCCCGACGCCCGCCGTGGGCGACTCCGTGGGCGAAATTTTCCAGAGCGTGGGCCTGTCCTCCATCGGCGCACCCGGCACGACCGCCGTGCTCGCCATGCTCAACGACGCGGTCAAAAAGGGCGGCGCGTTCGCCTCTTCCCATGTCGGCGGCCTGTCCGGCGCGTTCATCCCGGTTTCCGAGGACTCCAGCATTGAGGCGGCCACCCGTTCCGGCGCGCTGTCCCTCGAAAAGCTCGAAGCCATGACCAGCGTGTGCTCCGTTGGCCTCGATATGATCGCCATCCCCGGCGACACGCCCGCCGCCACCATTTCCGGCATCATCGCCGACGAAATGGCCATCGGCATGATCAACTCCAAGACCACCGCCGTGCGCGTCATCCCCGTCCCCGGCAAGGGCGTCGGCGAAAAGGCCTGCTTCGGCGGCCTGCTCGGCGAAGCCGACATCATCCCCGTGCCCGGCGGCGACGCCAGCGCCTTTATCCGTCTCGGCGGCCGCATCCCCGCGCCGATTCACAGCTTGAAGAACTAAGAAAATTGTGGAAGGGAGGGGAAACCTTTCTCTGAAGAAGGGGGGAGCACCCCCGCGCTTTCTCCTCCCTTCCACAAATCTGCCGGCGTGGCCCGCGCCCATCCCTCTCCTGCCCATGACTTTCACCTGTGCAGCCGCCATGTCGGTTCCCCGGCTGTACACGGAACAATCTGTTCTCGCAGATCCTCTTGGATTTGCGGGATTTTTTATCTCAGCGGCTCTTTTTTCTTACACCCCCTTTCCCCATCGCTCCTTGAACAATGTTTTCCCTATTATCGAACACTCAGAGAGAATCTGTGTATATTTTCTTATTCCCGAAGGCTCTGCCATGGCCTTTGACTGATGTATGTTTAATATATTGAATTTA
>USCL01000222.1 GCA_900553145.1 uncultured Desulfovibrio sp.
AGCAGCATCCTGGTGTTCTCGGGGGTCAGGGGGCCGAGGACCTTGGTCACGGTGCCGGACTTGTCGGTCAGCTTCACGGTGGCGGAGTCGGCGGCCACGTCGGTGACTTCGACCTTGGCGTCGCCGATGGTGAAGGCGTCGCCCTTGGCGTAGCTGGCGACCACGGGATCGTTAGGGGACACGAAGACGGCGGAACAGCTGTCGGTGGCAAGTTCGCGCACCTTCACCGTGTCGCCTTCAATCGCGTCCACGATGACGTGCGTGCGGCCCACGGTAGCGATGTTGCTGCCGTAAATCATTTGGCTCAGACCGTTTTCAGGCGTGGGGACGGTGTGCCCTTCGGGATCCTTGGAACCCTTGACGAGCGAACCGTCGGCTGCGGCGTTGCTGACCTGCGCGCCCACGTAGACCGGGAACTGGGAACCGTAGTAGTTGCCCGTGGTCTTCACGATCTTGAACACGGCAGAACTGCCGCCTTCAATGGCATAGGTGTCGTTTTCCACGGAACTGAGTTCCCAGCCGCGGCTCTTGTTGGCGTTGCCCGGAAGCACCTGCCCCTTCTTCATGCTGACGTTGCGGATGACGTCGCGGACGTAGCGATCCGTAATGGCGTGGTACGTCTTTCCGGCGAGCGTCAGGGGTTCGTTGTCGAAGGGGTGCCAGTTGGTGGAACGGACCGTGATGTACAGGCCGGACGGCGGGATGACGATCTTGCCGTCCTTGAACTCCAGATACACGTCCCGGAACAAAAAGCCGTCATAGGGGGACGGCACGTTGATCGTACGGCTGAGGCCCGTGAGCGTCTTGGCCTTTCTGTTGTTGACGAGCCCTTGCATCTTGGCAAGGACCGCCGCGTCCTTGGCGGGCGACTGCATGACCACGCGGTCGGGCGCATCGCCTGCCATCGCCACACCGCTCATAGCCACGGCGAGAAAGATCGCTGCTGCGGTCTTGCCGACGGCTCGGAGTGAGATATGCGACATACATCCTCCTCTTACGGGTCGCTCCGGGCTCCGGCAAGCTTCCGGCAACTGCCGGAAAAAGCCTGAGCGTCAGCCGCCTTCCCTATGAAGGCGGGAAACGATCCGGTTGTTTCTTTTTTCGGTTCCGGCGGCCTTCCGGTCCGGGCACCCCGAACCGGAAACGCCCGTTGTCCGGCTTAGCACGAGCATTCCGCGCCTTCGATGGCCTCGACGGTCACGGCCTGCTTCAGCTTTTCAAGCACTTCGGGCGTGATGCCCTTGACTTCCAGCAGTTCGTCCATGCTTTTGATGTCGCCCACGTTTTCGCGGAACTCCACGATGCCCTTGGCGATTTCGGGGCCGACGGCGGGATTGGCGGAAAGTTCCTGTTCCGTGGCGGTGTTGAGGTTGAGCTTGCCTTCGGCGAAGGCGGGGGCGGCGCACAGCACAACGGCGGCGAGGACAGCGGAAGCGATGGTTTTGATGTTCATGGCGGGCTCCTTATGAGAGGGGATTGGTGGTTTCAGGACGGATAACCCCTTTGCGCACGAGCTGTTCGTACCAGAGCGGGTTATGGTGCCGGATAAACGCTACGGGGATGAATCCCGAGAACATGGAGCGCAGGGCGGGGCCTTCGCCGGGCGCGAACGCGGCCATGTAAATATGGATGGGCAGGACAACGGCCATTACGCCCGCGCAGAGCAGGTGGACGAACAGGGCCCATTGGGCGGCCTCCTCAAGGCCCGGCGCGACGAGGCGGAGCGCCAGCGCGGCGAGGAACAGCCCGGAAAGCGCGAGCCCCGCGCTGCACAGCACGGCGGCCACGGCGGCGAGCTTCTGCCCGGCGTTGTAGAAACCTTGCGGCGGCAGGGCGGGATCAAGCCCCATGCCGCGCATGGCCTTTTCCCCAAGGACGAGGCGCATGCCCTTGCGGGCGCACCACGTCATATCCGAGGCGGGGGAGAGGCGGAACACTTCCCTGAGGAAGGGGATCACGTCGCGGCGCAGGCTGAAGGCGATGTACAGGCAGTAGGCGGCGAGCCACGCCGAACCGAGCAGCAGGTGGAAGACGAGCAGCCCGTGCGCGCCGAACACGCCGATCCAGAGTTTGGCCCACCATGCGCCCACGGGCTGCATGCCCGGATTGGCGAGCAGGGCGAACCCCGTGAACAGCAATGCGATCCAGCAGAAGGCGTTGAACCAGTGCATGCAGACGGCGCTGATCGTATGGCGGCGGATCATGAGTCCTTCCTCTTTTCTTCGTGGGATGCTTCGCCGGTGGGTCGGATGAGCTGGCGCAGGCCGACGCCTACGACGCCGAACAGGGACAGCGCGCCGAGCCAGCGCACGCCTGTGGCCACCGTACCCATAAAGCCCACGGGCCCGGCGCTTCCGGCCTTGGGCCAATGTTTATCGGCTACGTCGTTCAGGTAGGCGAGGGTCGGCTTGGTGGGGGCGTCCCCGGCCTCCACGAACGAAACGGGATGTGAGGCAAGCGCCTTGCTTACCGGGGACTGCGGGTCGTCGGCGTCGCCGAACACGCGGGCGCGGGTGGTGCACACACCGACGCAGGCGGGTTCCATGCCTTCGGCGCGGGAGGCGGCGCAGTAATCGCATTTGTCCACGACCCGGCGCGCGGGATCGATGTGCCGGGCATGGTAGGGGCAGGCCCTCATGCAGCTCCCGCAGGCGATGCAGCGGGTTTCGTCCACCATGACCACGCCGTCGTCGGCCTTGTAGGTGGCGTGCGTGGGGCAGGCATCGACGCACGACGGATTGTCGCAGTGCATGCAGGCCCCGGGCTGGTAGCGCCAGCCGGAAGGCGAACCCGCGTCGGGCGTTTCCCGCACCCAGTTGCGGGACAGGCCGTAGGGCACGGCGTTCCGCTGCTGGCAGGCAATCAGGCACGCCTTGCAGTTCAGGCATTTCGAGGCGTCTATGGCCATCACGTAACGGGACATGTTCTTCTCCGAAATTCGTTTGCGGCGTCGCGGCCGCGGGCAGCCGGGAGGGCTTCCGGCGCAGGGGGCGGGGAAATCCCCGCTCCTCCTCCCCTTACGCCTTTTCCAGCGCGCACCCTACGCCGTTGAACTGGGCTGACACGCGATCCCAGTAGTTGGGCAGGATAGCGTTGATCGGCTTGCTCCGCGTCGCCGCATGGGGGCTTGTGCCCGTGAAATGCGACGGCGTGAAGATGATGCCGGGCCGGATGGAAGCGGTCAGTTCCGCCACGGCCTCTACGGAGCCGGTGGCGGTCTTGATGCGCACTGTGTCGCCGTGGGCGATGCCGAGGGGTCTGGCCGTGTCCGGATGGACCAGCACATAGCGCCCGCGCGAGAATTGGGCCAGCGAGGCGGCGAAATTGGTCATGGTCTGCTGCCACTGGGTCACCACCTTGCCCTGCGTGAGGACGAGGGGGAACGCCTTGTCGGCGTCCGGGCCGTTGGGGTTGCCCTTGGGCGGCGTCCAGCCAAACGCGCCCATCAGCTTGAGATCCAGCGGGACCTTGCCGTCTTCCGTGGCATAGGCGCCGGAGGTGAAGACCGTCCCGAGCCGTTCCTGCGCACCTTCCTCGGGCTGGGGCCAGATCAGGCCGTCCGGGGACCGGCGCATTCTGGAAACGCTCATGGCCTTCCAGCTCGGGACGGTATTGCGGAAACGTTCGCTCAGTTCTTCGGGGCCGGTAAAGTCGGGATAGGTTTCCGGGGCCAGCTTGCGCCCGATGTCGCGGTAGAACTGCCAATCGGGGACGCAGCTCCCGGGCGCGTCCACGCACTTGTCGCGCCAGACCACCTGCTTTTCGGCCCCGTAGTGCGAGCCTGCGCTCTCCGGGCCGAAGGTGGCGGGCACGAACAGGTCGGCGACGTCCATTTCCTCGGTCTTGAAGAAGCCCCGGTAGACGACGAAGCCCACCTTTTTGATGGCTTCGGCGACGCCGGTACAGTCGGGATAGCGGCGGTAGCTGGAGTTGAGGAAGAGCACGTCGAGGTTGCCCTTCTTCATGGTGTTGAGCAGGCGGCGGAAGTTGACGCCGGACTCCTTGGCCGGGCCGCACACCGCGTCGACGAACTCTTTTTCGCCTTCGGGCTTGCCGCCTTCCATCGTGAGCAGGCCCTTGCCGGAACCGATGAGGTTGTCGCGCAGGGCCTGAAGCGCGATGATCGCCCGGATGCTCTGCAACCCGTTGGTATAGCGGGAGAGGCAGCCGCCCATCCAGATGATGGTGCGCGGGCTTTCGGCGAGCGTCCGGTAGAAGGCGGCCACGGCGTCTTCGGGCAGCCCGGTGGCCTGCGCCACCTTGTCGATGCTCCACGGCTGCGCGCCCTTTTCCATGAGATCAAAGCCGGTGAGGCTCTCCTTGATCCGTTCGCGGTCGAATGCGCCGTTTTCGAGGACATGGCGGATCGCGCCGAGGGCCAGCGCGCCGTCCGTGCCGGGCAGGGGCATAAGCTGGTTGGCGGCCCATGCGCTGGTGGGCGTCTTGCGGCAGTCCACGCTCACGATGCGCACCCCGGCGTCGCGGGCCTTGTCGAGCCAGCGGGTGTAGGGCGGGTTTCGCTGATGTTCGCGCCCCAGAGCACGAGGGTCTGGGCGTTGACGATTTCGTTGACCGTGGTGGTGGAGGTGTTCGCGCCGAGCAACATGCCGAGCACATTGGACGCCGTGCTGATGCAGACTTCCCCGGCGGGCATGACGTTGACCCCGCCCGCCGTGCGCATGGCCATGAGCGCGGCGAGTTCGCTTTCGCGGCAGTCCCAGAGGGGGGAGGTCAGGGCAAGGCGCCCGGCGATCTTGTCGCCGTGCTGGGCTCGGCTTGCGCGCAGTTTGTCCACGACAACATTCACGGCCTCGGCATAGGAGATGGTTTTCCATGCCGAGCCCTGCCTGAGCATGGGCTGCACGAGGCGGTGGGGGCTCCCGATCAGCTCGACGATGGACATGCCCTTGGGGCACATGGCCCCGCCCGCCCAGCGGTTGTCCCGGTCGCCGATGAGCTCGAGGATTTTGCCGTTGCGCACGCGCGCGTGGTAGGTGCAGCGGACCTGACAGAAGGGGCAGTAGCCCTTCACCAGCTCATCGGCGGGAGCGGGCGTCCCGGCGAGGGCTTGGGGCGCATGGCCCGGCAGGCATCCGAGGGCTCCGCCCCCGGCGATGGCCGCCATGCCGTATTGAAGGAAATGTCTGCGGGAGAAGGTGCTGGACATGTGTGCTCCGTCCTTGGAACGGCGCGCGCCGTGCGGGGCCGTTCGTGTACAGATCCGTGCTGCGGGTGGGAATCACCGGATGGAGCGACTATGCGGGAGGTTTGTAAAAAAAGGTTCAAAGTTTTGTAAAAGTTTTGTAAAAGTATATCATGCTGTTTTTATACAATAAAATGTTCAATTTGCGATAGTCTCGGATACGTTTCCTTACGAACGCCGCCAGACGCGTTTTTCAGGGGCAGCCGCCTTTTTGCGGGAAAAGGCGGCGCGTAAGGATGATCCCAATCCAAAAAAGAAATAAAACAACCTGTTCCAAGCGGTTTCCGCAGCCGGGCCCCCGTTCCGGAGATGCCGCCGATAAGGCTATTTGTCACAAGCTTTCAGCGTAATGGCGACGATGAACCCCTTGGGATACTGATTGTAATAATGTAGCTCGCCGCCGCAGGCTTCCACGCAATGCTTGACGATGGACATGCCGAGCCCGGAACCGCCGGGATACTTCTTGGCCTGCTCGCCCCGGAAGAAGGGTTCGGTGATGTGCTCCATCTCTTCTGCGGGGACGCCGGGGCCGCCGTCACGAACCTCCACGCACACCTTGTCGCCCTGCGGCTTCGCGGCAATGGAGATGGGGCCGTCCTCCCCGGCATAGCGCACGGCGTTGCGCACCACGTTGGCCAGCGCCCGGCCAAGGCAGCTTGCGTCCGCCCAGACCTTCAGGCGTTCGTCGGCGCTCAGGCGTACGTCGCGGTCCCGGGCCTCGCGGCGCACCACGTACTGGAGCAGGGGCGCGAGGGAGACGGCCTCGCGGGCCGGGGATTCCGGGATGGCCTCGGAACGCATGAAGCTCAGCACGTCCTCCACCAGCATGGAAAGCTGTTCCACCTCGTCGCTGATCTCCTGCACGCGCTGGCGGTTTTTGTCGTCCACGCGGCTGTCGAGCACGGCGAGCCCGAGCTTGATCCGGGCGAGCGGCGAGTCCAGCTCATGGGCGATGTGCCGGATGAAGCGGCGTTGCCCGTGGACCTGCTGCTTGACCTTTTCCGCCATGATGCCGTGGCCTGAGCCGGGCAGCAAACGACAGAATAACAAAAAACCAGCCGCCGCAACATTCCGGTTGCGGCGGCTGGTTTTGTTTTTTATTGGATAAGGCTTGTCCGGCGCTTACACCCGGCGATTACACATAGA
>USCL01000223.1 GCA_900553145.1 uncultured Desulfovibrio sp.
TGATGTGCTCCCTGACCGGCCTTGTGATCACCGCCGCTCTGGTGTGGATCACCGAGTACTATACCGCCACCGCGTTCCGCCCCGTGCGCAGCATCGCGCAGGCTTCCACCACCGGCCACGGCACCAACGTCATTCAGGGCCTCGCCGTGTCCATGGAATCCACCGCTCTGCCGGTCATCGTGATCTCCATCGGCATCCTGTTCTCCTACAGCAACGCCGGCCTGTTCGGCATCGCCATCGCCGCGACCACCATGCTCGCCCTCGCCGGCATGATCGTCGCCCTTGACGCCTACGGCCCCGTGACCGACAACGCCGGCGGCATCGCCGAAATGTCCAACCTGCCCGGCGACGTCCGCGAAGTCACCGACGCGCTCGACGCCGTGGGCAACACCACCAAGGCCGTGACCAAGGGCTACGCCATCGGTTCCGCCGCGCTCGCCGCTCTGGTGCTGTTCGCCTGCTACACCGAAGACCTCGGCCGCTTCTTCCCCAACCTGAACGTGTCCTTCTCCCTGCAGGATCCCTATGTCCTCGTCGGCCTGTTCATCGGCGGCCTGCTGCCGTACCTGTTCGGCGCCATGGGCATGATGGCCGTGGGCCGCGCCGGTTCCGCCGTCGTGGTTGAAGTGCGCCGCCAGTTCCGCGAAATCCCCGGCATCATGGAAGGCACCGCGAAGCCCAACTACAGCGCCGCTGTGGATATGCTGACCAAGGCCGCCATCCGTGAAATGATCCTGCCCTCCATGCTTCCTGTCTTCGCCCCGATCGTCGTGTACTTCATCATCGACGCCTTCGGCGGCCAGAGCGCGGCGTTCGCGACCCTCGGCGCCATGCTGATGGGCACCATCGTGACCGGCCTGTTCGTCGCCATCTCCATGACCTCCGGCGGCGGCGCGTGGGACAACGCGAAGAAGTTCATTGAAGACGGCCACCACGGCGGCAAGGGTTCCGAAGCGCACAAGGCCGCCGTTACCGGCGACACTGTGGGCGACCCCTACAAGGACACCGCCGGCCCGGCCGTTAACCCGATGATCAAGATCATCAACATCGTGGCTCTGCTGCTGCTTCAGGCCCTTGCCTAAGCCTTAGAGTCTCAGGTCCATTATCGCGAAGCGCCCCGGTGGGATTGACCGCCGGGGCGCTTTGTGTTTCTGATACAGGATATCCATTCGGGAAGGTTCGTTATGCTGCATATCGGGTGTCATTTGTCCAGTTCCAAAGGGTACCGCCACATGGGTGAGGAAGCGCTTTCCATCAAGGCGGACACGTTCCAGTTCTTCACGCGCAACCCGAGGGGCAGCAAGGCCAAGAAGGCGGACCCCAAGGACGCGGAGGCCCTGCGCGGCCTGATGCGCGAACACGCTTTCGCGCCCGTTCTGGGGCACGCGCCGTATACGCTGAATGCGTGCGCCCTTGATGAGGTGCTGCGGGCGTTCGCGCGGGACGCCATGCGCGAGGACGTGATGACGCTGGACACGTATCTTCCCAATATGCTGTATAATTTTCATCCCGGCAGCCATGTGGGGCAGGGGATTGACGCGGGCATGGCGCTCATCATCGAATTGCTGGACGCGATCCTGCGCCCGGAACAGACCACCCGCGTCCTGCTGGAAACCATGTCCGGCAAGGGGACCGAGGTCGGGAGCCGCTTCGAGGAGCTGGGGCATATCCTCCGCTCTGTGGCCCTTGGGGATAAAATGGGCGTGTGCCTCGATACCTGCCACGTCTATTCGGCGGGATATGACATTGTGAACGATCTTGACGGGGTGCTGGAGCAGTTCGATCGCCATGTCGGGCTGGGCAAGCTGTACGCCATCCACCTGAACGACAGCCTGATGCCGTTCGCCAGCCGTAAGGATCGCCACGCCCGCATCGGCGAAGGGGCCATCGGGCTCGAGGCGATCGTGCGGATCATCAACCACCCCGCGCTGAAGCACTTGCCGTTCTATCTGGAAACGCCCAACGAGCTGCCCGGCTATGCCCATGAAATCAGCGTATTGCGCGCGGCATGGGCCGAATGAGCGTCAGTCGTCCCCGCAGGCCCGGCCTTTGAGGGCGGACTCGCTCCCCGCTTCCAGCGCGGCGGCGTAATAGCGGATCTTCCCCCGGATTTTTTCCAGATGCCGCTGGAGTTCTTCCAGCTTGGCCTCGGCGGCGTCCTTTTGCCGGGTGAACATGTCGAAGCGTTCCTGCAGGGTGGCGTCGCCTTCCTTGCAGCACGCCACGAAGCGGCGGATGTCCTTGATGGGCATCCCGGTTTCCTTCAGGCAGGCGACGAGGTTGAGCCATTCGAGATCCCGCTCGGAAAAATCCCGGATGCCCGCCCCGTCACGGTTGACGGACGGCAGGAGCCCTTCCTTTTCATAGTAGCGCAGGGTGTGGGCGCTCAGCCCCGTTTTCTGGGCCACGGCCGCGATTCTGTATCCCAATGCGGACTCCTTCGTGGGGGTGCCCCCGAAATGGGGGAGGCACACCCTATGCCGGAACGGGCGTGGATGCAAAATATTTTTTCTCAGCCCTTGACTTCGAGCGTACTCGAAGCGTTATCTATGCGGAAACCCTTTGTTGCGTGTCCTTGCGCAGCCTACTTATCAGGAGGTGTCCATGAAATTCACGTACTCCATTCCCACCAAGATCCTGTTCGGCCCCGGCAGCTTCAACGACCTCGCCACGACGCCCCTGCCGGGCGGGAAGGCCCTTATCGTCATCACCGCCGGGAAATCCATGCGCGCGAACGGCTATCTCGATCGCCTGATCGCCATGCTGGACAAGCAGGGCATCGGGCACGCGCTGTTCGATAAGATCCTCCCCAACCCGGTGCTCCGCCACGTCCACGAAGGCGCGGCGCTGGCCCGCGAACAGGGCTGCGACTTCGTGATCGGCCTCGGCGGCGGCAGTTCCATCGACTCCGCGAAAAGCATCGCGGTCATGGCCAAGAATCCCGGCGACTACTGGGATTACATCTCCGGCGGCTCCGGCAAGGGGCAGCCGCTCGTAAACGGCGCCCTGCCCATCGTGGCGATCGCGACCACGGCGGGCACGGGCACGGAAGCCGACCCGTGGACGGTCATCACCAAAGAGGACACCAACGAGAAGATCGGCTTCGGCTGCGCGGAAACCTTCCCCGCGCTCTCCGTGGTGGACCCGGAAATGATGCTGACCATCCCTGCCCACCTGACCGCCTATCAGGGCTTCGACGCGCTGTTCCACGCTACGGAAGGGTACATCGCGACCGTCGCCACGCCGCTCAGCGACGCCTATGCGCTGAAAAGCATCGAGCTGCTCGCCAAGCATCTGCCCACGGCGGTGAAGGACGGATCGGATCTGGAGGCCCGGACGCAGGTGGCGCTGGCCAGCACGCTTTCCGGCATGGTCGAGTCGACTTCCTGCTGCACGTCCGAGCACGGCATGGAGCACGCCCTGAGCGCCTTTTATCCGAAGCTGCCGCACGGCGCGGGCCTGATCATGCTCTCCGAGGCGTACTATTCGTTCTTCGCCGACAAGGCCCCCGAGCGTTTTACGGCTATGGCCAAGGCGATGGGCGTGGTGACGGGGCACCTGCCGGAGGCCGAGCGGCCCAAGGCTTTCGTGAAGGCCCTTGTGGAATTGCAGAAGGCGTGCGGCGTCGACGGGCTCAAAATGTCCGACTACGGCATCACCAAGGAAGACATGGCCAAGTGCGCGGCCAATGCGCGGCACACGATGGGCGGGCTGTTCGAGCTTGACCCCTATGCGCTGTCGCTCGACGAAACCACGCAGATCATGATGGACGCCTACAAATAAGCGGGCGGGAAGCACAAAAAAAGCGCGGGCCATGCCGCGCTTTTTTTGTGCCCATGCCGGACGTTGTGCCCCCTGAACCATATGGCATTTCAATGGGAATTGCTTTCAGGGTGCGCATGGTGAACAGGGATTCGATACGCACGGGAGCCTTTGAAGCGCTGGGGTGCTCCCCCTCGGCGGGTTTTGGGAAGGGAAGGAGACGCGCGGTGCCCCTCCTTCTCCCGAAGGTTTGCTGTTTTCCCTCATCAGAGCCTTCCCGCTCGTCCCCCAAGGGGCTCTAGCGGCTGCCGGCGTCCTGTTGCCTTTCGATCCAGATGAGGAGTTGCTTGCAGAAGGTTTCGATGGCTTCTTCCGTGATTTCTTTGCCTTCGGTGATGGTGTACTGGTTCATGAGCAGGGCGGGCGTCGCGTTCGTGAAGCCCTGCCGGGCGATCTCGAGCCCGCAGCCCACGCAGGTGATGCGGGCTTCGATGCCGTGCTGCTTCAGGTGGCGGCGCAATTCCCGTTCGGCCTGCGCCATGCGCGTGCCGTTCAGATCCAGAATGCGGATATTGATTTCAGGCTGACTCATCAAAGCGGTCCTTCCATAGTGGGCGTTCCCTCCCGCAAAGGACTGCACGGAGGCGCCCCGGAACGTTTGGAAGTGCGCGGGGAAGTCCTTTTCCGCAGGAAGGGCTTCACTTATAGCCCTTCGGGGAGGCGGCCGCAACCGCCGGGGCGGGCGGCGGAGGTTTCCCGCCGCCTGTTCCAATGCCGGGGATTCGGACAAGGCGGAAGCCGCGGCCCAGCCTATCCACGAGAAGAGGAAGCCGACGAAGAAGGGCGGGATGCCCGCGGCCACGGAACCGAACTGCGGCCCCCAGATCGAGGTCGGCCCGTAGGCGATCAGGTACCAGACGAGGCAGGAGAAGAACCCGCACGCGGCGCTGGCCCACGCGGCGCCGGCGTTGCGGCGTCCGAAGCGCACGAGGGCCACGTACGGCACGAGGGCCATCGCGCCGACGATGCTCCAGCTGGTGGTGCAGAGCAGGGCGACGAGCTGCCCTTTGATCTGGGCGCAGCCCCCGCTGACGAGCACGCAGATGGCGATGCCGGCGAACCACGAGAGCCGGTTGCTGGGCCGCCCGCGCAGGTCTTCGGACAGGGCGGACACGGCGATATGGTAGATGCCGGTGGCCGTGGACAGCGAGGCGGAGACGATGGCCAGCACGAAGATGTGCAGGGCGAACTCGGGGAGCAGCGTCTGGACGAGCTTGGGCATGACCTGATCGGGGCTGGCGACTTCGGGCAGGATGAGCCGGGAGAGCGCGGCCGCGAAGTAGGCCCCGCCCACGAGCACCGTCAGGATGAACATGGCGAGCGGCGTGGTCTTCTTGAGCTGGCGCGGATCGGCGATGGCGAAATGGCGCTGCATCATCTGCGGCTGGGCCCATACCGCGATGGAGGTCACGACGACCAGCGAGAGGATGAACAGCCCCCGCTCCCCGCCGGACAGCGAGACGAAGCCGTTGTTTGCGAGGTCGCTCGGGGGCAGGGCCGCCAGCGCCTGCATGCCTTCCCACGGGCCGCCGACTTTGGAGAAGATGGCCCATACGAGCATGAGCATGCCCACGAGCATGACCACGCCCTGCATGGCCTCGGTGTAGAGGACGCCGCGCAGGCCGCCGATGAAGACGGTGAGCCCCACGAGGATCGCCACCAGCCAGATGAGCGCCCAGACGGGCACGGGAAGGATTTCGGCCAGCAGGAGCGCGGCCCCCTTGATGACGGCGGAACCGTACACGCCGGGATAGGACGGGTTCGTGCCCTTGGCCCCAAGGATGGGGCTGTCCTTGCGCACGTAAATGGCGTTGTTGGCGGATTCGTCGTTGGCGACCGCGATAATGTACAGATAGTCGCTGAGCGGCGTGGTCAGGGCGGGCACCGCGCCGCACCCGGCAACAGCCCAGTCGTAGGCGGCAAGGCTTTCGACGATGTTCTTGCCCGAATCGAAAGGCATCATGGTCAGATCCAGCCCGGCTTCCTTATCCCAGCCGTGCTGCTTGGCATACCACGCCACAAAGGTTTCGTGCTCGCCCATCCAAGCGCTGGAGAGCTTGGCGGGCGCGGCCTGCGCGGCGGGCGCCAGCAAAAGGGCCAGCGCCAGCGCGGCGAGCAGCGATTTCATCTTTCCGAAAATCATGACAAAAACTCCGCAAGGTTGACGTGAAGGGAATCCCCCCGCGCGACGGATGGGCAGATCCGCCGCACGGGAGGCCCCGGGAGGGGTTACATGAGCAGGTTCGGCAGGAACATCACCAGCTGCGGGCAAGCCGCGATAAGGATGATGAGCAGCCAGATCGTGCACAGGTAGGGGAAGGCCTTCAGCGCCACTTCCTCAAGCTTGACGTCCGTGATCTTCATGGTGATGAACAGGTTCGCGCCGAAGGGAGGCGTCAGGAACCCGGTTTCGCAGCACACCACGAACAGCACGCCGAGCTGGATCGGATGGATGCCGAGGGCGTTCGTGATGGGCAGGAACACCGGCGCGAGCACCA
>USCL01000224.1 GCA_900553145.1 uncultured Desulfovibrio sp.
GGTTTGGGGAAGGGAGGGAGGCCCCTTCTGGAGAAGGGGCCTCCCTCCCTTCCCCAATTCTTCTTCCTTTCCCTCCTCCCCTCAATAAAAAACCCCCTCGGGCATTGCTGCCTTTGGGGGCTTCGGAGGCGTACCAGCGCGCCCACCTGCGCACCGGAACATACTGCACCTGAAAACAGAGATATTCTAAACGGAAGGGGTTGAAGGAACCGCCAGGGTCAGGGGAGACGCCCCGCGGACAGGCTGCTAGGCGAACGTCACTGTTCCTGCCCTTCTTCCATATGGATCAAGCGTGTCCAAGCTCCTTCTTGAGCCATTCCTTAATGACCGGCAGGGGCTCAAAAACGCCCTTGAGGGAGCCATACTCATCCCGGAACGCTTTCGCAAGCGGCTCCGGCAACGGAACGCTCACCAGATCATCGGCGGATTCGGAATTACGGCGTACCAGCCGTACCTTCAGGGGGTCCTGCCACGCATCCACGACAAAATAGGTGGCTACGTCGCTCTTGGAACGAACCGGCGGATGCTCGGAACGCCAATCGTTATTGCCCCACTCCAAATAAAGAGTCACCGCCATCTCGGGCGTCAGGTTCCAATCGATCTGCTGGTCGGAAAACGCCGCCAGCGGAGAAGCCGTATTCGTAGAGGAAAGGTGCGCTGTTTTCATGATTCACTCCACCTTTGCAAGGGAACATTCAGTGTGTTGATCATTTAATAGTATCAATTCCTATTTCTGTCAACTACTCCATATCGTACCGGCGCAACTTATTGTGCAGCGTCGCCCGCGTGATCCCAAGCCGCCGGGCGGCCTCGCTCTTATTGTCCCCCGTGTCCTGAAGCGTCCGCAGGATGGCCGCGCGCTCCACCTCGTCCAGCGTCATGCTGACGGATTCCTCGCCCGCCGCCCCCTGCACCTCGGCAAGGGAAGGCCCATCGCCGTTCTTGAGCGCGGAAGACACCACCATGGGCAGCTCGCGTTCGGAAACGTATTCCCCGAGGCAGAGGATGGCCGCACGCTCCACCGCATTCTCCAGTTCGCGCACGTTGCCGGGCCAGCCGTATTTCAGCAGCGCATCCATTGCCTGCGGAGTGAACCCTTTGATCTCCTTGCGGTTCGCCAGCGCAAAACGCTCCAGAAAAGCCGTAGCGAGCACAGGGATGTCCTCACGTCGCTCCCGCAGGGACGGCACTTCCACGCCAATCACGTTGAGCCGGTAGTACAGATCCTCGCGGAAACGCCCCTCGCTGACTTCCTCGCGCAGGTTGCGGTTGGTCGCGGCGATGACCCGCACGTCGACGATGACAGGCGTATCACTGCCGACGCGCTGGACTTCGCCCTGCTGGAGGGCCCGCAAAAGCTTCGCCTGAAGCAGCAAGGGCAGCTCGCCGATCTCGTCGAGGAACAGCGTGCCGCCGTCGGCTTGGCTGAACCGCCCTTCACGGCGCTTGTCCGCTCCGGTGAACGCGCCTTTCTCGTGCCCGAACAGTTCGGATTCCAGCAAAGACTCGTTGAGGGCCGCGCAGTTGACGGTAACAAAGGGCTTCCCCTTCCGCGCGCTGGCCTCCTGGATGGCACGGGCGACCCGCTCCTTGCCTGTCCCCGATTCCCCGGTGATCAGGACGGTCGCCTCGGTGGGCGCGACCGTATTCACCATCTCGACAAGCTCGCGCATACGCGGGCTGCGCCCGAGAAGGCCCGAGGGGCTTTCCCGGATATACTCGCGCAGTTCCCGGTTCTCCGCCGCCAGCCGCGTGTGCTCGAGCGCCCGCTCCAGCGTAAGGTGCAGCAGATCAAAATCCAGCGGTTTTTCCAGATAATCATACGCCCCGAGACGCAAGGCCGCCACGGCGGTTTCCACGGACTGCCACGCGGTCATGACCAGAACCGGAATTGAGGGGTTATGGTGCAAAATTTCCCGGATAGCCGAAATGCCGTCCATGCGGGCCATGCGCACATCGGAAAGCACGGCGTCGTAAGCCCGCTCCTTGACTTTATCCACGGCGGTATCCCCGTCATCGGCCTCATCCGTGGCATACCCCCACCCCCGGAGCACCGTCCGCAGCATCGCCCGGTGGGAGCTGTCGTCGTCCACAATCAATATACTAGGTGGCGTGCTCATCTCATACCTCCTCGCCTCCGGCGCAATGAGCCCGGCAGCTTGCACCCGTCAGGAAAAACGCTTCCCGGGCTCCTCCGCGCCGCCGATACCGTACCCGCCGGAACCTCCCGGCGGCAGCGCAACATCCGTCTCCCCACCCCTTCACCGCCGCGGAGAGAAAAACTCCGCCACAGCCCGCGAAGGCACGCGCCCCGCCTCACCGCAGAGCCGGGGACACCCGTACAATCCAATAATAGTCACGCCGCCCCAATCGTCAGCACTTCTTCCGAAAGTCTTTTTTGGCAAAAAGGGAAGGGGCGGGAACCCGCGGCGACCGACAGCGTTTCTTCGCAACATTCTCCTTCCCTTTCATTCATGCTGCCCCCGGCCCCCGTTCTCCCCGCCCAAGGGCAGCAGCAGCCGGAAAACGGCGCCCTGCTCCGGTTCGGACGTGACGGAAATGCTCCCGCCGTGGGCTTCCATGATTTTATGCACCGTGGCGAGGCCAAGCCCGGTCCCCTGCCCCTTGGTGGTGAAGTAGGGATCGAAAATGTGCGGCAGGGCGTCCGGCGCGATGCCCATCCCGGTATCCCGGATTTCCAGACGCAGGGCGTCGGGCTCGGGCTGCAGCGACAGGGAAAGCTCTCCGCCGTCCGGCATGGCCTCAAGCCCGTTCAGGCACAGGTTCAGGATCACCTGACGCATCCTGTCCGGATCGAGGGCCACGTCCGGCAGGAATTCGGGCGCGTCGAAACGGATGCTCACGTTATGGCTGGCGGCGTCCTGCCCGATGAGGCGGAGCGTATCTTCGATCAAACGCCGCATCCCGGTCATGCGGGGCCGGATGTCCGTAGGCCGGGAGAGGCCTATCAAATCGCCGATGGCCCGGTTGAGGCGTTCCACCTCTTTGACCATCACCTGCGCCGCTTCCCGATCCGCGCTGCCTTCGGGGAACCGGCCCCCGAAATACGTGGCATAGCCCTTGATGGAACTGAGCGGGTTGCGCAGCTCATGGGCGACGCCGGCGGCGAGGTTCCCCACCGCGGCAAGCTTTTCCCTGCGGCGCACTTCCGCCTCAAGGCGGCGCACTTCCGTAAGATCGCGCAGGAACATGAGCGAACCAAGGCGGCCTTCATACCCTTCGTTGACGTGCCCGCCGCGTACCGAAATATATTGCTGTTCCTCGCCGTGCCGCAAAGTGATTTCCGTATCCGGCAACACCGGTTCCCGCAGCAGCTTCGCCGCCAGTTCCGCCAGCGCCGACGGGAGCACGTCCGCCGGTTTCCTGCCCTGAAACGCCTTGCCCTTCGCCGGGGCCTCCATGCCGAGCAAGGCCAGCGCCGCCTTGTTCATCCGGGTGATCCGCCCCTTGGCGTCGAACACGACAAGGCCGTCCGGAAGCGCCACCGCCAGCTCCTCGGCCAGCGCCTCGGCCACCCGCTGCCCCCTCCGCGACGAACGGACCCGCTCCACGGCGTGCAGGCCGAGCAAGGCCAGCATGCCCGCCAACAGCACCCCCGCCCCGAGCAGCACGGCCCGCTCGCGGTTCTGGGCCTGCGCCACTTCCAACGGGGCAAGGTCAAGCCCGAGGAAAACATAAGGCAAGGGCCCCACCGCCGGTTCTTCCTGCCGCCCCTCCCCTTTTACCTTGGGATGGAACGTCTTGAAGACCACGAACGCCCGCGAGCCTTCCATATCCATGATCGCCCACGAGGGGGTCCCTGAAGGCCGCAATGCCGCGATTGTCCCTGCGCCGAGCTCCCTGCCGCCGTGGGTGCTCAGCACCTCCCCCACGCGCGCGGGGTTACTGTGCGCGAGGATGGTGCCGTCCGGCATGGTCACGGCGATGAAACGCACGTCGGGCCGATCCGCCAATTCCTCGACGAGATACTGCAGCCGGATGCCCGTCCGCGACCGGGTGCCGGAGCGGACGCCGCTTTCCAGCGCCGTGACCAGCGCCACGCCTTTCTCCGCGAGAAAGCGGACCATCGCCGTCTGCGTGCGGTCGAGCGAAAGCCCCGTGAGGAGCACGACGCCAAAAACAAGCACCAGCGCGGCGCCGAGCGTCCCGAGGAGCGAGCTTCCGCCGCGGACGTTGGCCTGCTGCGGGGAGGAAGAAAAAAGTCCTGTCGTCTGCATGGATGCGGCTATTCCTTTCAGGCAAGGGGCATACAACAACGCTGGAACGAAGCAAGAAACGCTCCAACCCTCCGGCGCCGGGCGGTCCGGCGGCGTTCAGGCGCCCGGAAGCGTGGTATGCTTTTTGCAAATTTTTCGGCTATTGACGAGCCCTTCAAAGCTCACGTACATGTCATACTGTGCAGATTCTGGCTCAGGAAGCTTCCTGACCATACCTATACTTCATTGCCACCCAAAAAGCGAAAGGGGCTTCATGCAGATATATACAGAAAACAGATTCTGTCTGCCGCTGTTTCGCCTGATTATACTGGGGGTTGCGCTATCTGTCTGGAGCGTTCCGGGCAAGGCTTTCGCCACAGGCGCCTCTTCCGGCGTTCAGGAAGGACAGGCGCGGCAGGCTCCCGAAGGTTCTCCAGCTTCCCAGATGCCGGAAGCCTTTCCCGGTTTTTCTCCGGATACGCCTTCCAAATGCCCGGCCCTTGCCCCGCAGCGGAACCATGACACCAGCCGGTTCGAAAGCCGCCTGTTCGCCATGCCGCTGCCCGCAAACCTGACCCCCGAACAGCAGCAGGCCGCGCTCGCCATCATGCGCGAGGCCGAGCCTTATCTTACGGTCATTCATATCCAACTCCGCCAAACGCTTGTGGAACTTCATAACCTTTCATTCGCGTCCGACACGCCTCCCGACGCTCTGGCCGTCATCGGTCGCAAGCTTATCCGGCTGCGCACCGAGGCTATCCGGGAATTGCAGCGCATTTCCGCCCAAATGGAAAAACTCGCCGGATTCAATCCCGGCTGGGGCGCCCGCGTACGCGGCACCAAGGTGGAAAACCTGAACCCGCAGATCCTCAACGAACAAAGCGTGGAGTGATCCCATCCCCCGGCTTCCACGGCAGCCGTGCTCCTGAACAAGAGCATGGCTGTCTTTTTTTTAGCCATACCCGCGCATCCGCCCTTTTCCCTGTGCGATTCTTATACACTGTCAAATATGCGTGTACAGATTTTATACAGCTTTTCGGAACAACGGGAAGCCCGCCAGAAGTGTTATATTGATGATTACATATAAAATCGAATAGTTAACATGTTTGGCACGGGCGTTGCTATATGTTCAGGCAAGAGTGACGAACACAACCTTTCAGGAGAACCTCAATGAGCCTCAATAAAGCCTCTATCGCCGTAGCACTTGCCGCCTTCATCGCGGTGGGCGGGATTGCCGGGCAGGCGCTGGCAGCGCCTCACGACGGTCACGACGGCCACTGGAGACAGCAGAGGTCGTATCAGGACTGCATCTATCAGGCGCTTACGCCGGAAAAGAAGGCGCAGTACGATGCCATCATGAAGGAGTTCGCCGACAAGACCGCGCCGTTGCGGGATAAGCTCGCGGCCAAGTATATCGAGCTGCGCACGCTCGGCAACAGCCCCACTCCGGACCCGAAGGCCATCGGCAAGGCAACGGAAGAGCTCGTGGCGCTCCGCAACGAATTCGCCAAAGAACGCGGCGTGATGGTCGACAGGATCGCCAAGGAAGTCGGCATCAATATTTTTCAAGGTAAGGGGCAGGGGTGCCAGGTTGAACGGCCCCGCCGATGCCCCGCAACAGGGATGACCGTCATGCCAGACGGCCCTCAGCCCGGAGCGGATGCTCCCGCGAGCGAATAACAAGCCCCCCTCCAGCCGCCGGTCAGTCTCCCTTTCCGGCGGCGAAAAACCCTGACTCCCATCCAGTCAGGGGAAACAATAATCGGCACAGCCGTTTACATATACGAGAGCCTCTACGATTTTGAACGACCGGTTCCACCTGACCGTTTCACAGGTGCCTAGCTGAGTCTGTCCGTTCAATGGCAAAGTCATCCTCCTCCTTACAGAAACCGTATCCTCCTCCTTCCCATGCAGCGCCCCGTCTCCTCCTCCGGGGCGCTGCTCTTTTGTGCGGGGTGGAAAATCGGGGAGGGGAAGAGGGAACTTTCTCCAGAAAGCCCCCTCTTCCCCTCCCCGACCCCC
>USCL01000225.1 GCA_900553145.1 uncultured Desulfovibrio sp.
GGCCTCCTCGACCGGGATCGGGACGGGCGCGGGCATGCGGGGCTGCCGCGACAGGGCGAAGCCGGGGCCGTCCTCATACGGGGACTGGCCTTGGCAGGATCGGCAGATCCCCCCGTAGGAGGAGGGGTAGCAGGAGCCGCAGAGCGGGCAGCGGGTGATCGCGCCGAACGAGCGGTGCCCGAGCATGTCCTGACGGATGCGCACCTTGCTGAACGACAGGATCGATTCGCCCGCTTCCTTGATCTGGGCCTGCAGGCGTTCGGTGTCCTGCTCCTTCTTGGGGCGTTCCTTGAGGAACCAGCTCCGGATGGCGTCGTAGGGCTCCAGCTTGTCGTTGTCGAGCTCGACGCGGACGCCTTCCCCGGTCGCCTTGTCATACAGGGTCACCGCGTAGATGCCGAAGGGCAGGACGCGGAGCCAGCCGTTGCCGAACGTGCAGGGCGTAAGCAGCTGCACGGCGTCGGGAAGGCAGTGGGCCGTTTCGCTGATGGCGTCGTACAGGACGCCATCCGGCATGTGGCGCTTGGCAAGCTCCACCATGTAGCCGCCGATGATCAGGCCGGGAGCGGGATACCCGTGAAAGGCACGGGCCTCCTCCATGAATTCCTCATGCGTCCGGGAGCCGATGGACATGGACACCTCGCAAGGCTAGGGCGTTATTGCAGCAGTGGGCGTTCGGGAGCGGCCTGATCCATCAGGTTCTCCACGGTGATGCCCTGAGGAGGCGTGAACTGGAAGGTACCGGCCTTGATGGACGCGTCGGGCGTCAGCGAGGTCAGGGTCACTTCATTGGTATTGCCGTAGAAGTCCAGAATCTGCGCCTTCTTGATCAATTTCGTGCCCTTGTCCACCCAGAGGAGCGCCTCCACAAGCTGCGGGGAAGGATCCTTGGGGTAGAGCCGGAGCACGGCCAGTCCGTTGTCGTCCGGCTCGGCCTCGACGGTGAAATCCTTGTCGAGGCGGCTCTGGCCGGTGATGACCTGAATGATGGAGCGTGAGTCGCGGACCACTTCCGGCGGATACTGATAGGCCAGTTCCTCGTCGGGCAGGTAGTCCCAAACTTCCTTGTCCGTGATGACCAGCAGCTCCGCATGGGGAGCTTTGGTCTCCCAGCGGACCCGGAGCGGTTTCTGGAAGGCGAGGGTGCCCTGACGGGTTTCCTCGGAACCGCTTTCCTGATGGACGAGGCGCTGGGTAAACTCCGCGGTAAAGGATTGCATCGCCTCATATTTTTTCTGCATCTCTCCCGTAATGGCGGGAGCCGCCGCGTGCGAAGCGCCCGCGCTGATGAGCAGCAGGGCCGCCGCGCAGGCGAGAAGGATCGGGAAACGCATGATGATCTCCTGAAAAAGAGTGTTCTATACGGAACGCATCAACTGTCTTGTCTCAACAAACGGCGGGCCATACGCCGCCGTGAGCCGGGAATCCCGCCCAAGCCCTTTTGGGGGATAACCCCTCGTGCGCGCGTTCCCCTTCCCTACAAAGGAAAGCTGGCCCGCCGCGCGGCTTTTCCCCCTTCCCGCCAATGGTTACGGGCAAGGGGGCGGGAGAGGGCGTTGCTGTGCGCAACGCCTTCCCCCGGCTCAAAAATCAATCCATCCGCACATTCCGGGCCTTGTTGGCGCGGGAAGCGGGCGGCAGGATGCCTTCCTCCTCCATGCGCTCGACGAAGCGCGCGGCCTTGTTGAAGCCGATGCGGAAACGCCGCTGGAGCAGGGAAATGGACATGCGGCCCTGTTCCTGCACGAAGGACACGGCCTCGGCGTACAGGGATTCCTCGTCCGAACTGCCGGGCCCGGAAGCCGGGGCGGAGGCCGCCTTGGCGTTTTCCGCGAGGGACGTGCCCCATTCGGTGAAATCGACCTCGTATTGCGGCGCGCACTGGCGCTTCCAGTGATCGACCACGGCCTGCACCTCGTCGTCGGTGACGAAGGGGCCGTGCAGGCGCTGGAGCTTGCCGCCCGTGGGCTTGTACAGCATGTCGCCCTTGCCGAGGAGCTGCTCGGCCCCGGCCGTGTCGAGGATGGTGCGCGAGTCGTATTTGTTGGCGACCTGAAACGAGACGCGGCAGGGGAAGTTCGCCTTGATGAGCCCCGTCACCACGTCCACGCTCGGGCGCTGCGTCGCCACGATGAGGTGGATGCCCGCGGCGCGGGCAAGCTGGGCGAGGCGCACGAGGCAGCCTTCCACGTCCTTGCCCGCCGTCAGCATCAGGTCCGCCAACTCGTCGATGACGATGACGAGATAGGGCATGGGCTTGAGGTCCGCATACTCCTGCGGCTTCTCGTCGCCGAACGAAGAGAGTTTCTTGTTGTAATCCTTGATGTTCTTGACGCCGAACTTGGCGAGGCAGTCGTAACGGCTGTCCATTTCGGCCACGGCCCATTCGAGCGCCGTCTTGGCGAGGGAGGTTTCCGTCACCACCGGATGGACGAGGTGCGGCAGATCCGCATACATCGCCATTTCCACGCGCTTGGGATCGATCATCATGAGCTTCACCTCATCCGGCGAGGCCTTGTAGAGGAAGCTCACCAGAACGGAGTTGAGGCACACGCTTTTGCCCGAGCCCGTGGTACCGGCGACGAGCACGTGGGGCATGGTGGCGAGATCCCGGACGGCGGGGCGTCCTTCGATGTCCTTGCCGAGGGCCATCGTCAGCAGGGACGGCGCACTCTGGAAGGCCTCCGACTGGATCAGCTCGCGGAAGTTGACGGTGGAGCGGTTCAGGTTGGGGATTTCCACGCCCACGGTGTCGCATCCCGGCACGGGGGCCTGAATGCGGATGGCTTCGGCCTTGAGGCTGCGGGCGAGGTCGTCGGTCAGGTTGGTGAACCGGCCCACGCGGACGCCCGGGGCGGGGCGGATTTCGAACAGGGTGATCACCGGGCCGGGCGTCACGCGCACCAGTTCACCCTGAATGTTGAATTCGGTAAGGCAGTTCATCAGGCCCGCGCTCTGTTCCTCCAGCACTTCCCGGGAAGGCAGGGAATCGCTCTGCTGCGGCTGCTGGAGCAGCTCCAGCGAAGGCATGGGGTAGGCGCGCTTGCGCAGGGCCGGTTTCGGCGCGGCGGGGATGGTTCCCACGGGCGCGTCGATACGGGGCTGCGTCTGGGCGGAGGCCTGTGCCGCCATCTGGGCAGCCGCCTGCGCTGGTGCCGCCGTTTGCATGTGCGGCTGGACAGGCGCGGACGGGGCGGCCGGTTGCGCTACGGTTTGTGCTGGCTGCGCGGCATTCCGCCAAGGATCGGCCTGCGCGGCATCCTGCTGCGGCGCGAACGTGAAGGTAGCGTCCCGCGGCTGTGCCGGGGCGGGGGATGCCGTCTGCTGCGGTTCCGCAGGGTATGGCTGCGCGGGGTGAACCGGGGCTTGCGGTTCGGCCTGAGGCGGCACGGGGGCGGGCTGGGCTTCGGGGATGGTCAGGGCCAGCAAGGGGTTCTCCCCGGCAAGGAGGTTGACGGCCTTGCCGGCGGCATCCGCCGGGGATGCCAGATGGAGGTTTACCTGCGGCGCAAATGTCACCGCCCCTGTCCCCGGGCGCGGATCTTCCGGCTGAAAATCGAAGGCTTCCTGTTCGGACGGCGGTTCCCAGAGCTTGAACGGGCCTTCCGCGTCCTTATCCGGCGCGGCGGGCCTTTCGGGCGTCATGGACAGCGGCGGATCCATGCTGAGCGGCTCCTCGCGCTTGGGCGCGGGCCTTTCCTCTTCGTCATGGATGTCGAACAGCGCGATCACGTCGGCGGGCGTTTCCCCTTCCGTTTTTTTCTCCTTGTGGGGCAATCCGATCTTGGGCAGGGCGACCTTGGGCATGGACACCTTGGAGAGGCGTTCCGGCAGGTCGTCAAGGGAGAAAGGCGTGCCGCTCAGTTGCTCCTTGAGCAAGGCCCACCCGTTGCGGATAAGCGCGAGCCACGCGATGCCGAACGCCATTTCAAGGGAAATGAACAGCAGGAACAACCAGATCAGGGAAGACCCCACCGGGCTGAACAGCGTCGTGAACTGGGTATAGAGGGTCATGCCGAGCATGCCGCCCCCCCGGACGTCGCCGATGCCGAGGTTCCATGCCGCGCCAAGGGAAATGAGGCAAGCCGCCAGAAGGGTGAAGCCGAACCAGCGCCACCACGGCATGGTGAACCATGTGGAGACGCAGCCCGCCCCCCACGCGAGGAACACGAGGGGCCACACCAAGGCGGCGAAGCCGAAAATGTCGACCAGAAGCCCGCTGAGGTACGCGCCGAAGAGCCCGGCGTAATTCTTGACGATTGCAGGGTTGCTCACGGCATGGTTGATGCTGGGGTCGTTCTGATCAAAGGACACCAGGCTCAAGAGCACCAGCAATCCCCAGAAAATAAGAAAAAGCCCAAACAGTTCCCGGGCGATCTTGCGTCCGTCCGTAATGGCAACCTCCTCCGGCGCTCTCCGTTTTGTCTGCATGATAGGAATAGAAGGCGAGTGTGTTCGTAAAGCGGGGATATCCGGCCCGGAAACGGTATCCCGGGCCGGGAAAAGGCATTATTCGCGGCCGAGGTAGCCGTTGGTGCGGGTGTCGACCTTGACGCGGTCGCCGATGTTCACGAAAATCGGCACCTGGATGACGACGCCGGTTTCGAGGGTGGCGGGCTTGGTGACGTTGCTCACCGTGTCGCCCTTGGCGCCGGGTTCGGTATTGGTGACTTCAAGGACGAGGGACGCGGGGATTTCGATGTCCAGCGGCTTTTCGTTGTAGAGCAGCACGCGGCATTCCTGGCCGTCCTTGAGGTAGCTGGCCTTGCCGTCGGTGGCTTCGGCGGGCATATGCATCTGATCATAGGTGGTCATGTCCATGAACACGAGCTGGTCGCCTTCATGATACAGGAACTGCATGTCGCGGGATTCGAGGTTCGGGCGCTCGACCTTTTCACCGGAACGGAAGGTGTTGTCCAGCACTCGGCCGTTGAGGATGTTACGCAGCTTGGTACGCACCATAGCTCCGCCTTTACCGGGCTTGAAGTGTTGAAATTCGATGATTTCGAAGGGAGTCCCGTCGATTTCGATTTTAAGCCCCTTGCGGAAATCCGTGGTAGAATACATGCTGCCTCCAAAAAAACAGTGCTGAATATAAAATACGTACCAAGGGAGTGGTCCACGCCCCCCGCTTGTCCCTTATCCGGCGCAATCGGGCGGCTGCCGCGATTGCTTTTCGCGCTGCGGCAGGATAGCCTTGCCACTGCAACTTGATATTGTCGAACATCAAGCCGCGCTTGTCAACATACACCGGAGGTTCCCGCATGATGAAAGAGACTCCCCCCACGCTGACCCTTGAGGCGACGACGTTCAATAAGCAGCAGCTTCAGGAGCAGCTTTCCGTGCTCGAACAGCGTCAGGAGGCGCAGATCGCGCTTGCCGGGCGTTCCAATGTGGGGAAGTCGTCCCTCGTCAACGCGCTCGCCCGCCGCAAGCAGCTCGCCAAGATCAGCGCGACGCCGGGCAAGACGCGCTCCATCAATTTCTACCGGGTGGCTCCCGACGGCTTTTCTCTGGTCGATCTTCCGGGCTACGGCTATGCGAAGTGCTCGCAGGAAGAGCGCAAGAGCTGGGCGAAGCTCATCGAATACTACCTCACGAATACCCCCACCCTCAAGGCCTTAGCCCTGCTGCTCGACTGCCGGATACCGCCTCAGGTTTTGGACCGGGATCTCGCGGACTTCGCGCGCGGGCACGGCATCCCGCTCCTGCCGGTATTGACCAAGGCCGACAAATGCACGCAGGTCGAGCGCAGCAAACGCCAGCAGGAATGGAGCCGCCTGCTCAACGGCGTCATGCCCCTTCCCGTTTCCTCCAAGGACATGCGCGGCGTCGACGCCCTCTGGGCGGAACTGCGCCGTTTCGCGAGGGCTGAGGAAAGCGTGAGCGAAGAGGAGTAGGCATTGGTGAAGGGAGGCGGCGGGCCGGGACGGCAAGGCGGCTGATAGCTTCATGCCCGTCCACCGATGATATCCGCTGGAAAGATTGGTATTGAAAGGCGAATGGTTACATTATCTTTCCCGCCTTCATGGGCCTAAGGCCTGCGCCGTTTGGAAACGAACGGCGCAGGTCTTTTTAATGGCCGTATCCAAAAAACGGCTGATGCGGCAGAGGCTGGGAATCCGTCATCGCGGGCGTACCGGCAATATCCGGCCACGAAGGCAGGCGCACTTTTAACCGCGCAAAGGATCTTTTGATAGTATA
>USCL01000226.1 GCA_900553145.1 uncultured Desulfovibrio sp.
TGACCTCGTTGAGAACGGCCTTCAGCCGCTCCTCAAACTCGCCGCGGTACTTGGCGCCCGCGATGAGCGCGCCCATATCCAGCGCGAAAATGGTCTTGTTCTTGAGCCCTTCCGGCACGTCGCCCTTGACGATGCGGTAGGCGAGGCCTTCCGCGATGGCGGTCTTGCCCACGCCCGCCTCGCCGATGAGCACGGGGTTGTTCTTCGTGCGGCGCGACAGGATGCGGATGACGCGGCGGATTTCCGCGTCACGGCCGATCACCGGGTCAAGCTTGCCCTTGCTGGCGGCTTCGACGAGGTTGCGCCCATATTTGCTGAGCGCCTCGTAGCTCTCCTCGGGGTTGGCGGAGGTCACGCGGTGCGGGCCGCGGACGGCCATCATCGTCTCGGTGAACTTATCGGCGGACAAGCCGGCATCCGCCGCGACCTGACCAAGCCCTGTGGAGGCGGGTTCGCGCAGCAGTTCGGCAAAAATATGCTCCACGCTGACGTACTCGTCACGCAGACGCTTGGCGAGGGCCTCGGCATTGGCGATAGCCTTGGCGACCCGCTGCGAAATCGTGATCGTGCCCATTTCCGCGCCCGGCCCGCGCACGGAAGGCCGCTTCTTCAGAGCCGCCTCCAGCGCCGTGGCCAGCGCCTTCGGGGCGACGCCGACGCGCTCCAAGACACGGGGGACAAAGCCGTCTTCCTGATTCACCAGAGCGAGCGCCAAGTGTTCGGCGTCCACTTCCTGATGACCGTACTGGGCGGCGAGCCCCTGCGCCGTGGTCAGCGCTTCACGGGATTTTTCGGTAAATCTGTTGATATCCATAATGGTTCACCTCTATTGCGTTGTAACGCAGCAGCGGCGTCCAGAAACAAGACATCCGGGACGCCACAAGACTGCAAAAGGGATATTACTATCGCTTTCCCTCAAACAATAAGGCGCTCTAACGCTCTGTCAACTCGCGGATACGCAATTCTAACGTTGCGATGCGGTCGAGAAGGTCCATTACTATGGAGCCTCCGAGCGTGTGCAGTTCAAAATCGCCGCACAGGCGTTCAAGCTTGCGGAGGCGGTAGACGTCCTCCTGCCGGAACAGCAGTGCGGCTTCCGCCGTGCGCGTGGGTTTGAGCCACCCGATATCCATCAGCTCGGAAAGGCGGTCCGGGGTCGTCCCGGTCAGTTCCAGAAATTCGCCCCAGACGATAAGGGTCGAACGGCTCGGCACATCCTTTGTATTCTGCGAAAGTTCCATACGATCATCTCCCCTGACGTTGTCCTTCAAAAACGGAGCGCGGCGTTATTTCTCCGCCGCGAGGGCTTCCCACAGTTCACGCTGCTTCGGCGTGAGATCCTTCGGCGCGTCGATGCCGACCCGCACATACAGGTCGCCGCGCGAACTTGCCGGGCCGAGGCCCTTGCCGCGCAAACGCATCTTCTTCCCGCTTCCGGTCCCGGCGGGAATGGAAAGCTCGACGTTCCCGTCAAGGGTGGGGACTTTGACCTTGGCCCCAAGCACGGCCTCCCACGGCTCAAGCCGCAGGTCATAGACGAGATCCGTGCCGTCCACATGGAACAGCGAATGCGGCGCGAACCGGATACGCAGATACAGATCGCCCTTCGGCCCGCCGTTGGGCGAATCGTAGCCCTGCCCGGCAAGGCGGAGCTTGGCGCCGTCCTTGACCCCGGCGGGGATGTTCACCTTGAGGGTCTTGGGGCCGTCCCCGCCCTCAAGCGAAATGCTGCGCTCGCCGCCCTTTACGGCGTCCTCAAGCGAAATGGAGATGTCGGCCTCGATATCCCGGCCGCGCTGCGGACGGGACGCATAGCCGCCGAACGAGCCGCCGCCGAAGTTCCCGCCCTGCCGGCTGCCGAACAGGGTCTCGAAAAAGTCGCTGAAGCCGGAGCCGTCGAAGCCTTGGCCGCCGAACTCCTGCCCGTTGAACGTAAAGCGCGTACCGCCGCCGTGGGGGCTGCCCCCGCCGAACGGGTTGCCGCCGAACTGCTGCCCCTGCTGCCAGTTGGGGCCCAGCTGGTCATACATTTTCCGCTTCTGCTCGTCTTTGAGAACTTCGTACGCTTCGTTTATTTCCTTGAACTTTTCCTCGGATTCCTTGTTTCCGGGGTTGAGATCCGGGTGGTACTTGCGGGCGAGCTTCTTGAAGGCTTTTGCGATTTCATCCTTGGAAGCTTCGCGCCCCACACCCAATATTTTGTAATAATCCTTATATTCAACACTCATACTTTAGCCTCCTCTGAACACGCCTGTCGATGCGCGCAAGGCCGCCCTCACTCTTCACGCGGCCTTAACTGATCATATGTAAAGCTGATCCCATTCCAGTCAAGGCGATTAGAGCCCGGCGGGGCGGTTCCCGCAGCCATTGAAAAAAAAGGGCGTTACGGCTAGGTTTAAAAAGTACGGGCCGTTTACCGACCAGCAAAGGAGCTTCCCCCATGTCCTCCCGTCCCACCTCAGCCTCCATGCTGTCCATGCTCCCCCAACCCATCCAGCCGATCCCCGGCGACTCCTTCAACGACCGCATCCTGCTCCTGCTCGCGGCGGTCGCCACCACGGACGACATGCTCACCTACCGGGAGTACCAGCTTGTGCAGGAGGCGGCGCAGGCCATTTTCGGGGAACGCGCCCTGCACGCAGAACTGCAGGCCAAGCTCCACTACGCGCTCCTGAACCCGCCGTCCGATCCCGCCGACATCGCCCGGGACATGGCGAATCAGGCCGACGCCCAAAAAGTCTCCTCAACCTTCGTGGACACCATGCTGAAAGCCCTGTCCCGCATCGGGGGGCAGGAGGAGCGGATTGACGAAAAAGCGCGGTCGCTCGTCAACGACATCGAATGGGCGTTCCGCAAGTCCCGCCTCGAGCGCAGCGCGGGCCGGGGCATCGGCCTCGGGCTCAACGTCGGGGAAAGCCTCGGCGAACTGTACCGCAAAGCGGCCAACGTCCTGCCCTCGCGCAAGGACATCGCGGGCTGGTTCGCGCCGGAGACAAGCCAGTTCAACGCCGACATGGAACGCTTCGCCAATGCCCTCGACCGCATCGCGTGGACCCTCGACGACATGGACCTGCGCGAGGAACTGTATGTTTTCCGCAAGATGCTGCGCCTCCAGCCGTTCAAGATCGTCATCGTGGGCGAACGCAAGCGCGGCAAGAGCTCGCTCATCAACGCCGTCATCGGGCAGGAGCTGTCCCCGGTGCGCGAGTCCACGCCGGAAACCGCCACCGTGGTGGAATTCAAATACGCGCACGCCCCGGACTACAGCGTGCGCTTCCTCGACTCCAGCCAGTTCGCCCGGCTTGAGGACTATCTCGAAAACGAGCAGGACAACCTCCTGCTCACCCGAAAGATCGAGCAGATCCGCAAGGGCGTGGCCGACGGCACGTTCATCCCCGGCAAGCTCCTCTCGGGCATCACCTGCTGGGACGACCTGTCCGACTACATCAGCCTTGAGGGGCGGTTCGCCGGATTCGTGGCCCGCGTCAGCGTCGGCCTGCCGCTGGATACGCTCCGGGCGGGCGTCGTGCTCGTGGACACCCCCGGCCTCAATGATACCGATCAGTTTCATGACTACCTCTCCTACGAGGAAAGCCTCGAGGCCGACTGCGTCATTTTCGTCATGGACGCCCGCGATCCGGGCTCCAACTCCGAACTGTCCCTGCTCCGCAAGCTGGCCCGCAGCGGGCGCACGGTCAGCATCATCGGCGTGCTGACCAACATCGACCGCCTGAACAGCGCCGCCAGCCTCGAAGCGGCCCGCGAACAGGCGCGCACCGTGCTGCGCGAGGCCTGCCGGAGTTCCGGCCACGTGGAACTCGCCGGGGTCGTGGCCCTCAATACGCGGCAGGCCGTCGAGGAACGCTGCCGGGGCAAGGCCGCCTTTTCGGAAACGCTGTCCAAAGTGTCGCGTTCCGTATCCGGCTGCGGGGAACTGGAACAGCTCCTCGCCCTCCTGCGGGAAATCATGGACAGGGACGCGGGCAAGGAGGCATACCGCCACAAGATCACGGAAGCCTACTCCCGGATTACCGACTCGGCCCGCGAACGGCTCCGCCAGCATGTGCAGGAATACCGCGAATCCCTCCCGAACCCGGAACTCCTCGGCATGCTGGACGCGCACGCCAAGCAGCTTTCCGCCTCCGCCCTCTCCTCGCTGGAACAGGCCCGGCAGGTCGTGAACGCCGCCGCCAAGGATCTGGACGCGTGGGACGAATCCACGGACAAGGCGCTGAAGAAATTCCACGAAACGCTGGTGTTGCGGCTCATGGACGCCGTAAACCGCAAGGTGGCGGATCTCGGGCACCAGTTCGCCAAAGACTCCGTATGGAAGGAATTCGACGCCGCCGAGGCCCGCGCCATTGCCCGGCGCGCCGTGGACGAGTTCCTCGACGAGCAGCGCGGCATCCTCCATACGTGGGAAGACAAGCTCCGCCTCTTTTCCGCGCGCATGGACGAATTTTCGCAGGAATGCCTCGCCCGCCTGAGTTCCAATATCGACGGGCTGCAGGACGACCCGGGCGAAGTGGGCGGAGGGTCTTCGACGGCCACGCATTTCCTCGTGCAGACGCACCGGCACATGAAGAACCTCGCGGTGTTCACCACCGGGCTCACCGTGGGCCGCCTCACCGCCCTCGGGCCGATCTCGATTCTTGTTACCGCCGGCAACATTATCGCGCTGGCGGCGGCGAGCCCCTTTGCAGCGGCCGTGTTCGCGGCCGTGGCCGGGACGGCTGGCCTGCTCTATCACCTCGGGCGTGAGGACAAGCGCAAGGCCGCCTTCCTCGACAAGCGCCGCCGCGAAGCCGAGGAATACGCCGACCGGGTGTGCGAAGCCCTGCGGCAGGAACTCGCCGGAGTCCGCGAAGATCTGGGCAAGGCGTACGAATTCGAGGTCAAGCGCGGCTTTGCCCCCGCCTTGGAAAGCCTGTTCCACCAATCCGTGCACTTGCGCCTGTTCCTTGACGTGATGCAAAAAATCCGCAGCGACGTTTCCCGCTACGACACCCACGTCCAGAAGCAGCTTGAACAACTCGGCGGCTTTCTGGAACGCTGACATCCCGGTGCCGCTCCGGCCAGAATGGAATTCTTCAAAAAAGGGCGGAAACCGTTTTTGAAGAAAAGCGTTTCCTTCCCCCCATTACGCCATTTTCAAAGGCTCTTATGCGTATCTCTCCCCCTGTTCCCGGCCTTTGCCGGCATAAATTGCCTTTTGGAATAATACGCATTACAAGCTAAAAGCCCCTAACCGGCCGACCATCCCCAACCCCGAACATTCCGTCCCCCAGAGGCCCCTCATGACCATCAGACAAGCAACGCCCGAAGACTTCGACGTCATCTATTCCCTCGTTCAGACGGCGTTTCAGACCGCCAAGGTTTCCGACGGCGACGAACAGGATTTCGTCCTCAAGCTGCGGAAAGGCCGCTACATCCCCGAGCTGGAACTTGTCGCCGAAGAAAACGGCGTACTCATCGGTCACATCATGCTGACCGGAGCGTCCATCCGTGAAAGCGGCGGCTGCTTCGACACGTTGATCCTAGCCCCGTTGTCGGTGGCGCTCGAATGGCGCGCCAAGGGCGTCGGGGCGGCCCTCATCCGCGAAGCGCTCGCCAAAGCCGCCGCGCGGGGGCATTCGTCCGCCGTGCTTATCGGCGATCCCGCCTATTATGGCCGGTTCGGGTTCCACGCCATTCCGTCCATCACCTATCCCGGCGTCCCCGGCGAATACACCCTCGCCTGCGAACTCGTGCCCGGCGCGCTGCAGAACATCTCGGGAGCCATTACCCTTCCCGATTTCTAAACCAAAAGGAAAACGTCATGCTCAAGCCGTATGCCTGCCTTGCCCTGTTCTGTTCCCTGCTCCTCCCGTCCTTCGCCCATGCCGACGACTCGGACGTGGGCTGTGTGACCACGGAATGGAAACTCCTCGGGGCCAATCACAAGGTCTGCGTCTCGGCCTTCAACGACCCGGACATCCCGGGGGTGGCCTGCTACATCAGCCAAGCCAAGACCGGCGGGGTTTCCGGTTCGCTCGGGCTTGCCGAGGACCCGTCCAACTTCGCCATCTCGTGCAGCCAGATCGGCCCCATCGAGATCCCGGCCAAGCTCCCCAAACAGGCCAACGTCTTCCGCGAATCCACCTCCGTCTTTTTCAAGGCCACCCGCGTCACCCGCATCTGGGACGCCAAGCGCAACACGCT
>USCL01000227.1 GCA_900553145.1 uncultured Desulfovibrio sp.
AGGGGGAAAGGGGAAACTTTCTTCAGAAAGTTTCCCCTTTCCCCCTCCAATCTTTTACAGATCCGCGTGCTCGGTGCGGTCGATGATGTCGTTCTGGAGGTCGGGGGACATGTCGCAGAAGTAGGCGCTGTACCCGGCCACGCGGACAATCAGGTTGCGATAACTGTTCGGGTCCTTCTGGGCGGCGATCAGGGTGTCACGGTTGACGATGTTGAACTGGAGATGCCACAGCTTCAGGTCGCACCACGTGCGGATGATGCTCATGATCTTCTTCGCGCCCTGCTCGCCCGCCACGCACTTGGGCGACAGCTTGATGTTCAGGAGGCGGGAAGCGCGGTTGATCATGCCGTAGTTCTTGGAATGGTAGTTCGACAGCAGGACGGCGGTCGGGCCGTTGTGGTCGGCGCCGTGGGAGGCCGAGGAACCGTCGGCCAGCGGGAACCCGGCGACGCGCCCGTTCGGGGTGGCGGCGATGATCTTGCCGAAAGGCACGTGCGAAGTGATCGGCACATAGCGGACGTCAACGTGGATGCCGCGATCCCGGCTGCTCTTTTCGGCTTCGACCTGCGTGAACCGGTCGACGTCCTTGGCGATGCTGTCCGCATAGGGATCGTTGTTGCCGTAGCAGGGGGCGTTCTTCAACATTTCCTGAATCGGCTCATAGCCCACGAAGTTCGCGTTCATCGCATCGAGGAGTTCCCGCATGGTCAAGCGCTTCTCGTCAAAAACGAGCTTCTTGATCGCGGCGAGGGAGTCCACCACGGTCGCGTAACCGAGAAATTCAAAGTAGGAATAGTCGACGCCGCCCTCGATCTTTTCGGAGTGCAGATCCTGCAGGTTCTTCATGCAGAGGTTATGCAGCACGGAGGACAGCGGGGCCGCGAAGTGCTGCGGGCGCAGCCGGTCGACGATGTGCTGCTGCTGGAAAGCCTTGTGCAGCAGGTTGATATGCTGCGCCTTGTAGGCGTCGTAAAACTCTTCCCACGTCTGGAAGCGGGCCGGATCGCCGGTTTCGAGGCCGATGAGCTCGTCGCCGTAATAATGCAGGCGGCCGTTGTTCATCAGCATTTCCAGAGCGGTGGCGAAGTTGATGTACACGCAGCCGGACGTGTAGGTATCGCGGTTCGGCATGCGGGTTTCGGTGCAGCCCGAGATGGCGTAGTCCAGCGCCTCGTTGATCGGGCACCCCTTGATGGCGTTCAGGGGCACGACTTCCTCGTCGTTGATGAGCTTCGGGAACCCGGAGCCGTCCTGAACGGTCAGGGCGATCTCGTACAGGAAGCGGTCGGGCGTGCGCGAATGGATGCGCACGGCGAGGTCGGGATAGGTCATCGGGAATTCGCGCTTGGACTCGAGGAACAGATAGGACAGCTCGTTGGTGGCGTCCTCGCCGTCGGGCGTCTGGCCGCCGACGGTGACGGCTTCCCAGTGCGCGTAGCCTTCCTGAAACTCGTTGCCCGTGGGGTTGATGTACAGGTCGATGAACTGGGCCATGTCGACCCACATGCATTCGAGCAGCTCCTTGGCTTCGCCGGGGGTCAGCGTGCCTTCCTCGATGTCCTTCTTGTAGTAGGGGTAGAGGTACTGGTCCATGCGGCCGTTGGAAATGATGGCGCTGGCCTTCTGTTCGATGCGCGAGAACATCTGCACGAACCATTGGCACTGGACGGCGTCGCGGAAGTCGCGGGCCGGATAGGCGGGCACGTGTTCGCAAATCTCGGCCATGCGGAGCAGCTCCTGCCTGCGGGCCGGATCGGACGTCGCGGCGGCTGTGTCGCGGGCGAGCCGGGCGTGGCGCTTCGCCCAGATCATGATGGCGTCGCACACGATGATCATGGCTTCGAGGAACGGCTTCTTTTCCCAGATGTCCACGGAGTTGGTCAGGTCGAGGGCCGCCAGCTTGGCCTTGGCTTCGTTCTGGATGTCGATGAAGCCGCGCTTCATGACCTTTTCATAGTCGGGGACCCACTGGAGCGCGGAACGGTAGGAAGAAGTCTCGCTCACCACGAACTTGGACTTCAGCCCGCGCTCGTCGTCGTAGGTCACCCCGCGGATTTCGGCGGGCAGCACCTTGTTGAGATGCTCGTGGTAGGTCTTGCCTTCCCAGTAGGGGGCGATCTCTTCCATAAGGATCTTCATATCGGTGGGATCGATCTGGAAGGGGCTCTTTTCGCGGTTGGGCAGATCCTTCATGACTTCAATATAGAAGTCGCCGTCGATTTCGGGATACAGGATGCCGTAGCGTCCGAGCTGGCCCACGCGTCCCGCGAGAAGCTGGTCAGGCGTGATGTATACGGTGATCTTTTCGGCAACGTTTTTCAGCGCCTTGGCCCAGCGCAGGGTCAGCAGCTCGCCTTCGGTCTGGCGCATGGACTCCGTGAAGTACCGGGCGCGCTCGATGTCCACGTGGGGAACCGTGAACTGGATGCGGTCAAGGATCTTATAGACGCGTTCGCGGCCTTGGCGGTTGACTTTCTTCGTTCCCTGAAGACGTTCTTCCTGAGGGGACAAACAGCAGCACTGGGACATGGGGAGCCTCCTAACAAAATGTTTATCTTGACGGTTCGTTTTTTCATCAAGTGGTTGCCCCATTTAAAGCATCATACGTGCCATTGTTCATATCCATTTTGAATATAAAAAGAAGCTTCGGAAATCCCCTATCCGGATTCGTATTGTGCCCTGCGGGATTGGGTGTGCATTCTTGCAATGCTTCCTCCGGCAACCGGCCTAATTCACAGCGTTTCGAGGCAAAGTGTGCATTTTTGCAATGAGAAAAAATACACATGCCGCTTGCCTGTTTTCGCTCGCGCCCATCCTTTCCTCATGGCCCCCGGTTTTTCCTTTCCAACGCAACACGCCGCCGTTGCATGAAAAACGGATTCCCTCAGGGCGCATTCCCGGCCGCAGCACCGTTTTTTCCCTTCCTGCGGCAGGCATCAATCTTGCTTTTTTGCACACATCGGGACAGTTAGACGTGGTCCCTCTTCGTTCACACGCGACGCCGACATACGGCGCCGGCATACAAGGAGCCTTTTTCATGAAAGCCATCGACTTCCGTTTCCGCCCCAACACGCCCGACGCCGTGGACGGGCTCATCCACAGCCCCTTCTTTGGGGATATGTGCGCCTTTTTCAACTACCCGGATCGCGCATGGTCGGCCTCGCTCGACAAAATCGTCGAAATCATGGACGAACATGAAATCACCGGCGTCATCACCGGGCGCGATGTGGAGACGACCTACGGCTGCCCCTGCACCAACATGGGGGTCGTGGAAATGATGAAGGCCTACCCCCGCAAATTCTACGGCATGGCCGGGCTCGACCCGCACAAGGGGATGCAGGCCATCGACGAGCTTTCCCGTATGGTCAACGAATTCGGCATGAAGGGCGCATCGGTCGATCCCTACCTCGCCAAGCTCCCGGCCGATCACCGCAAGTTTTACCCCATCTACGCCAAGTGTTGCGAGCTGAAGGTTCCCGTAGTCATCAGCACCGGCCCCGGCACCCGCGTCCCCGGCGCGATCATGGGCGACGCCTCCCCCGCCCGCGTGGACGAGGTGGCCCGCGACTTCCCGGCTCTCACCATCGTCATGAGCCACGGCGGGTATCCCTATGTTCAGGAAGCCTGCATGGTCTGCCACCGCAACGCCAACGTCTATATGGAATGGTCCGAGTATGAGACGTGGCCCTTTGCGGACGGCTACGTCAAGGCGGGCAACGAACTCATCCCCGACAAGCTCATTTTCGCCAGCGCCCACCCCTTCTATGACAGCTGGGAACGCGCCAAGCTGTACGAAACCCTCGGTTTCAAGCCCGACGTGCTCGAGAACGTCCTGTACAACAACGCCGCCCGCGTACTGGGGATCGCTTAGAACAAGTCGGGGGAGGGGGAAACTTTCTACAGAAAGTTTCCCCCTCCCCCGTACCCCCTCTCTCCCTTCAAAGACTTTCAACTTTATCGAATCCCTGTTCACCGCGTTCCCTGTTTATCATATCGGCACATTCGAAAAATCCGCTTTTTTGGCATGGGCCCGTTCCAACGGCTTGACAGAAGGGGCGAATCTGCATAGACACAGAACCGGATTCAATGTCACCATCGTCTATCCGGTTAGGACGGCGGCCTCTCACGTCGCTAAGAGGGGTTCAAATCCCCTTGGTGACGCCAGCGAATGCAAGAAGGCCACATCACAATGATGTGGCCTTTTTTGCGTCCCGGCATCGTGAAGGCAGAAATCAAAACGCCCTGCGGCGGGTGGCCATCGTTCCGCCCCTCCGCTCAACGGAACGGCTAAAAACCAATGCAAAGAGGAGCCCGCCAAGCGCGGCTGCGCGGGCGGGCTCCTCTTTTCCATACAAAAAAAGGCCCTGCATCCTTTCGGGTGCAGGGCCGTATAATCAGCGTCGATTAATAGCGGGAGTAGGAAGGACGGGCTTCGCGCGGGCGGGCTTCGTTCACCTTAAGATTGCGACCGTTGAAGCTGAAGTTGTCCAGCGCTTCGACAGCGGCCTGAACGCCTTCGCTGGCCATCTCCACAAAACCAAAACCGCGGGCACGGCCGGTTTCACGATCGGAAACGAGCTTCACGGAAGCCACTTCACCATAAGGGGCGAAAAGATCGCGAACATCATCTTCGGTAGCGGACCAGGGGAGATTGCCAACATAAAGAGACTTAGTCATAAAAAAAGAGACCTTGTGTAAAAAAAGTAAGACAAGATGCCTGCACATGAACTCCATCAGCCCTCTGCGCGGCGTTGGTAGACAATGCCCTGTTTCCTAGGGAAGTCAAGCTCTTTTTTTCTTATTTTTAAAAAAGTTAGGAAAAAAAGTTTTCTTCTCCGCGAGACCCGAACAAAACCGCCATATTGCCCGTCCTGACCTTTTCCATGGGCACCCGGCGTTTTGTCCGCCCCGGGCGGGCGGCCCGCCCGTTTGGCCTTTCCCTCAGCGCAAAAATTCCGTGAGATCCGATCGCAGGATCGTATCCAGCTCCCCGGTATGCCCCGCATCGCTTTCCGTGAAGGCAAACCCGAAGACGGGCAATTCGGGCACGTCCACCTTGCGCAGTTCGAGCACCTTCGCAAAGTGCGCGGCCAGCCGGTCATAGTCGAAGGCTGAGGACGGCGGCAGGGATTTCGGCTTGTCCAGAATGACCATGCTGTAGATTTTTCCTTCCCGGCCCCGCAGGATGGCGTCGAAATCCGGCTTCCAGCCGTTCAGGTAGCAGTCCACCGTATTGATCCCGAATGCGAAATACGCCATGTCGGTCGTGCACAGCCCGGCAAAGCGCATGGCGTTGAACTCGATGGGCAGGATACGGTCGCCCTCGACCCGCAGCTCGACATGGGCGGGGAAGTCCCGGATGCCCATCAGCGCGTTGACCTTCCTGAAGAACGCCTCGAAGCGCGCCTTGTTCGCTTCGATGACATCCTTGCCCGTGTAGTACAGGCGGTCGCTGACGTCGCTCAGCGACGCGAAGCGGTGCGTAAAGATATTCAGGATGACCGGCTCGCCTTCGCCGTCGAAATAGGCGTCCACGGCGAACTCTTCCCCGGTGATGTATTCCTCGACCAGAAACGACGACTGATCGACCACGCTCTCGGGGAAGCGGTCACGGCTCTCGCGCAGGTTACGTTCAATGTCCGCCACCGCCGCCGTCCAGTCGTCATCGGACGTGATCGTGTACACGCCGAGGCTGAAGAAGCCCACGGACGGCTTGAGGATGAACGGTTTTTTCCAGCCGCTCACGTCGGTCTTCCCGAGTTCGCCCACCGGGATCTCGCGGAAGAAGAAATCAGGGTACATCCCGGCCAGCAGACGGCGCAGCGCGGCCTTGTCCTTCATGGCGTCGATGTGGCGGGCCACCGGCATGTCGCCCAAATGCGCGTGGATCCACTCCAGCGCGTTCTCGGAAGACGTGTACAGCCGCTCCCCGTCCCGGCAGCGCCGCTCCGCCTCGGTATCATCCACGAGGTTCAAGCCGTAGTCGCGGGCCAGTTCCGCCGTAAACGGGGTTTCCAGCACGGGTTGCCCGCTCCGTTCAAGGTAGTTGAGGAAATGATTCGAGACATACGGCCTGTCGAGCAGGATCATGGAAACCTCCGGTGGTGAGTATGAACAGTTGGATTGGGGAAGATTGGGGAAGGGGGGAAGAACCTTTCTGGAGAAAGGTTCTTCCCCCCTT
>USCL01000228.1 GCA_900553145.1 uncultured Desulfovibrio sp.
CGCCAGCAGGCTGCCGAGCTGATAGACGGATGCGCCCACGCCGTTGCCCACAACATTGAGGGTCGCCTTGCCCTCTCCCGTCCCTTGCAGGAGAACAGTGCCTTGGCCGGTACTTCCGGCGGCCATGGAAATGCCGTCTTTCCCCAGCGTCAGCGTATCGCCCATGGTGGCGGTTCCGGCTACCTTGACCGTACCGGAAATCAGATTCCCCCCATTCAGGCCGAGGATGGCCGTCGCCTTGCCCGCGTTCAGGGTCAGCGTATTCGCCCCCGTATCCAAGGCTCCCATCGTGGTCGTCGTGCCCACAACGGTATTGCCGCCCACATTGGTGGCGAGATCCCCGTTGGTATGCAACGTGCCGTCCACCAGCAGCGTGCCGTTGTTCAGCCAGATTTTTCCGTTGGCAGCCGTGCCGGTTGCCGAAAGATCAGCCTGCTTGACGGTCCAGTCGCCAGTAAACTCGAGGACCGAACCTGCATTGTTGACGTTGACCTGACCGCCCGTGCCCACGCTGAGGCTGCCGCCGACCGCCGTATCCACGATGGTTGTGCCCGCGTTGGTCGCCATATCCAGCACGCCGAAGGAAAGCGGGCCGCCCACGACGAGGTTTTTCACCTTGAGCGTGTTGGCCTTGCCGCCCGTAGTGGTGGGGCCGAAGGTCACTTTCCCGGGCTGGAGCGCGCCGCCGTTGATGCTCAGGGTGTTCGTCGCCGTCAATTTGCCGGAGTTGTTGATGGTGACTGTGCCCGCGTACCCACCGTCAGATGAACCTACAGTGACGTTGTTGACCGAAAAATTCCCGTAATCCACCTTGAGCTGCGCCTTATCGGCGGCTGCCGTCACCCCGTTGCCGCCCTGAAGGGCGATGCTGTAGCTGCTGTTGCTGGTGCCGGTATAGCCGGGAGCGCCCAGCTGCAACGTGTGCGTGGCGGCATTGCCTTTGACTATCACGTCGCCGCCCAAAAACTCGGGGATGGTTTCGCCGTCTTTCGCGCCGTTGATGGTCATCGTGGTGGACTGATCGGCCGAAGCGTTGCCGATATTCAGCTGCACGCCCGCGAGATCCAGCAGATTGACGTTGACATTGAGCGCGCCGCCGTTGGCCACAATGTCCGCGCTGCTGGTGTACCCCGCCAGGCTGAGCTTGTCCGCGAGCAATGTGCCGTTTTTCAGCAGGATCAGGTTGTTGGTGAGTACGCCGTTGCCGACGCTGAGGCCATCAGGCCCGCTGAACAACAGCGTGCCGCCATTCAGCACCGCATTGCTCCCCGCGCCGACCTGAAGATGGGAACCTTGACGCAGAGTCAGCTGGCCGCCCGAGTTGATGTTCAGCCCGACTTGCGCCATCAGGCTGCCCGTGACGTCGATCAGGCCGAAGTTGTTGATGTTGGTCGCTCCTCCTGCCGTCAGCGTGTTCCCCAAGCCGACGTTGATGACGCCCTTGTTGGAAGGGGAATTGCCGCCTACGGTAACCATGCCGTCACTCAGCAGGCCGTCAGTGGTGAGCAGGTTGCTGTTCACGTTCAAAACCGCGCCGGACTGGCCGGTGCCGGTAACGGTAAGCGAGCCGATCCCGCCCAGAAGATAGTTGCCGGTGGTGCTGACAACATTGAACGCCCCCGTCTTCCCGGTGAGCGTGACCACTTCAGGCACGAGAATCCCCACCAGCGAGTCCACCACATTCCAGATCGGGTTGAGGTTCAATTCCAGAGCATGACTTGTCACCGGAGCCCCCGACAACAAAAGCCCCGCCAGAGCCAATGCCCTGGCCGTCCGAAGCACCCGGAACGACTTCCGGGATGCCTTGGGAGGGCCGCCCGCCTTGTTTCTTTTTCTCTTCATATCCGGTCCTTTCGTCCCTACGTCCTGAAATAACCGTAGTGAAGGGGCACATACGGCTGTAAGAAGCGCCTTGACACATATAGTCGCACAGTAGGCTTCTTTTCAGGCCGTGCACATGGATTATTGACGGATATGAAGTGTCCTTTTTTCTTTTATAACGGTTTCTCCTTTTTTTACTTTATCATCCGTGCAAAGTATCTTGCTGCATTTGTTGCCTATAGCAATGAGAGCTATAAAAAGGGATCTTTTCTTATAACAAAAAGAAGACACTTGATAATCATCAAAGAAAAATAAACGGCCGTCCGAGTATGGACAGCCGTTCGTTATTCTCATCTGCTCAAATGCCGCCGCAAAACGGCTCTGGAAATATGAATGCCCGCCGGGGGAATATATTCAGGAATAAAACGGAAGCCGGAAAAACGATACCCCTATGGCCATCCTCAGCTACGCTTCATACCGTTATGGAGCGGTAACCACTGGATGCCTTGGCCCGAAACGCGGCAACCTTGCAAAGGGAGGTATCCGCAACATACAAGGAGGACAAGCGCGTCGGCACATTCGAGTGGAGGGCCTTCCCCCTTTGCCCTTCCCTCGTTTGTATGTTCCCTGCGGAGCTTCCGGTCACTGCTTTTCCATACGTAATCGCAATGTCCCCAATCCAGCCCCCAAGGTTTCCTTCCGCGCCCTTACCCCCACAGTTCCGCAAGGACACGGGCCGTCTGTTCCAACATATCGTGCGTATGTAAAGCGGTAAGCCCGAACCGGAGCAGCCCGTCGCCGTAAGGGACCGTAGGGTAGCGGGCGGCCAGCGCCAGTATGCCCTTTTCCTCCAGCCGGTTCCCAAGGCGGGCCGTCCTTGCCTCCGTGCCCGTGGGTACCGCGACGATGTGGGCGGTTCCGCGTGCGGGGATGCCAAGCCCGGCCAGACGCGCACGGAAAAACGCGGCGTTATCCCGAAGCCGGATGCGTTCCCCTTCAAGCTGGGGCAAGCGTTTCAGCAATCTGAGGACAGCCGCGGCATGGGCCGGAGGCATGGCCGTAGAGTGCATGACCGCCGAGGAAAGGCTTTCAAAAAAAGCGGCAAATCCCTTGGGAAGCAGCAGGAACGAACCGAACAGCCCGAGCGACTTGCCGAACGTCCCCAGCACGATGTCCGCCGTACCCGGCACCCCGGCGCACAGCCCGCGCCCTCCGGGGCCAAGCGCACCCACGGCATGGGCTTCATCCACCATAAGGAAAAAGCCGTGCTTGTTGCGGAGTCCGGCCATCCGAGAAACATCAAGCTCCGTGCCGTCCATGCTGAACAACGATTCCGTCATCACCAGCGGCTGCACGGCGGAGGGAGGGGCTGAAGCGAGCCGCCGTTCCAGATGCCCATAATCCGCGTGGGCATATGTCCGCACATCGGCTTTTCCCAATAAGAGCCCTCGCGCGATGCTGGCATGCACCCGGCGATCCACAAAAACGGGCTGCCCCGCATGGATCAACGCCATGGCGCAGGCGAGATTCCCCTGATACCCGCTCGGCAGGAACAGGCATTCGTCAAAACCGAAATACGCCGCAGCCGCCTGTTCCGCCTCCTCGGTGATCCGGCTCCGCCCGCCCGCCAGACGGGACGCCGAAGCCGACGGCGGATACGCCGCAAAACACTCCCCGACCTCAGCCCTCCATTCCGGAGACGCGGCCAAGCCCAGCCCGTCATTCAACGTGAAATTGAGGAAGTCCCGGCCCCCCATGTGCACGACAGGGCCTTCGCCCGCCATGTCCAATAAAGGCGGCCGCCGTTCAAGCCCCCGGGCCCGGCCTTCCTTCAGCCTCTCATCGAGGCATTCGCGGAGGGTGCGTTTTGCGTCAACCATTGAAAAAGCCGCCTGTATCGAGGTTCCAACATATCCCTTCTAAAGGTATCGTCATAAGGCGCAAGGCCAACGCCAAGGGAAACCGACCATGCCGGAAGCCCCCATTTCTCGCGTTCCGTTTCGGAAAACACCTCATCCGCCTTCGCCGCATTCCCCATCTCCCATAAAGATCGGAAGCCCAACCGATAGACATCCACCCGATAGGCCGCCGCCCGCAAGGACTGGCCCAGCAAAACCGCATGGATTTCCAGCAGGCCATCGAGCGCATCCCCGGGGAAACGGCATTCATCCACCGAGAGCAGGAACGCATGGCAGGAGAACCCCGCGAGGAACCGCTGGTGCAACGCGGCGGCCTGCGCCGCGGCCTCCAGCCCCTGCCATGCTGGGGACGAGTCGAAACGGCGCAACGCCGTAAGCCGATCCGACTTGGCCGCGCTCACCGCATCCAGCAGGACAAAAGGCTGGGGGACGTTTCCGGGGAGGGCCTCATGCATCGCCGCACCGCACCAGCAAGGCCGCGTTTTGCCCGCCAAATCCGAAATTCTCCAACAAACCGACCGGGCCGGGGAACGGACATGCCGAGAGGGCAAAGCGCAGGCGCCCGGAACAGGGGGCGTGCAGGTTCCGTATGGGCGGCAACCGCCCGGACTGCCACGCGGCGAGCATCAAGGCCAGTTCCATCCCCCCGCAGGCGGCGGAACCATGCCCGATCCACGATTTCAAGGCCGTCACCGCGGGGGAAGCCCCTGCCCGCACAAAAACCCTCTCCAGCAATGCGGCTTCGCTCCGGTCATTGAGCAGGGTCCCCGTACCGTGCGCGGAAACCCAGTCCACGGCATCAGGGGCGAGGCGGGCATCGGCGAGAGCCCCCCGTACCGCCTGCTCCGCAAAACGGGCCGATTCATCAGGAGCCGTGAGCGCCCCGCCGTCCAGCGAAGCCCCGAACCCGAGGATTTCCGCAAACACCGCCGCTCCGCGTGCCCGCGCGGATTCCAGCGATTCGAGCACGAACGCGGCCCCCCCCTCACCGGGGACAAAACCGTCGCGGGCCTCGTCAAAGGGGCGGGACGCTTCGAGCGGAACGGGATTCCGGCTCAGCGCATGGGCTTTGGCATACCCGAGCATCCCGCCGGGAGAAAGGCGGGAATCCCCGGCAGCGCACAGAACCGTTTCCGAAAGGCCGTACCGGACGCGCCGGAAGCCTTCCCCTATCGCCTGCAACGCGGACGCGCACGCCGTCCCGAGGACGAGCCCCTCCCCGTGGATATCGAGGAAGCGGGCAAGGGCGGCATTTCCGGTATTGGGCAGCCACCGCAGGAGCCACAGGGCGTCGAGGGCCTCGGAATCCGCCGGAGGAAGCCCGCCCTCCCGGTTGAAATCCAGCATGGGGCCAGCCGCCCCGATCAGGCAGGCCTGTGGAGGCATATGCTGTTCGAACCCCGCCGAGGCCGCGGCCCGGAGGCCGGACAAGACGGCGAACGCCGTACCCCGGTTCAGATAACGGCGGTGCCGCCATGCCGAAAACCGGGAGTACGCCGCATCATCCCCCAAAACGGAAACGGGGCAGGCGGAATAGCCCGGAAGGGCTTCGCTCCGTACGAACGCCGGGAGCCCCTCGGCAAACGCCCGCGCTATGCCGCCCCGCTCCCATCCGAGGCTCGTACAGCAGCCTATGCCGGTGATGACGACCCTGTTCATGTCAATCCGAAGGCAAGGCCGCGCGGACATAGGCCGCAATATCGTCAAGGCAAAGCTGCGGGACCGCATCCGGGTCGGACAGGCCAAGGGCAAGCGCTTGCACGCGCTCTGAAGAAAGGTAGGGATATTCACGGCGGATAACCGCTTCCGGTTCTCCGCCGTGCGCCACATGGTAACGCAGGGAGCGCAGAAAAACCACGTCGTCGTCCACCAGTATGTGGAACGTCTGGCCCAGCCGCGCACCGATCTCCAGCAGATCGATGGACTCACAGGGCAAATCCGTCATGAGCCGGGTTTCGCCGGAGAGCGTCCGGGGATCGCATTCAAAAATGTCGGCGACGATGCCGCACACCTTATCCGTTATTTCCAAGTAATCCATTTTGTCCTCAAAGCTTGGTTTTCGTTGCCGAGAGCCCGCCGTCCAGCGTCACCACGGTGCCATTGACCGAAGACGCCGAAGCGGAAAGCAAAAACAGCAACGTTTCAACGGCTTCATCCATACGGACCAGCCGTCCGATCGGCATCCGTTTCTCGGCGGCTTCCCTCCGGCCTCCCAAAAACGCCGCGCCGCGCCCGGCGTCAAGCCAGCTCAGCCGCAGGGAGCACGCGGTGACCCCCCTTCCGGACAATTCCACGGCAAGGCTCCGGTACAAGGCCTCTCCGGCCAGTTTGGCGGCCGCGTAATACCCCTGCCCTTCGGCCGGGCACTCGGCGGCGCCGGATGAAACGAATACGCA
>USCL01000229.1 GCA_900553145.1 uncultured Desulfovibrio sp.
GTGCGCCCCCTTGTCGTAGGCATAGCTCTCGGCGAGTTCGGGAACCGGCTGCCCCTTGGCGTCGTACTTCATCAGGCCGGAAAAGATGATTGTGGGCAATTCCTGATGGTTGTTGAGCAGCGGGTTGATGGTGTCCTCGTTTTCCCCGGCGTAGACAAGGGTGTTCGCCATCTCGTCGTCGGCGTTGGCGGGCATGGAGGCGAGACAGAGCGCAAGGCACATGAGGCCCCAGCGAACCGTTTTCAAGACCGGAGCGGTCAATACGTTCCTCTTCACGAAGTTCTCCTTTTCGGATTGTCGTACGTTGCCTGTATTCACAAAGGCGACCTGCGGTTACAGGTTGCTTGGCCCTTGGTTGCTTCTTTTTCGGAAGTAATGGCCGATGCTGGTGATGCTCAGCAGCGTAACCACAAGGAAAACCCCGGGGATGAGGATGACCCACCACGAGTTGAGGAGGAGCGCCCGGTCGGCCAGCGCCAGCATGCTTCCCCATGAAAGCACGTCCACAGGCAGGCCGAGGCCGAGGAAACTCAAGGTCGCTTCCATCGCCATGCTGGTGCTGATGCTGGAAATGACCACGAACATGATCGCCGACACGAAATTCGGGATGAGGTGCCTGCGCATGATGAAGGGAAACCGCGCCCCCATGCAGCGCGAGGCGAGGATGTATTCGCTGTTGCGGATTTGCCGGACTTCGCTGCGCACGATGCGGGACAGGGCGAACCATCCGGTGACGCCGATGACGAGCGCGATGGTGAGTTCGTTCTGCTTGCCCATGAGGGAAAGGATCAGCAGGAGGGACAGCAGCACCGGGACGCTCTGCAGGAGCTCCACGGCCCGCATCATGGCGCTGTCCACGACGCCGGAAGCGATCCCCGACAGGCAGCCGTAGGCGACCCCGATAAGGGTAATGACCGCCGCGCTCGCCAGCCCGATGAAAATGGAGGCCCGGCCGCCGTACCAGATGATCGAGTAGATGTCCCGCCCCAGAGAATCCGTGCCGAACCAGAATTCGGCATTCGGCGGCTCATTGACGTTCATGAGGAAGAACTCGGCGGGATCATGGTTGATGATCAGGTGGGAAAAAAGGCAGCCGAGGGCGATGACGGAAAACACGGCGGCTGCGAGGACGGGCTTGCCTTTCAGCCGTTCCCGGAAGCTTTTTTTCCGTATGGCGGGCTGGTGTGTCCTGTACCCGGCCCCGACGATCGTAAAGGCATCATTGGAAAAACCGTCCATCAGCACACGACCCCGTCCGAAGCCTTCATGCGCGGATCGATGACTTCGTTGACCGCCTGCGCGACGAGGCTGCTCAGCATGACCATCGCCCCGGTGATCAGGACCATGAGCATCAGCAGGTTGTAGTCGTGGTATTTGGCGCTGGATACGGCGAGCAGGCCGATGCCCGGATAGTTGAATACGGATTCCGCCACATAGGTTCCGCTCAGGACGTGGGGGATGGAAATGGCCATGATGCTGACGATGGTGGGGAGCACGTTCCGCAGGCAGTGGCTCAACAGCACGCGCGTCCTGCCGAGCCCCTTGGCGCGGGCCAGCAGCACGTAGTCGCGGCGGATCTCGTCCAGCAGCTTGTTGCGGATCATGTAGGCGTAATACCACAGGTGGCTCGCCACCATGACGGCAAGCGGCAGGACGAGGTGGCGCAGCCGGTCGGCCACGTCGCCGGATTTCCCGATTCCGTAGGCCCCGCTGCTCGGCAGCAGCTTGAGGTTGACGCTGAAGACGAGCACCAGCACCACGCCCATCCAGAACGCGGGCACATAGAAGGCCACCGTGCCGATGCGGCAGACGAACCGATCCATGAAGGTGTCCTCGAACCGGGCGCAGAAGAGGGCAAGCGCGATGGCAAGCACAAAGACCAGCGCATAGGCGATGCCGCCGAGCATGAGCGTGTTGCCGATGAGCGGGGAGACGACGTCAAGGACGGGGCGTTTGTATTTCAGGGAAATGCCGAAATCCCCCTGCATGACGTTGCCGATCCACTTGGCGTACTGCATCCAGATGGGGCCGTTCAGCCCCAGCCGTTCCCGCGCGGCGTCCAGTTCGGAGGTCGTCATGGACTGCATGGCATCGCCGTAGAAAGATTGGAGCGGATCGCCGGGAGTCAGCCGGGATACGTAGAAAACGATCAGCGACAGCAGGAACATCATGGCGATGAATACCAGTGTTTTCCGTGCGAGAGAGGCTATGAGTTGTCCGCTGTTCATGGCGTGCCGTCCTTGGGGCGCAATCCTCCGGACTGTGCCGGGGCTGTTGCGTAACACGTTGTTTTCTTAGATACAGGCTATAGTGTTACGCATATAAAAAATGTAATACGAGGTATACCGGCCACCGCGTGCGGTGTCAATGAGAGGTCTTTTTTATCAAGCCCCCGCTGATTGCAGAGTTGCGCCCCTCCGAGGCCCCTTGGGGGATCATCCTGAGATGAAAAGAAAAAGCGGGAAGGGAACTCCCCAGTTACCCTTCCCGCGGTTCCAATGAGCGCTTTGCCAGTTGGTTTTGTATAGGGCGAAGTGTTACTTTTGTCAAATTGATGTTATTAAGTTCTCCGGCAGGGCATCGCCGCGCGCACGTTCATACGCAATTCCGCAATGGCTGCGATGGCTAGCCGATAGGGAAAGCTTTACGGAGGGGGAGGGCTCAGGCAAGGCCTCTGTGGTTCGGCAATTGAGGGGACTACGTTCTCCATGCAAGAAGGAGAATCACTTATACTGGGAGGATTTTGCTCTTTCGTACTGGCGATCTCCATACAAGAGGGAGAACCGGGCGAGCTTCCTGTGCGGGGACGTAGGGTGCGATCGCGGAGGGCAAGCGTATGCGATCCGGCAGCCGTAATGACGGATCTGTCCCGGCAGGAGCGTAACTCCCTGCCGGGACAGTATCCCTTTGCGTGGGGCTTATCCGATATACCGTGCCCACAACGCCGAGAGCGGCATGATGATAAGCATGGACGGCAGCATGTTGATCACGGGAAAGATCTTGATGCCGCACATGCGCAGCCCCGTGGCGACGAAGATGACGCCGCCGCAGGCGGTGAAGTCGCTGAGCATCCCCGGCGTCATATACGGGGCGAGGAAGGAGGCGGAGAGGTAGAGCAGGGCGAGGATGGCGAACTGCGGGATGGCGATGAGGCTGACCGGCAGCCCGAAAAGCGTCCCGAACACGATGCCGCTGAAAAGATCGAGGACGGCCTTGGTGAGGAGGATGTCCGTATTCCCGGTGATGCCCTCGTTTATCGCGCCGAAGATGCCCATGCTGCCGAAACAGAAGGCGGAAACAAGGGTAATGATGTTGACGATGAACGCCTCATTGCCGCAATGCTTGCTTTTCGCAAGCCGGAACAACGCCCTGATACCCTTGGCGAGGAAGGACTCGGCAAAGACGAGTTCGCCGATGAAGGAACCCACGATGAGGGCCATGACCACGACGGGGAGCGCGGAGGCCTTGTTGACGAGGGTGGAGCCCATGCACAGCGTGATCACGCCGAAGATGAGGGGAAGGGTTTCCTTGACGCGGTTCGGGATGAGCCCGGAGAAAAGCGTTCCGGCGAGCCCGCCGACGAAAAGAGCGCCACTGTCTGCAATCGGTCCGATCATACTACTCCAATCCATTGAAATAATTTTAGAAGGTTCTTCAATCCTATTGTACCATGAAACATGGCATCGAAAAATTGTCAAGCTTCAAAAAAGGAGCGCGCCGTCATTCGGAAAACAGGCCGCCGAACCGGCATATGGCTGAGGCCCGATAGGGGGCGGCCCTTGCCATTTCTTCAGCGGCCTTGCTAGAGTGCCCGGGCATGGCCGGAACCGTATGGGATGGCATGACAGCCTTTTTCCCCAAGAAAGAGGAACTGCCCGTCTTTCCGCCGTATTTTTCGGAGAGGCAAAACATTGACAGGCCGCATTGGGATGAGCTATGGAAAAGTCGTCAGACGTCAGACGAGTTAGGGAACAACGGGAACCCCTGTATGTGGAAGTGAAGGAGGCCATCCTTGAGCTGGCCCGCGCCCAATGCGGCGCGGATCGCAGGCTCCCCTCCGAAGAGGATTTATGCCGCTTGCTGGGGGTGAGCCGGGCCACGGTGCGGGAAGCGTTGAGCATCCTTTGCCGCGAAGGGTTCGTCTCCAAAAGGCACGGCATCGGGAACCTCGTCAACCGCAGCGTGCTCGATACGCCGATGCGTTTCGATTTGGAGCGGGGGCTCCGCCGGATGCTTGAAGACGCGGGGTATCAGGCGAGCACGATCCGGGAGGAACCAGTGAGGGCCGGAGGCGGGGACATCCTCTTGGACGATCCGACGCTGCCGGTCCGGCTGACGATCCCCCGTCCGTGGAAGATCCAGAGGACGACGCACCTCGTGGAAGGCGCTCAGGCCATTGTGGCCTGCAACGTGTTCGCGGCGGACGGCTCATGGAACGGAAAAGGCTTCACGCAGGATCTGGCCTATACGGAAGTCATCAACCTGCTGTCGGGCGACACGTTGTCGCATACGGTGATGGCGTTCCTCCCGTGGTGCGCGGGAAGCGGGATAGCGTCCGCTTTCGGGCTCGCTCCGGGCACGCCGGTCATCCTGTGGCATGAGCTGAACTACGGCATGCAGGATACCTTGCTGTGCGAGAGCGTGGTGGCCTTCAATCCGGGTTTCGTGACGCTGCGCGCGCTCCACAGGTGGTAAGCCCGCCCCCTGACATGGCAGAGGTGCTTTTTTCGCATTTGTCCGAGCAACTCCCGACAAGGAAGTTCCATGTTGCCCAGAAAGATCCGGTCTCTTTGCCTTGCCCTGTTTTGGCTCTGCGTCGCCGTGCCCCAGATGGCGTTCGCGGGGTATCCGGACCGCCCTGTAACCGTATACCACCCTTTTGAGCCCACGCCGTATGATGCGCTGAGCAAGGTCTATAATGCGGAAATGTCGAAGATTTTGGGCGTGCCCTTCATCTTTGAATACGGCATGATGGGCAAGGCGGCGAAGGCGGTGCTCGACGGCGGGCCCGACGGCTATACCGTGTATTTCGCGGCGATGGGCCCGATGGTCCTGAAGCCCAATATGGTTGCCCCGTCCGCCTCGCCCAAGGATTTCCGGGCGGTGGGGCGCGCGACGTTGCTGCCGATTCTGTTTGTGGCGAACAAGAATGCGCCGTTCAAGACCTTTGAGGAATTCAAGGCGTATGCGAAGGCCCATCCCGGCAAGGCCCGGATCGGGATCACCAACGCCCCCAGTTCCCTCCAGATCGGCATGACGCATTTCATCAAGGATCTTGCCAAGCTGGACGTGCAGCTCGTGGAGCAGCCGGACGGCCCCGTGCGCGGGACCATCGACTGCCTGATAGGCGAGACCGATGCGCTGATCAGCCATCCGCCGGACATCATGCGCTACATCAAGCGCGGGGATTTCGTCCCGCTGGCGACCTTCGCGCCGGAACGCCTCGCCATGCTGCCCGGCGTCCCGACCCTGCGGGAACTCGGCTACGATTTCTCGCAGACGAGCTGGCGCGTCCTCGTGGTGAACAAGGATACCCCGGACGCCATCGTGGAAACGCTGGCGAAGGCTTCCGAGCAGGCCCTCAAGAGCCCTGCCGTGCGGAAGTCCGCCGAGGAGAATTATGAAATCCCGGCTTGGCTGCCCCCGGCCGAAGCCGATGCGTTCCTCCGGTCCGAGTTTGATTTCTATCGGGATCTGTCCATGTCCATGGGCCTGCACTATACTCAGAAGGGCAAGAAGTAACCGCAGGCTGCCCGGTGGGCCGGAAAGCGGCCGCTTCACGGCATTACCATTGGAAGCCTCATTGAAAGCCTCTCCGTTTTTCGGCGGAGGGGCTTTTTTGTGCTGCAATTCTTTTTTGGAGATGGCGCCCATGCGCGGGTTCTTTGCGGGATGCCTGTCCGTCTGGCGGCGCATGCCGTCCCCGTGAAGGACGCCTTGCAGCTTCCGTCCATGCCATGAGACAGGAGGGGATTTCCCCACCGGACGCCTCGCTAGGGCGGGGCATCGCGGGATTCCGCCGCGATACCCTGCTCGGACGGGCCGC